>JACMPP010000063.1 GCA_014377445.1 Oligoflexus sp.
CTTAGGCTGGCGCTTTTTTTGTTTAAGGTGCAGTCTTAACTGGCGTGCACTTAATTTTGGCTAGAGAGCCAAGGTGGATTGCGAACATAAATGGAAAAAACATAAGATTGAACGTGTTATCAGAACGTGGACAAATAAGTTTAATGGCGAAAAATGCGCTGTTTGCTAAGCAGTTGCTTGGACTGAAAATACTGAAAAAGAATAAGGTCCATATACATCGATTTATTTCTTAATTCGGAGAATTATATGAACATTAAAATAAGAGAACTCGTATCTGAAGACGTAGTAGATGCAGCAAAAATTCATGTCCAAACCTTTCATGATACCTATCAAGGTATGATTCCGTCTGAAAAATTGAATGAAATGACCGATGAAAGTATGATTCCCAGATGGAAGGATATTATTGAGGGAAACAAAGCTAATCTTATTCTTTTAGGCGCTTTTTTAGACGAAAAATTAATAGGAACTTGTGCAAGTGGGACACCTAGGGGTGAGTTCGGGTTTGATTCGGAGCTTTGGTCGATGAATATTCCTAAAATAAATCAAAGAAAAGGTGCGGGTAAACTTCTTTTCCAAAAATCCATAGAACGCTTGACTCACGAGGGAAAGAAATCGATGTATTTATGCTGCATCGACAAAAATATAAACGCATTGGATTTTTATCGTGCCATGGGAGGCGAAATAACGGATATGTCAGTCCAAAGGGATGGGTATCAAGAAATTATTGTGAAATGGAATAAGTTGCCCCATTAAAGGTCGGAAATTTATATTCACTTACCACCCCGTTGAGTCGAGGTCGTCATGGGTTTTAATTGAGTCGGATTTTTGAGTGGGTCTCAAATAGAGAAGTGTGGTGTTGAAATCTTAATGCGGAACATGTTCTTTAAGGGGCGAAGGCGTCTCGCCCAGCTTGGTCTTAAATCCTAGCCTAAATGCTTGATGAGATTGATTTTTGGCGATTTTTTGTGTCATGATGCAGTTTTATTCCTTCGGAATCGCGCTGCATTAACCCTCTCCGTAGCGTCTTCGTCCATGCTTGGCATTGCCGCTCCACCGTCCAACATGAACTTTGAGGCCCCAGGCCGGGAAAGTTCATTGCCTAGCCTTTCCATGATTAAATTAGCGATTGTGCTACTCATATTACTGCCTTTGTAGAGGTTGGTTATTGAGGCTTTATGCAATCCAAGCAACTTTGCAAAATCGGTTCGATTGACAAATAGAATTTCTTGAATGGCCCGCAATTCATTGGCGTTAATGAGCCGAACGCCTTCAAAAATGTCTCGGAAATTTTCTTCGAAGAATCTCAGTCCGATAGACATTTCAAGTCGAATGATTTCGTCGGCAGAGAGGCCATAATTAATGTCCTCGAGTTGTGATTGTTTGGTGATTTTTGCTTTGCATTCGTTTGGGACAAATACTGTCACAGATTCGAATATGAAGGCTCCAAGAGCATTTTCATACGTGTAATTTCTTATCGTTAGCTTTTTCATAAGGTAACTCCCTTGCGAAACGCGTGGATGATCACGATTGAATCGCCATTGTCTTCAGTTTCTATGACTATTGCAATTTCCGTCCTTCTGTCCTCGAGATCCTTGCAAATCCAAAGGAAAGAACCAACTTGAGCCGATGGAAAAAGGTTCAGTTGCAAATTTCCACTCCCCTGGACCAATTTTACCAATTCTATGCGAGTGAAGCCGCGATTGGGATGGGCTTGCCAAGCATGGCGAAGGATAGTAATTCGTCCTTCTTTGCGTAACTCATTAAATAGGGTTCGCGCCATTCTTAGCTTCATGAGGGTATAGCTCACTTTTTAAAAGTTGTCTAATACAACTTTTAATTTAGGTTAAATTATTGATTTGTATAGGAAATAAAATCCTGCCTCGAGAATTGAGTAGGACCTTGAAAATAAGATTCGATCAAGTGGATTCAAAAGGCGAGAGACATCAAGCAACCTTCGCTAATGTCGCCAAACTTTTGCATACAAAAAAAGGAGCCGCCTTGTGAGCAGCTCCTCCAATTGAATCTAAGATTAAGGCTTCGCCAACTGCGCAGTCGGCTGCTTCTGAGCCGCATTATAAAGCGCCAGCGCCTTATCCATATGCTTACTTAAATCCTTCGCACGATTCACGGGATCCGGGTGAGTCGAAAGAATCTCGGGTGGGCGACTGCCACTCATGGCCCCCATGCGCTCCCAGAGTCCAATGGCTTCGCGTGGATCGTATCCGGCCTTCGCCATATACTCGAGGCCAACGCGATCGGCTTCAGCTTCTTCATAACGCCCGAAGGGAAGTGCTACACCGTAGTTAGCACCGATGCCCATGGCCGCTGCGATAAGGTCCTTGTGCTGCGAACCGCTGAACAAAGCGCCAGCGATCTGCATCCCCTGGTTCATAACCATCTGTTGACTCATGCGCTCTGCCGAATGGCGAAGAACAGCATGGGCTACCTCGTGGCCAAGGACTGCTGCCAGGGCCGCATTGTTCTTGGCGACCGGAATCAATGCCGTGTACACCGCAACCTTCCCACCGGGAAGGCAGAAGGCATTGACTTGATTTTCATCAATGATAGTGAATTCCCAGTCGTAGGATACGCCCGTAGCTGCGGCGATGCGTTTGCCGACGTTGACGATCTCGCTGTTGAGCTGAGGGTTCTTAGAGACCTTGGCTTTCCCAAGCATCTCCTTATAAGCCTGCTCACCCATCGCGTTCATCTCACTGTCGGAGACGAGGTTGAGCTGACGACGACCGGTTTCCGGTGATGTCACACAGGCAACGAGCAACACAGTGGAACTGAAAATTCCCGCATACATGAACTTCAAGACAAACCTCCTGGTTTGGGGAAAGCCCTCAGGGGAGGGCTCATAAACTTAAGTTTTTTCGAGTAGGGTCGCACCCCAGGTCAATCCACTACCTACCACAGCCAGGACGATGAGGTCACCTTTTTCAAAGCGATTCCAATTCATGGAGAGTACCGACGGTGCGCCTGCAGACCCTTGATTGCCAAGTTCTGCGACGTTGTGAAGGTGGTGATCTGTATGGATACCCAGACGATCCGCCGCAGAAGTAATCATACGAAGGTTCGCCTGATGCCCTGTGAAATATTTGATGTCTTTAGGCAGAAGATTATTTCGGGCGAGGATCTGTTCGGTGACTTCGATCGTTCGTGTGATTGCAAATTTCTGCACGGCCTTGCCATTTTGCGAGAAGCACTGACTTTCGGGCACTTTTACGAGATCGTAGCCGGATGGATCCGAGTAGAGAAGCGTGTCGATGACACGAAGCGATCCAGGACGGGCCTCTGACGAGAGAATGGCTGCCGAGCAGCCATCGCCGAAGAGGATGCAGGAGTTTCGGTCGGTGTAATCCATACGAAGCGAATAACGCTCCGGATTGAAGATCGCCATCGTCTTCTGAGCGCCAGTGGAAATCATCTGCCTTGCGACATGAAGGTCGAGAACAAAACTCGAACAAGCCGAGTTTGCATCGAAAGACAGACAGCTCCAACCGAGCTTGGCCGCAATCGTGCAGGCGTTGGCCGGAATGTCAAAGTCCGGAATCGATGTTCCGCAAATCAAGGTGTCGATCGTTTTGGGATCGAGGTCGGGATAGCGGGTGACGAGTACCTTCCAGGCTTCGACCGACAGATCGGCAATGCTCATCACGCGGCCTTCGTCGCGCAATTGCTGAAGCGTCTTGCGTTCGAAGCGAAGATCACGAATGTCATCCGCGCACAAAACACTGCGACGCGAGCGAATGCCGGTACGATCTTCAATCCACGAGCCGTCCGAACCTATTTCGAGCGAGTCGAAAAACGAATTGGGAAGCAGGTTCTCCGGATGGAAGTGTCCCATCGCATGAAGATAAGTTGGTTGCATAGCCCTAACCTTTCAAGACGTGTACATGCCGCCATTGACGTGTAGGGTTGAGCCCGTAATGTAGGAAGCTTCCGACGACGCGAGGAAACAAACGCAGCTAGCCACCTCTTCCGGATTGCCGAGGCGCTTCAAAGGAATCTTAGCCGATATTCCCTCTTTCACCTCAATCGAGAGAGAATCCGTCATATCCGTTTTGATAAAGCCGGGGGCGACACAGTTCGCCCGGATGCCGAAGGATGCGAGATCCACGGCAACACTTTTGGTGAAAGCCGTGATCGCGCCTTTGGAGGCCGCGTACATGCTTTGGCCGCCGTTGCCGGTGTGTCCGACGACGGAGGTAAGGTTGATGATCGAACCACCTTTTTGTTTGATCATAAAGCGTGAAACCGCTTTGGTGAGATTGAAAACCGACTTGAGATTGACGTTGAGAATTTGATCGAAATCCGCGGGTTTCGCGAAAGTGATGAGCTGATCGACACTCATGCCTGCGTTGTTGACGAGGACATCAATTCGACCAAACGCTTCTTTCACGTTCTTGGCAAGCTGTACGCAAGACTCTTCACTTCCGAGGTCGGCTTGAAAAATTTTCGAACCGGGAATGGAGGCAGCGAGTTCCTGCGCGTGCGCTTCTTGAGATCGAAAATGGATAGCGACGAGATAGCCTTTTTGGCTAAGCGATTGGGCGATCGCTTTGCCAATGCCACGGGAGGCCCCAGTCACTAGTGCAACTTTCTGTTCCATGTTAATTCCTTCGAATGCTTAAAATCCCTCTAGATAACATAGGAGAGATAGCACTTATCTCGAAGGACGACAACTTCATCAGAAGGCGTAAGCCACGTCGAAGGAAAGTATGGGGCTAAGACCGTAGCGTTCGATTCCAGAGGCCAAATCCGACTCGGCCAGGCTGAGGAGAGCAATGCCAAGCTTGGAGGAGTCGAACTGCGGTACATCTGTGCTTAGGTCCACTTCCGCCCCAGTTATCTTGGCGAGGCCGGCTCCGACCGAAAAATTTAAACTATGAGGGAATTCCCACTGATAGACGCCCATGATGTCGGCCAGCAGCATTTTGGTTCGCATGTTTACGTAAGGACGGTAACCGAGTGCCGATATCGTGTTTACGATCTGCCTATAATCCTGGCCGTTCGAAGTCACTCGAGCGACGTCACTGACCTTTTCTTCGCCTTTTGAACTGATCTGAGTCAGACCAAATTCCACAGCCCATCCCGACATTTCTTCTGAAAACGTGTAACGGACGTAGGTGCGATAGAGACTGTTGTCAGAAAAAGCGGCAACGATTGTCGGCTTATAGTCGCTGTTTCCCATGACTTTCGAGGCCGTGCTCCCAATCGCCTCTGCATACGCCCCCGGGGTCTTGCCAAAGTCGAGGCCGATACGGAGTTGGGGTGAGGCATGAAGCTGGAGGCCCGCTCCGATATAGAGTGGAAAGATGGTTCGCGCTTCGAGGGAAACCAGGGGTGCTCCGTCCCAATTTTCATCGGCCAGAGGCTCGGGATCCTGGGCCATGAGTTTGGGCGCGACCAGCACTTGTACGAGTAGAAATAATTTGGAAATTGTTCGGATCGAAGATTTTAAGCGGATGGCCATGGCGCTTGAACTCCCACTCTTAAAAAAGATGTGCTTGTCCAAAGATTAACCAGCTAGGGGTTGACTTGCAAGGAAGGAGTGCCTGCCGTGCGGGACGGCAAGCCTGTTTGGAATCAAGCGGTGCGTTCTTCGGGCATTTCTGCGGCCGAAGTATCGAGCGCCCAGTATTGATCGCCGCCGTGTGTTTGCGCGTCGTTCACGGCAAGGTAAGCGGTGTTCAGAAGGTCTTCGAAACTCTCAAAATTCCCCCGATCGCCATCAAAATGTGCGACACCGACGGACGTCGCCAGATGGTGGTTCTCGGCATTGCCGTGAATCTTGTAGATTTTCTTACGAATGCGTTCGGCGACACTGATCGCACCATCGAGCTCGGTTTCGGGGAGAATCACGAAGAAATCAGCTTCACGCGAACGGCCCGAGAAGTCTATTTCGAAGCGCACCAAGCTGCCGATCGTCTGTCCAACCTTACCGAGCAGTGTCTCCTGCAGGAGATTGATCGATGTGAGATCCTTGAGGCTATCGATCCGGACGATGAGAAGCGCAAGATTCTTTTGATAACGCTGCGCGCGTTTGAATTCGATGCGCAGCTGATTGGTCAGGAAATGATGGTTGCCGAAACCGGTGAGGTCGTCGGTGAACGACAGGCTTTTAAGGCGCTGATAGGCGTTGTGCATCGTCTCATTCAACTTTTGAACTTCGGCTTTGACGGCACAGAGTCTCAAGACGCTCTCGACCGCCAAGATCGTCTGGAGCATCGTTCGGCTTTCGGGCAGGCAGACGTCCACCCCGGCCGAGACGGCTCGATCGAGCCATTCATTGGCTTCGAGCTGCGAGATATAGATGAGTCCTGTGTAGTCCGCCCGGGGATCGCTGCGGAGAACGTGAGCGATCGCGAGAGGGCTGATGAGATCAGCCTGAAAGCTCAGGACCACCACTTTCGGTTTGGAGGATTCCACCATTTCCAAAGTGAGATCCGGGTCCTGGCAGAACTCCAGTATGTAATTGGCGCCCAACGCTTCGGTCAAAGCAATTTCATCTTTGGGATTACCGAGCACAAAAAGGATATGAGGCCTAGTCGCCATCGACACTGTTTCCTTGCGATGTGGAGAGTACGAGCGATCCAATGAGATCGCTCCTTAGCTGCTCTTCAGGAGTATTTTGGGAGATACAGATTCTTCCAGACCGTCGGCAATGATGAACATGCCTTCGATAATGGCGGCTGTGCTTTCCCAAATGCTATCGAGATTGTTGCTGGCGTCCGGGTGAAATCCTTCGTGCGCGGCACGGTTGCGGAAGTCCTGAAAGACGTGCAGCTCTTTGCAGTAAAGTAAGAGTTGATCACTACTCATGTTCTTAATATGGAAAAGATCGCCTAATCCGAAACGACAATCTTTACGCGAAAAACATATAAAGAACAGCGCAAAAGCTTTGAGGCCGTCCAAAGTGAAACGTTTCCCGGGTCGGTACTGGCAAATGGCTCGAAGCATTTTGCGCAGTTTGAAGCGACTGAAGAAGGGGATGGTGTTTACGATCGGGAGGTTTTCGATATACATCTCATAGTCGTCCATCGCTTGCGGGATGGGGCGTGCGTAGCCGATGATATCCAGTTTTCTCTGCAGAGTGCCTTTGCGAATCAATTCGCCGGCTGCATCTTCAAATTTCTCCCGGAAACAAATTTCCAGGGCTTTGTATTGCATGTCTATCGTCGGCGACAGATCGATCGTCTCGAGACGGTCTTTGACCTTCTCGACCTGGATGTGGAAGAACTGAGCGGTCCGAAGGGCTCGTTTGACTTCGCTCGAGAGTTCCTGGTAACGCTTGATCTTCTGCTCAAGCAGACTGTCGAGGTCGGCCGTGGTCGGCGTGCTCGAGTCCGAACCCATAATCCTCTGGGCCTTGCTTGGCTCGTCGATGAGCAGAAGGCTGGTGATCGCATCGTGCAGACCGATATGCAGACTGTCGGTCATGGTGCGGAAATGCAAGTCGTTGAGTGCAGAGCGCAGTTCGGCCTGGAGATGAGTCACATCCCGCTCCTTGAGCAGCTGAGCGATCTCAAGCTGAAGCATTGCATTGATGTTGGGGCGCGTGAGGAAGGCCACAAGTTCCTGCGACGCTCGAACCGTTCCGATACCCTGCAAGGCATAGACGATACTGCGAAGGATAGGCTCTTCCTTGCTGCGAATAAAATCGAGGAGCTTGAGCGCAGCGTTATCGGCGCCTTTGAAGCGACCGAGGGTATCGATAAAGCAAAGGTGAAAGAGATGCGGTTCCTGACGAGCCATCTGCGCCAGAGAATCGATTTTCTCGGGTGTGGGCTTGAGCCAGGCGTTGGTCATCGAGGCCCAGAAGTCGTTGCCTTTGACTTCTTCGAGCTGCTTGCCATTGTAGGCCATCGCAAAGAAGTTCTGGCGATTGGCTTCGTCGGGAGAGAATTCCTTCTCCCAGATACCCAGGCCCTGGATTTCGCTGCTGCTTCCTTCACGGAACGCCTTAATCATAATCTGGCGTTCGGCAAAGATCTTGGAAAACGTGCTGCTGTTGCCCGACGTGTTGAGCAAAGCGGAATAGCGGGGTAATACGGTCGACAGGAGCAGGGAGGGATCGGCCGCGTGCTGAAGGACGAGGCGCAGCTTGTCGATGAATTCCGTCTGCTTTTCGATATCGAGAAAACTACCGGCCAGATTGAGGGCCAGGATATAGGCCTTTGGATCTTCGATTGTTCTGAGAGCTTCCATCATAGTTGCCTGCGGGATACCCGAGATGAATTCCCAGTGGGTGATTTCCTGCCACGGATGTTCGGCCATAACCTTAAAAGCGAAACAAAGATGTTCGGATGTCAGATGATGACGATCCCAAATGCTCGGCCAGCAGCGCATGAAAGTCTTTTGATCGGCTTTTTTAAAATCTTTTTCGCGCAGGGAGAGCAAAGCTTTCAGATCCTTGTCGACCGTCTTTTCATCGATGAGGCTTTTGGTGAACTGCGACCATATTGATGATAGGCCCTGGCTGCTGTTGTGTTCCTTCAGCCAAGCATTTTCGTAACGATAGAGATAGGCGAGGTAATAGGGCATCGTCTTCTCGGGTGCAACCGAAGGATGCGCGGAATCGTTTTTGAAAGCATCTTTGGCGAGCCGAATCAAGCGCTCGGATCTAATGCCGAACTGTAACGCTCGGAAACAAAGGAGCGCGTGATAGGCCACGGACATCTCTTCCATGCCTTCGGTATTGACGAGATGTTCGAGCAGAGCATAACCACCGCCGTACCAGGCGAGGTCGGCCAGAGTATAGCGGATACGCTGCGTGGAAAGCGTGGAAGTACTGAGGGGCAGAGTTCTGTGCCACATGATGCAGTCGCTGCGCAAAGCCCATTCCCAGAGCGCGGCCGCCGCCAGGTTTTGATCCCAGTGACCGATCTGACTTGTGATATAATCCTCAAAAACAAGCCTTTGCTTGCTCTGAGTCGCATGGAGAATAGCGATGTGCTCTTCATGATGGAGCTTCAGTCTTAAAAGATCGGAACAAAGAGATATCGGAAACCATTCTTCTTTCTCACGCATTCTGTGTAGAATTTGTAAACGTTCGTGAGAATGATGATTATTGAGATACTCATAAGTCGCTTGTGATTCTGGCATAACGAGTCGATGCTCCGATCAGCAACGTTTAGGATAGGTTCTCGGCATTCTTTCTTATTCTACCACGAACGGCGGCTGTTGACCGGCCTTCGCTAAAAAGGACCTGAGGGATGATATTGCGTGCTTTGATCTTCGCGAATTTGACCTTTACCTCTCTCGTCGCTTTTGGGGCGAACGCCAAGGAGCCTAGAAAACAATTTGATCTCAAAAAGGTAAAGCATTCAGGGATTGCGCTTGAATCGTCCCTCTACGGCATTTACCGCGAGGGTCCAACGGTCTTCAGCTTTCCCGGAGAAAGTAGCTTCTATATTCGCTCAACCTACAATCCCGACGCGAAGGAGGTTGATCAGGGCTTTGGCTCCCTCCACAATCCCTACGAAGGGAGCGAACGTATTGCGTTTGAACCCAAGGATAAGCCGCGGCGCATACGTTCCGTGCTCCACCTCAGCGCGCACTGGGCCTTTCTCGATGTGATGTCCCGTCAATTGCTGGTTTGGGATGAGGTCCTCAAATCCTGGCAGTTGCCGGCCGACCTGATCCTGGATATTCCGAGGCCGGCAAGCGATGGCAGGGGCGAACCCACGCGCGCTGAGACGGCTTCCCTGAGAGCCCGTCTGACGAAAACTCTCATCAAGGAAAAGCAGAATCCCGACCTTATCGCCGGCATCACAACTATCCCCAAGAAGTGGAAGGATAGAGATGGAAGTCAGTATGTGATGTGGTTGCGTGCGGGGAACAATCCTCTGTTCACACTCAAATGCGATCAGGATAATTTCAAGATTTGTCAGGTTGTTCGTTCCTGTTTTGTCGAGGGGATGAGCGGCAGCGACATCGAGGCGATCAACAGCATCAGTCTCGATCCCAAATCCCAAAACCTTCTTCTCCTCAATCGCTCGAAGGGTAAGATATTGGAACTAAACGGAAATTCATGTCATAAATTGCGCGCCCGAGATGCCTATGAAATACCCAAGGACTTGGCAAACGCCCAAGCGATCTTTGTAGATGATACGAATAATTTTTGGCTGGCTCTGCGCGAAAGTGAGGGTGCAAGCAGCGCCTCGATCTTCACCTGGGATGCAAAGAGCTGGTGATTGATCACAGTGAGCATCTCTTAGATACAATAAGATTAAAAATGATGAGGTCCTAAAAACGTCCGCCCAAATCCCTAAAAGTGGCAAAATCCCCGGCTTTCAAGGCAAATGTAAAGAATTGCGGCTCGCTGCCATCTAAATCTTATAACTTGCAAGCCGAAAGCCGTTTGCTCTACTGTCGGTGAATAACAGACACAAAATATGACGGATCTTGGGGAAACGGCGCGGGGTGGCTGCCGCCTTAGGGCGTGGGCGATTTCAGAAGTTCGCACCGATATTTAAACTGACCACGGCTCCCGTTAGCTTCCGGTAATTGCTGTTACCGCGGGGATAAAGGCAGTTAGTCTGGTAGTTCAGGCATTGCCTCCAGGGCCAGCCGAACGAAAGATTAACGGATCCGAGAGGAGTCAGGTAGTTGCCGGCTACGCCGTACGACACGTAGTTCTTGGTCCAGATATAACTGGGATGAGTGATGACGTCTTCGAAGCGGTAGGGCTCATTTTCGGCAAAAATCGGTTTCTTATCGCCTTCGACAGTTGCCTGTTCCTGACGAATGCGCTCCTCTTCTTTAGTAGAGAATGAGCTGTTGCTGCTATCGAGAAAACCGGTGAGAGCGACTGTTTCTGGAATGAGTTGATAGCGGAGCTCGAGTCGATGCGAGCCTTCGCGGGAGCCGCCATCGAAGATTTGTTTGTCGTCTTGCGCGATAAATATAGGACCCAAAGTGCTTTCCTTAAAGCCCCTGTTGCTCTCCGGTCCACCCGAAGGCAGGCGCTCGCTGCTCGGCAGCACATCGCTGCTATCGAGACGCTTCACGTTCGAATAGGTCGTGTAGTTGAATCCCGCTGCGATAACCCAGTTTGTGACGATCTCACGATAGATATTGTAACCCAATCCCCAACGAAGATATTTGAGGCTGCCGCCGAAAACAAACGCTGCCGTGCTCACTTCGGTGGTAATCCGATAGCCGCGAGTCGGCCAGGCCAGGTTGTTTCGTCCGTCTGTGATAGCGCGAATGCCAACCTCGCGAATCTGAAGGTTGCCTGAATCGATCAAAGTCGCATCTTTAACGGATCCTTCCGCTTCCTCCCTCGCTTCCTTGTAGAGCGTAAAGCCTTCGATCAAGGTCTTCGGCCTGAGCTGCCGCACGCGGTGACTGACGATAGCCTCCGCCGATCGACTGATCTCCCAAAGGTTGTCACGGGCTTCCGCTTTGTAGTTGAAGGCAAGGGTCCCATCGATCGGGAGTTCGAACAGCCAGGGCTCGAAGTAGCCAACACCTGCGTAGCGTCCAAGCAGAGTCTTGCCGCCCAGTGAGGTCTGATCACGTTCTTCATTGAGCGTGCCTTTGGAAAAGACCTTGCGCCCGACGCCACCGATGTTGTTGTACGAACTCTCTAGCGAGAATCTCAGCCCTTCGGCGCGGCTCCAGCCGGGACCGAAGCTGACGGTTCCGGAGCGCGCTTCGCGAACGAGTATGGAGTAGGAGATCACAGATTCCTTGCCGGCGCTTTCGAGGGGGACCATGCTGATCGAACTGAAAAGTCCCAGATCGGTCAGTGCCTGACGGCTTTCCTCGACAAGATCCGGGTTAAAAGCATCCCCCACCTTAAAGCGCATCTCGCGCTGAACGACTTTCGGATCGGTTTTGATCAGGCCTTTGACGAAGACTTCGCCAAAGCGGCTCTTTTGATTTTCACTGATTTGAATGATGACCTTCGTTTCAACATCACGAAGTTGGCGATTCTGTTGAAGGTCGACGGCGATCTGCAGATGGAGATAACCTTTTTGCCGATACAGGTTGCGCAGTTGTTTTTCAAAAATCACGAGAGTCTGCCGATCAAGGGCATCCCCTTGCTCGAGTGAGACGAGATCTTCGATATCTTGCGTCTTCATCGCCTGATTGCCCGTGATCACCAGCTTTTCAAAGATACGTTTTTTGCCTTCGCGAATAACAAAAACGATCTTTACTTCCCCGTTGCTGGGGTTCTTGATGATGCGGGGTTCGAAGATATTCACGTCCCAGTAGCCCCTCTGGCGATAGAGGCTGATCAGACGTTCGCGCGCGGCGATGACCAGGTCTTGCGAGAAAAGGGGGGCGTTGCCGATGCTGGCTTTCATATCGATGGCATCGCTGGCCTCATCGGGCGTCATCGCCAGGAGTCCTTCGTATTGGACATCGACGATGCGATATTCGGGGCCTGTTGTCACGGAAAGCTGATATTCGATCGTCTCGTCGTCGGGATTGGTAATGACCGGTCTTGCCACCTGAACGTCGTCGTAACCCTGGGCCTGGTATTTGCGGGCGAGTTCGGAGGCCATGGCATCGGGATCGGTGATGCTGCTATCCAGTGAATTCAGGCTGTCGCCAAACATGATGGAAAGCACGCCCGGAGCTTTCGCCGGTGAAAAGACCTTATAACGGATCTTTTTGCCAAGGCTCCCTTCGACCTTGAGAGTCGCCGTGTTGGACTTGGGATCGAAGATCAGTTCGGGTTTCTGAATACGTTGAAGATTGTAGCCCGCTTTTACGAGGTCGCCCTCCAGATCGGAGAGGACCGTCCGAATCTCGCTGATGTTGCAGTCCATCCCGATTTTAAAGGGCGAATTGATGCGGGCGGGGAGTTTGAAATTGGCGTCGATGCGAGCCACCTTGCAAGGCAGGCCCTCGTCGACGATGAGATCGTAACTGATGCCGTTCGAGCTGCCCGTCTCGATGAATTTCAAGCGCGCCTGATAAAAGCTCTTGTTTCTGAGGTCGACGAGGATCTCATCCGATATCTGTTTGCGCAGTTCTTCGGAATCGGTCTGTCCCACATACTTGCCGACTTTGCTTTCGACTTCGAAGCGGATGCTGCGCGTGAGGGTTTTGATCTGGATCGCATGGATGACCTTCGCGATCTCTGCTTCGATAATCACTGTGTCATTATCGAGGTATGCATTCAGATAGGCGAGGGAATTTGACTCAGTGAAGAGGTTCACCAGATTGTCGAGATCGGCGGCTGTTCGAATTTCGGGGAAATGGGTGCGGAGATCGGCCGCTGATTTTTGAAGCCGATCGGAGCGCGAGCGGAGTTCCCAGGGCCGTGCAAAGGCCGTAGAGGCCAGCATCAGAAGGGTGAGGAAGAGCCATCCCCCTTGCTGTACAAGGCTTCGGAAGCGGGAAAGAGTCGCTACCACCACGGTGCCATCCAATACTAGTCAAAGCCAAAACGGAACTTTAAATCAAAGCCGGTGTCGTTCGACAGATTGGTTTCCGTATCGGTTCGTTTATTCGCCTTACGATCGAGACTGCCCGTAAAGGTTATCCCTTCGTGTAGGGGATACTCAAACGATATTTTGGAATTGGACTCATCATCCACCTGAACCACGGCGTTGGCGGCGTTGAATATGTTGAAAGGCACGTTGAGACGCGTGATCGGACGTTGTTGGGCCTCGGAAAGATAGGAATCTATGTAAACCTCGCGCACCACCGTCTGCCCCGACAAGTCGAAGAGCTTTTCAATCGGTTCTTCCGCGAAGACGAGGATCGAACTGAAGATCTCATTTACTGAGGCTTTTTCCGCGGTTTTGTTGGCTGTCTCGGAGATCTTGCCCGTGGTGATCAGGAGCACGATATCGAGGCTGCTGATGGCGGTGCCATCGTCCCGAGTGGGTGGATCCGAAGTGAGCGTGACTTTGGGAGCGGTGAGGTCGCCCGTGACCTGTACCGTGATTTTATAAGGGTTGATGATCGCTTCCCCACTGATGTCCAGTCGAGGGTTGGGAGGCGAGACGGGTTCGTCGAAGCTGACCACGGCCTGAGTGATCTTAAAGGCTCTCCGGTAGTTGAAGGTCCCACTATCGGCGATGATCTGGCCGAGGAGCAGGGGCTGCGCATCTGTCCCGCGAATGCGAAGGTTGGCGGAGAGTATCGCTTCGATCGTTTTATTCTTCACCTGGATCGAGTGATCCGCCTGGAGTCCGATATCGAGATTGACCAGAGGTCCGGCCTGAGCCGCGCCTCCCGAGCTGCTAAAGAGTTTGGATTCATAGAGAGAGGCAACGATTTCGCGGCGCAAATCAAAGCTGCCGATCGACTGAAAGCGATCGAGCTTCAGATTACCGCTCAGGTTGAATGGAAAGTTGTTGCCACTCAAAGTCAGATCACCACTGACCACGGCATCGGCTGATTTCAAGACCGGGATTTGCAAACGGTTGAATTCGATGCGATCGAGATTGATGAGGAGATGCGAAAGGTCTTTGCCCTTCTGATCGAAGAGGAGTGTTCCGGTGATTTCAATATTGCCTTCGCGCCCCTTGTTGGCACGGAAACGATGGACGACGAGCCGGTCCTGCTTCACTTCAACGTCAAGACTTACAGCGCTGAGCGAGGGACCGTAGTTCACGACACCGAGAGCCACCGGCGTCCATGCTTTGAGATTGAAGGGATCGAGTTTTCTTTCCTGAATCCGCATCGAAAATTCCGGAGCGGCGAGACTGCCCTTTAAATATCCATCGATAACGAGTTCGCCGCGTGCTGTTTCAACGAGGTTGGTAAAGCCTTTGAGAATATCGAGTCGCACGGCCCCCTGCATGCGAAGGTCGAGCTTGTCGGGCAAACGGTTTTCGCCCGCGGAGATCGAGATGTCGAAGAAATCGCCATGCAGTTTGAGCGGTTTGTTGCCCTCAAATCCCCATTTTTCAGGGGATATATCGACGCGAACCGTCTGACTGCTGTTGAGTTCCATGGCGCTCGTGCGGCTGCCGAGGTTTCGGTAGAGCTTGCTCTTCAGATCGATGAAGGAAAGTTCGCCGCGGGATTTCCAGAAATTATTGAGCTGACCGGACATCGTCCATTCGGCCGTGAGGTAGGCGTAGTTTCGGGGATCATCCGCAAAGAATTTGCCGAGGATCGCACGGGCATCAAACTGCTTGAGATAGATGTACCAATCATAGGGCAGCTCAGGCTTGCCGAAATCAATGTTGAGACGACCGACCAGAGAGTTGCCGGCATGGCGGAACTCAGGGATCTGAAGCTTGGTGCCATCGAGGAAACCAGAGAAGGAGAAGGCGGAGACCGGCATATCCAGGAGATAAGGTCTTTGCAGGGCACCATCGATCTTGCCTTGTAGACGGCCGGCAGGGCCTTCGAGTTCGGTGTTGAGCTCGATGATGCCGCCGATTTTCTGCTCGCGGAAGAACTTGCCAACGAAAGGCAGCGAGGTCAGCTCGTTTTCGGCTTCAACGATGCGATTGGCTCGAAACTGATCCTGACTGTCATTGAGCGTATGAAGGCCGATTTTGATCTGAGTCTTCTCGTCGATACCGAGGCCGTGGAGAAAGCTGGGCAAGGGAGCCGTGCGGGCTCTGTCGAACAGTGTGTCCACGGTGAACTTGGCATCGATTTTATCGAGGCGCGCAGTCCCGCCCCGGAGGGATTGACCGGTTTTGGTTCCGAAGAATTCTGTCTTGAGATCGGTTACGAGACGCTGCTCATCCCAGGCGATGTCGCGCAGGGAGATCTGCGCCTGACCTTGATACTGAAGGGGGAGGAGGAGCTTGCCTTCGATCCTGCCTTTGAAATTTTCGATGCCGATACGGAGCGAAGGTTTGCCGATAGTCTCGAGCAAACCGTCTTCAATGAATTCCGAAGGGATTTGTTTGGCGAGAATTGTCATCGAGAACGGAAGATCAGCTGCGAGGCCCAGGATAAAATTCTGAATCTGCAGACTGCCGGAGCTGCCGATCTGCGCGTTCAATTCACTTATCTCAACCTGATTCTTAGCGATGGGCAAAGCGAATTTCGTGCGGATATTCTTGGCATCAAAGCCTGTGATCGAAAGATCGGCAGATTCAGCATCCCCGGACACGACCAACTTATCGTAAGAACCGGCAATGCGGATGCCTGCGGATAGGATGCCGCTCGTGGGAAGTTTGATGAAATGTTCGAGCAGAACGCCATCGAGTTCGTCCGCGGTGATACTGAGGTTCATGCCCTCTTTGCTGGAAAAGAAGATGTCTCCGGATAGGCTGAGAGGGGAACGCCCTTCGGCGGAGCTTGCGGACTTCTGACAGGGACCCTGACCTTTGACAATCGTGAAGGCCTTTTCCGTAACCTTGAGATTCGCTTCGAGTTCGCAGTGGGGCGCTTCCGGATATTTGGGACTGAGTCCTTTTACAAAGGGAAAAGTGAGATCGTCAAAAATAACCTTCCCGGCAATGTCGAGATGAAAAGGCATCATCTGACCCGTGAGCTTGAGTTGCGTCGGTGCGAGCTTAGCCTCAAAGGCCGTGAAATCTTCGACCTGAAGCATAGTCATCAGATCTTTCATGGAGATGTTTTGGGGCTCGACATCGAAATCGATCGTCGCTTCTTTCTTAAAACTCAAAAAGCCTTTGCCCTTGGCCTGCTCCTTGCCATCTTTGATAACCAAAACCTTTTCGAAGGTGAGGCCTTCCTCACGAACGATGAACTCAGCCTTGCTATCGAATAGTTTGAAGCCGGAGATCTGTGCATTGTGAGTCTGGCCTTCGCCGTCGAGAGCCCAGGTGATCTTGCGTTCGTCGAAGGGGATTTGGAGCTGCAGATCGACCAGGCCTTTGACTTCGCCATCGGTCTTTTCGATGTGCAGGTAACGACCGAGGATCTCAAAATTAGCTCGATTGATCCGATGATTGAGATGGAGGTTGAGGCCCTTCAGAATTCGCTCACGATTGCCCGCCTGGGGCGGTCCGAGTTCGAAACCCAGTGCGATTTTCCCGTTGGAATCAATCTCCCTGGAATCGATGCGAAAGATCTCGCTCTTCATGCCGTCTTCGGTCTCGATCATCCGCAGTTCGACCTTGCTGTCACTCAACAACTTGGCTCCCTGCACGGAGAGATTGGTGTTGAGCGCTTTGATATCGACTTGAAAGCTGTTCCATGAGCGGTAGAGCATTTTGAGGTCGAGGCCGCTTACCACAAGGGTGATAAGCTCTTTGGCCTGATCTTCAAGATGCAAGGAAACCTGACCATTGGATATGGCCAAGCGATAAAAGGGTAAGGGCTGTTTCGGGGGCCATACCGGTGGGCCATCGGATTTACCGAGGTCCGGAAATTTTTCCATGCGCAGAATTTTTTCGATCGGCGGGAGAGGCAGCTGCACCCGCGGCTCGTTGATTTCGATATCAAAGAGCTGCTTGCGACTGAAGAGAAGGGCTTGATAGGAAATACTTGCCTTCACGTGAGCGGCGCGGAGGAGTTCCTTGGATTCGGAGTCTTTGATTTCAAGCGCATAGATTTCGATCCCGGGAGGCAGGAATTTTGCCCCGACGTTTTCGAATTTCATCTGGAGGTGGGTGTAGTCTTTTAGCTGGTCGTTGATCGCATTGCGGATCACGCCGTGCATAAAGGGATTATCGAGCAATAGGTTGCCTATGTATCCTATAATTACTAGGATACCGAGGAAGATCACCAGCTTTTTGAAAGCTTGAATCACAGGCCAATCTACATATAAACAGTCGCGGCTGAGAGCCCGGGACTGGGAGGTTTATGTTTGGGGCACTCAGCCTTAAACAGCGGCTTATCGAAAAGCCTCATTCACGGGATGTTCAGTCTTCGCCTTCGCCATCATTCTCAGAATCTATCTCTGTTTTATAGAAGAGAGAATTAAGGTCTCCTGAGCTGTTGACGGCTTTGGCGGGACTGGAGGTCGATCGTTTTTTGCTGGCAATCTTGTTCGCTTTGACGCTCTCGGTCTCTTCTTTTTTCAAGCGAATACCCGTGTTCTCACAAGCCGCATAGACGATTTCCGCGCTTATCGTTTTTTGTTCTTTCAGGAAGGCTTCGAAAAGGCAAGCTTCGAGTATTGCGTTCACACCCGCGAAGGTCATTGATCCCTGCTGAGCGATAAGAGCTAAAGATTCCGGTACGAGCGCACGACGGGAAATGCCGATGTCCTGCAAACGTTGCGAGAGATAGGTTTGCAGCTCCGCCCGGGAGAAAGGATGCAGTTCGCTCAAGAGGCCGAGACGATGCTGAATATCGCGATTGTTCTGAACGTTCTGGCCGAGTTTTGGATTGCCAAGAAGGACAAAGTTGATGCGGCAGTCGACGAGCGCCTGAACTTGGCACAGCGAAACGATCTCATCAAAAGCAGCGGCATCGCTCAAATAATGAGCATTGTCGATGATGACTGTCAGGATTTTTCCATGAACCATCCGCAAATTCTGCAGAATCACCCGCGTATCGCGTATGGAATCAGGAAGGCCTAGATAACCAGCCAGGCGAGGCAGGAGCCAGCCCGCGTCGTGTTCCTGTCTCAGCAGGGAAAAGAGGGCAACGTCGTGCGTTTCGTTGTCGACTCTTTGATAGAGCCAGCGCGCGAGGGTGGATTTGCCATGGCCTGCCGGGGCGACGATGACAGATATATTTGCGGTCTTTTCCAGTGAGAGGAGAAGACGCGAGCAAAGCCCTTGCGTGCGTTCTTGCCAGTATAGCTGATCGAGATCGATCTGACCGTTGCCGGGCAGCGATTTCAATCCCCAAAAGGCTAAGAATCTTTGGTTTTCCATACGGCTCTCATCAAGGTGTTTGCTCTCGGTAACGGGCATCCGTATTCAACCGGCAAGCTTATTCCAGGCATTTTTAAATTCGACTTCGTTGATTTCCATTTGTTCCGACGTGCGCTGCAGGCGTTCGCTAAAGCCTTCAGCCATCAGACAACGGGCTAAAAAGAGTCCCGAGTCGCGGCCGCGATAGTTGTCACGAACGAGAGTCTCGAGTAGGGGAATACATTCTTCGATCTGATTCAGCATGAGATGGGCTTGAATCTGGTCGCCGTAAAGTGGTTTTAATCCGCCGTGGTTCTTGCGCGCCGCCTCGAGGATCATCAGGGCTGTGCCGGGCATGGCCGCTCTCAGATAAAGCTCAGAAAGCGTGGCGATGAGCCCGATATTTCGGGGATGAACCTTCAAAGCTTGCAAGAGGTAAGTTTCCACCGATTTGTACTGACCCTGCTTCATCAGTAATTGTGCGACGCAGGGTGTGACGATGTGCTGAACGTCGACTTCACTGCGCAAGCCGGTCAGGAGTTGTGCGGCTTTTTTAAAGTCTTTGCCGATGTAGACCTTCCGGGCCGCGAGGAGTTTCCTGAGGTTGCCTGCCGCCCAGCGTCGTAGCATCCATTCGAAAGCGTCGGTAAATTCACCAGGATTGCTGATATTATTTACTAAATCAGGCTGGCCAAAGTCTTTGAGTATGGCAGCTTCGCTCTGATGCGCAGGATCGAGCACGACGAGTGTGGGCGTAATGATGCCAACAGGGTCGACAAGTTGCGCTCTGAGGAGAAAGCTGGCCGGGACCTCGGGGGTATCGTGGACGACGATAATGGAGCAACTGCCGTTGTTCAAGGCTTTCAGGCACTGTTCGACACTGTGCGTTTGAATGCCTGGACGCCATCCCCGGCGCTCCATTCGGGTCATATTTTCTTCTGGAAAACGACTTGCAGATGCCGACAAAAACGCGAATCGCTTGTTGTCCCACAAATCTTGCGATGATTTACCCGTGTTATTCAGAAGATATCCTCTCAGCGACAAGCCTTTGGGCCTCCTTTCGTGGAAAGAGAGGTCCGTCTTAACAGTATAGCATCAAGCTGCGCCATCCCGTGAGTGTTGACAGGGTCGATGAGGCTCGTTAAAAGGTGGGAGCAAGTCCGCAACCCACCGAAGAGGAATGGATTCCATGAAGATCTTGCTGATTGGCTCAGGTGCTCGCGAGCATGCTCTCGCCTGGAAATTCCGACAGTCTGATATCACAGATGAGCTATGGATCTGGCCTGGATCACCCACGATGCTTGCCCATGGTCAGCGTCTCGACATCGGCAACGATGCGCGCTGGGAAGATCTTGCTCGCTATGCAAAGAATCAGGGCATCGATTTTGTGGTCGTGGGTCCGGAGCAACCGCTCGAAGATGGCTTTGCCGACGCTTGCCAATTGATTGGTCTCTCTTGTTTTGGGCCCTTGCAGGCGGCCGCCCGCCTCGAGAGTTCCAAAGCGTTTTCGAAAGAAGTTATGGCCGCTGCTGGAATTCCCACAGCGGCTTTTTTTGTAGTAAAGGGCGAAGCGGAATGTCGCGCGAAGGCCCGTGAATCCCTGCAGCGTAGCCACGGCGTTGTGAACAAGGCGAGCGGCCTGGCATCCGGCAAAGGAGTGTTCGTCTGTTTCGACGAAGCGAGTATCGAGGAAGCCTGCCAACGCCTCTATTATTCGGGCATGGCGAAAGCCGCTGAAACTGTCGTAATTGAAGAAGTTCTGACAGGACGGGAGTGCTCGTTCTTTGTGTTTATGGGGGAAGGTGAGCCCACACCCCTTGGATTTGCCGTCGACCACAAGCGTTTGAAAGATGGGGACATCGGTCCCAATACGGGGGGAATGGGCTGTTATACACCCGTGCCTTGGTTGCCCGCTGATGCTGGTGATCAGGTGATGGCCAAGGTTGTTCAGCCTTTGATCGCGGAACTTGCCAAACGCGGAATGAAGTACACGGGCTGTCTCTACGTCGGCCTTATGTGGAACGATGAGGGATTTGCTGTCGTTGAATTCAACGCCCGACTCGGGGATCCCGAAGCGGAAGTGCTGGCGGTGCATGATAAACGTGATTGGACGAAGTTGATCGCAATGAAACTGGGACTTTTGCCCGAGGATCGACACTTCCTGGCTGCCGCCAAAGACAATAGCGGAGCCACCGTCTGTGTGGTGCTGGCATCGTCCTGCTATCCCTTTGGCGACAGCCCGACCGGTCGCTACGTGGTGCCGAAGTCTGTGTTCGCGAATACCAATCCTGAACTCTGTGCCTTCGCTGCTGCGGTGCGCCTCGAAAAGGATGAACTCGTCACGGGCAAAGGGCGTATGCTTACGATCGTGACTCACGCCGCGACTTTTGCCGAAGCGCGTAAGAAATCCTACGCGCATATCGATGTTTTGACGAAGGATTGGCAAGGCGTTCAGTTTCGTCGCGACATCGGATCTGTTCTTGAGAATGATCGTTGATCTGCAGTTGGGTCCTACGGTTTAACTGTGAAGCTATAATCTCATTTTGGAAAGCCTAGTCTACCTATGCGAAAAATACTTATTCTCCTCGGTAGTCAAAGTGATCTTACAATTACGGAAAAAGGCCAAGAGATTCTGCGCGAGTTTAAAATTCCTTACGAACTCCGCATCGCCTCGGCTCACCGTTCGCCCGCTCTGGTTGAAGAATTGCTTCAAGCCTTTGAAAAACAAGGCGGTAAGGTGGTTGTCTGCGTCGCAGGAATGTCAGCGCATCTAGCCGGTGTTGTGGCGTCTCAGACGAATCTTCCGGTCTTGGCCGTTCCCGTCGCGAATGCAGCGACAGCTGGCCTCGATGCTCTTCTTTCGATGAGTCAGATGCCAGCGGGAATTCCGGTCGCCACGATGACTCTCGGGAAAGCCGGCTTCACCAACGCAGCGCTCTTTGCGATTCAAATCATCGCAACTTACGAAGCAGATCTCGCTGTTGAGCTCCTTCGTTACCGTCAGGTGCAGGCGACCGAAGTGCTCTCGAGTGACAACAAAAACCGCGTAATTTTTGAAGGTTGATATGCAGGATGAGGCTCCGTATCTCGATGCATTTGCCGAAGCTTGGGTAAAGGGAAGAGTATGCCTACATCCAACAGACACGCTTTTAGGATTGAGTTTTAACCCTCATTCCCTGGCCGGTGCCCAAAATTTTGCGAGCATCAAATCCCGGGCTCCCGACAAGAGTCCCATCTCCCTGATCGCGAACTGGGACCTTGCCGTCCAGACCTGGAAGCCACTGCCAGGCCCCTGGTCTCAAGTTCTTCAGGATCTTTGGCCCGCCTCGCTCAGCGTGATCTGGGAAGCTTCGGATCTGTGTCCCAAGGCGATCATCGCGGCGAACGGCACCTGCGGTCTCCGCCTGCCGAACTGGAGCCCGGACAAGCAGTGGATGCACGAGCTCTTGACGAAGCTCGATGCGCCTTTTCCCAGCTCGAGCGTCAACCTTTCGGGTCAAGCTGCTATTGGCGATTGGGCGACAGCGGTTCAATTTCTGAAAGCTGAAGGCAAGGACGATATGGTTTTCATACCCGATCTGGGAGAAAATCAAATCAGGGCCCTTGGCGAGGGATCTGGGTTGCCACTACCTTCCACGCTCATCCGTATCGAAGCGGGTGGCGGCTGGACGATGCTGCGGGAAGGTGCGCTGAATCGCGCTTCAATTCAATCCACATGGGAAAACTATGCCAAGCGCTCTTGAGAATTTTACATCGAGTCTGATCCTTGCCAGCTCTTCTCCCCGCCGCAAAGAGCTTTTAGGCTATCTCGGAGTGCCTTTCACGGTCGTTTCCCCGCAAACGGAAGAGAAACATCGGCCCGGCGAATCCGGGGTGGAATACGCCATGCGGAATTCTCTCGAGAAGGCCGAGGCAGTTTACAGCGGACGTAGCGACAAGTCGGGTTCGGTCGTCGCGATCGGAGCCGATACGATCGGCCTCCTCGATGAAACTGTTCTTGAGAAGCCCTTGGATCCTGCCGACGCCATTCGCATGCTCAGTTCGATGTCGGGTCGATCGCATAAGGTCATCACCGCCGTGGCTCTGGTGGGTGATCGGGCTGGACAGGTTTATAGAGATTGTTTTGCAGTCGAAACTCTCGTCTATTTTAAGCAGTTATCACCGGCTGAGATCGCGTATTATGTCCAGACCAAGGAACCCTTGGACAAAGCGGGAGCCTATGGAATTCAAGGGATCGGCGGCTTTCTCGTGCGGTCGATTCAAGGCTCCTATTCCAATGTGGTTGGATTGCCCTTGGTGGAACTCGCTGAGGCGTTGCAGCGTTGGTCGAACGTCTGAATCGAGACACACATTCCTAGTTTAAGAGGTTGATGATGGCGAATGAAGTGATCGTGCCCGCAGGTTTTTGGATTCGCATCTTACCCTCAGCGATCGACAGTCTGATCCTGGGTGTGAGTATTCAACTGGCGACCGGCTTTCGTTACCTGAAGTCCGAAGATATGGGGACCGCCCTGCAACTGAGCGCCGCGAATGTTGTCATCGCCGGAATCTATGCCGGTGCCTTCTACATGAAAACCGGTTCAACGCTTGGCAAAAAAGTTTTTTCTCTCGCGGTGGTCGATAATCAAACCGGCGAGAAAATCAGTTTTCTGAGAGGATTCTTTCGCGACACCATAGGCAAACTCGTGAGCACCGCGCCTTGTTTTATTGGTTTTATGATGGCGGGCTTTAACAAAGATAAACGAACGCTTCACGATTTCATTTTCGATACCCGCGTCGTGAAACGAATGCCAATTGTTGAATTTAACCAGGCGCCCCCTGTTACGGTTCCTGTGTCGACCGATTCAAAAGAGGAAATGTGATTTGCATCCTATCGGGCTTTATCTGCATTTGCCGTTTTGCACACGAATTTGCCATTACTGCGATTTCGTAAAGTCCGCCTTGTACTCCGAAGAGCAAAAAAAGGCCTATCTCCACTCCCTCGAATCTCTTCTCGATGATTACCTAAAGGTCTGGGATGAAGTTCCAGGCGTCTCCTCGCAGCTTTATTCCGTGTTTTGGGGTGGGGGCACGCCGAGCCTTGTGACTCATGAGATCGCTCCTATCATGCGGAAAATCCTCGCTCATACCGCGCCCGATGCGGAAATCACACTCGAAGCCAATCCCGAGCACATCAATGAAGAGAGCCTCAGGATCTGGGCTTCGCATGGCATCAATCGCATTTCCCTTGGCGTGCAATCCTTTCATCAGGAGGGGTTGAAAGCGCTGACGCGCGAACATACCGCAGAGCAGGCCCTCGAAGCGGTCCGTTTGGTTCGCCGTTTTATTCCCAACTGCAACGTCGATCTGATTTACGGTTGGCCCGGGCAGACGGAAAGGGACTGGGCAGAGGATATTGCTCAACTCATCAGCAGTGGAGCCACGCACGCGAGTCTTTACAATCTTACTTTCGAGGGCAGTACGCCCTTTGCCCGGCGGGTGGCCCGGGGAAAAATGCATGCGATCGATGATGACCGTTTGTATGGATTCTATGAGACGGCCTGTCGCTTGATGACGATTGCGGATTACGAGCACGAGGAAGTTTCCAACTGGCATCTTCCCGGTCATGAAGCGCGACACAATGGTTTATATTGGCATGGTGGTTCTTATTTGGCATTAGGGGCAGGAGCGCACAGCTTTCTTCAGGAATTAGGACCTTACGGCACTCGTTGGCAACAAAGCGGCAATTGGCGAACATTTGTTCCTGAGCCCATGACCACACTTCAAGGTATAATTACCCGGCAGTACAATCAGATTGACGGAGATAGGGGCATTGAGGCATGGATATTAGAGGTCGTGAGTTCGGGTTTAAGAACCTCACGAGGCATTAATATCAGTGCCATCGAGCTCAAAAGTGGATATAGTCTTGTGCCCCGGCCTATCCTGTGCCAAGCCTTAGAGCTTGGTCTATTATGGCATGACAAAGAGGGCCAACTGTTCCTCCATGAGCTTGAATGGTTCCGTGAAACGCGTTGGTCTCTCGAGGTTGCCCTTTCTTTTATTCAAGCCTAAGTCCCTAAGACTCATGAGTAAAAAGATAGATGCATGTTCGTCCAGCGGAGCTGCCGATCAATAGTTCTGATCTTGTGTTTAGAATAATGGGAGAGAGTCCATGGAGCTTATCAAGAAACTTCACGAAATCCGTCGTCGCAGCGGTCCTGCCGTCACGAAAGGATTGGATGATGCCACGATCGAGTCTTTTGCTAAAAAAGATCGCGATCTGGTCAATGCCATCGATGTTGCCTACAATGAGTTTCTCAAGCTCGAAGAAGAATTTGGCGAAAAAATTCGTCTTCCGGAATTGGACCTCATCAAACACATCCAAAGCGATTTCGTAAACTTCTACGAAGCCAACTCCGTAAATCCTTACGTTGCGATTCACGCGCAGGGTCCTTGGGTGATCACAGCCAACGGGGCTGTCCTGCATGACTCCGGCGGTTACGGGATGCTCGGCTTCGGTCATGCCCCGCAAAAAATCATCGATGTGATGGGTCGTCAACAGGTGATGGCCAACATCATGACGGCGAACTTCAGTCAAAAGCGCCTCACCGAAAAACTCAAAATCGAAATCGGCCACAGCCGTACGAGTCGCAAAGGTCTTTATAATAAGTTCCTTTGTTTGAACAGCGGTTCGGAGTCGGTAACGGTGGCCGCTCGTATCGCCGACCTGAATGCGAAGAAACTCACGGACCCTGGTGCTCGTTACCACGGCTACAAGATCATGATGCTTTCTCTCAAAGGCAGCTTTCACGGTCGTACCGAGCGTCCCGCTATGGCCTCGGACTCATCGGCTAAGAGTTATCAGAAGCTGGCGTCCTTCCGTAGCCAGCATCTGCAGACCGTCGAGATCAACAACATCGCCGAACTCCGCAAGGTCTTTGCCGAAGCCGACAAAAATAAAATCTATTTCGAACTGATGCTGATGGAACCCGTCATGGGTGAAGGCAATCCAGGTGTTGGCGTATCCCGTGAGTTCTATGACGAAGCCCGCAAATTGACCCGTGAGCATGGGACTCTTCTGATGATGGATTCGATTCAGGCGGGTATTCGGACGCAAGGCGTCTTGAGTATCTGTGACTTCCCAGGCTTTCAGGATGCGGAAGCGCCCGACATGGAAACATACTCCAAAGCGGTCAACGCCGGTCAGTATCCCTTGTCGATTCTCGCCATGGATGACAAAACCGCAAGCCTCTACGAAACAGGCCTTTACGGGAACACGATGACGACCAATCCCAGAGCCCTGGATGTTGCGTGCATCGTTCTCGATATGATCACACCCGAGCTTCGTCAGAACATTCGTGACCGAGGTGCAGAGTTCGTTCAGAAATTCCTTGGTCTGAAAAAAGAATTTCCAGACTATGTTACCGATGCCACAGGCACGGGTCTTCTCTGCGCACTTCACCTGAAACCTGAAGGTTTTAAAGTGGTGGGCGTGGAAGGGATTGAAACCTGGCTTCGTCACCACGGTATCGGCGTTATCCACGGCGGTAAAAATGCCCTTCGCTTTACTCCGCATTTCCACATCACTTCGGCTGAAATCGATATGGTGATCGGTAAGCTGAGAGAAGCGCTAGCGCGTGGACCTGTCTACAAATAAAAAAGGCCGACCCCTAAAAGGTCCGCCCTAATCAGACTTCAGAAAACCCGGAGCCAAAAGCGACCGGGTTTTGGTTTTTTAAAGTGAGTTCTGTTGAACAGGACTATTACGGAAGGTCGCGAGTTCTTCGATGTCTTTGACTATGATAACGGAGCGTGAGACGGCTTCGCTTTTGCTTGCATCGTAAGTTTCCAGGACTTCGCCTGTGATGCGGAAGTTGAGGCCTTGCGCTTCAAGTTCTTCGACATGAGCGCGCATCATGCGGGTCATTACGAGTTCATAGTTTTCGCTGTTCTCGTTGGTTAGAACAATGGCGCTTGAATCGCCGTTGAAAGTTGGCTCAGACTTGATGGTACCTTCAACTGAGATCTCTACAGGCGCGCCCTGAACACATTGGCCAAGAGAGCGTTCGTAGCGAGTAGCATGCGGACATTCACAGTTGCCAGATTGGCCCCAAGCATTAAAGTCACGTGTGCAAGAGAGTGTTTGGACTGGTGCGATCCAAGAAGCAAAGGCTGTGTTAGCAAGGACTGTAGCGAATATGGCAGCGATAAAATTATTCATGTTCGGAATCTCCTTTTCGATGTCCCGGTTGTAACGCAGCCGGGTGAGAAGAGTTAGACTTGGCCAGCCAACCATCGCGACTTTTATGTTTAGAAAAACTTAACGCGTAATCTGTCAGTAAAAAGAAGAATCACGAAGGGAGTATGGATAAAGAAGAGGCAAGCGAATCAAAATGCGCCTGATGAAATTGGATATGAAAGCTTTTTGCATTTGCAAACGTAGCGAAACTCTCAAACAGAGAATTCCGCAGTTTATGAGCGCCAGTTATTTCGGTGTAAATCCAGTGACGCTCAGCCGAATTGCCAATCAGGATGATCTCTCCAAAAAAAGCGCAAGCGCTGACGCACTCGGTTTTTATTTGGCTTTGACGATCTGAAACAAACGATGCGGAGTCTTGCCTTTGTAGTCGACAGGAGTTGTCAGAGACGTAATCTCCGTGCATATGGCGCTTAAGAGTCCATCGAGATCAGGCTCAAAGCGCTGATGGTTGGTCGAGAAGAAGAGAACCCCGCCCTTGTCGAGTACAGCCAAGGTACTTTCCACCAGAGATCGGTGATCGTAAAGAATATCAAAAGGTTCCATACCTTCTCGGGTCGAGAAGGAAGGCGGATCGAGAAAGATCACGTCCCACATATTTTTCGATAGCGACGCGCGCTCCAGAAATTCGCGTACTTCTGTGGAACTCCACTCCTGACGGCAAGTGCCCGTCAAAGCATTAAGCTCCATATTATCCTTGGCCCAATCCAGATAGCGACGGGACATATCCACAGTCGTCACTGACTTCGCTCCGCCTTTGGCGGCATAGCAGCTAAAAGCGCCCGTGTAGGCGAAGAGGTTCAAAAAGCGCTTGCCTTTGACGAGGTCGCGAACGATTCCGCGTGTCACGCGGTGATCGGTGAAGAGACCGACGTCGAGAAAATCATCGAGATTTACGAGGAACTTCAAATCGCCTTCACGGACTTCCATGCGTTCGTTGGTACGCGCGAGCCGTGTATAACGATCGCCTTCGAACGGACGCGTTGTGCGCTGGCGGATATGGACGTTTTCCACAGGGATATTCAGAGCGGTCGCAACGGATGCGGATAAAAGTTCAAGGTAGCTCTCGTGATCAGTTTGTTCACGAACATATTCGCCGAGGATGACATGACCTTCGTACCAGTCAACCACGGCACGAATTTCAGGAATGTCGAGATTGTAGAGGCGGAAGGCGCTGACATGTTCTTTGTCGAACTTCTTGCTGAGCGCCTTGAAGTTTTTCTTCACACGGTTGCCAAGCATTTCTGCGTGACGTTGCATGACTTCGGGGGAGTAGAGTTTGAAATTCATGCGAACCATGCGAGCCGCCTTTGTAGAATAAGGGCCAAGCGCAATACACGATAAATTGGCTTAGATGAGGAAGGCTTAAGTTAACGATCCAAGGTCTGTAAGTCAAGGAGGGAAAGGCTTTTTCGCCTGATTCCCTAGGAATGCAAGTTGCAAGAATTCTTGGATAAGATCGATTCAAGTTGACATAATTAGTCCAAAAAAGGCGACTCTGCGAGTGAAGCCTTGATCCTTAGAACTCCTAATGTCCTGGATTCATTATGGCGTTTCAATCAATTTGTTGATCGATAATGATGCGAGACTATGTTGTATCGGCCTCTTAAGGTATCGCTAGGTCTGGCCTTATAGAGCGCAGAGGGGGGTGACATTACTCCACGAAGTCAATCATCGTTAGCCTCTACACAGGCAAAGTCTTGGATGAGGATTCATCACTGGTCAGGACTTCGTGATCGAAGAATCATTAACAAGCTGCACGTTTGCGCCGGTAATCATTGCGACCTGTCCATCGATGATAATATTTTTGGCATGCATCAGGCCAAAGGCTTCGTGTTTATACTCGAAAACTTGAATATTAAGAACTTTGGAATCGATTCGAAGCGTTGCGAGACCTTTGAGACCTCCGATGCTGACACAGAATTGCGATTTTTAGTTAAGTCGTTGGAAACTGATCATTTTTACGTCTTTTAAAGCTTTGAACTCTTGCTTAGATCTAAAATTAGGGTAATGTCCGCCCACGTAGGCTTTGCTAAACGTGAAGCCAATCGTTTCACTCTTCAGGAGCACCTTACATGTCCCAATCAACTCCGATACCGAGTTCTGTCTCACGACGCAGTTTCATACGCGCTTCGACAGTTGCAGGTTCTATGCTAACAGTTGCCCCGGCCTACGGCTGGACCATGTCCACCAAGACCTACCCTCTCGAACATCGCCAAGTCATTATTATCGGAAGTGGTTTTGGAGGTTCAATTACGGCGGCTCGGCTAGCTGAAAAAGGCGTCGCTTCTCTCATCATCGAACAAGGACGGCGCTGGGACAACGAGCTTAAGCCTGGTGAACGCAGGTTTTCCCCAAACCTTTATCCGAACGGAAACTCGACCTGGTTGAGTCATTTCACTGTCGTACCTTTGGGGCCCCCTTTGCCAATACCTCGAAGCACCGGAGTCTTGCAGGGTCGTAAACTTGCCGGTAAGACCGTGTTGAATGGGGCTGCGTTCGGCGGTGGTTCCATCACTTACGGTGGAGTGTTGGTAAAGCCTGAAGAGCAAATCTACAAAAAAGTATTTCCCGCCGAAATCCCATTTAGCGAGATGCAGAGATTTTATCAGAAGGTTGGTGACAAACTGAGCCGTGGGACTATTCCGGACGATGTGCTTAACACCGACTCCTTCAAGCATGTTCGCGTCGCCAAGAAACAATGCGAAAATGCAGATGTGGAATGGGAGCTACTTCATACCGGCACGCATTGGGATATCGTTCGTGATGAGATTGCAGGCCGCATACCAGCCTCAGTGATTCACGGCGAAGCGATTTACGGTGTAAACAGCGGCGCAAAAGCCACTACGAATGAGACCTACCTCAAGGAAGCAGAAGCGACAGGACTTCTTGAAGTGCGCACGCTTCACCAAGTCCAAGACATTGGTCAAGACCCAGTCACTGGTTTTTATACCATCGAAGTCAACGAAATCAATGTCCGCGGCAAGGTCATTGCCAAACGCAGCTATAGTTGCGAAAAGCTATTTCTAGCAGCCGGAACGGTAGGCACGACAGGCCTGCTCGTTAAGGCCAAAACCAAAGGTACGCTTCCCAAACTGAATAGCGAGGTAGGCGAAGGTTGGGGTAATAACGGTAACGTCTATGCTCTGCGCCTTGGAGTAGGTGAATCGACGGGCCAGTGGCAGGGCGGCCCTCCATCGATTGGTATTCGAGACCTTGAGAACCCCCTTGGTCCTATCTACATGGAGCACCCACAGCTACCGCTCGGTGTCGATATATCAGGCCTACTATATTTTGGCATTGGTTTGAATCCTACGCGTGGTCGTTTCAAGTACGACGAGAGTGCAGATAAGATAAGCATCGAATGGCCGGAGGTAGATGAAGGTCAAAACACTATTAATCAGGCTGTTCTCAACACCATGAACAAAATGAACCAAGCAAATGGCGGCTTTACAACCTCTCTTCTGACCTATCTTAAGGACAAAGTGAAAGACGATATTTGTTATCACCCCCTGGGTGGTGTCGTCATGGGCAAGGCAGCGGACTTTTATGGTCGAGTGAAGGGCTATGAAGGCCTTTATGTCAACGACGGTTCCTTCTTGCCAGGCTCTTCAGCATGCACCAACCCATCGCTGACGATATCAGCTTTTGCTGAGCGAAATATTGAAGATATTTTAGCGAATGACTTTGCTTAATTGATAGGTTTTTTGGAACGATATGCTCGGATTCGTCTATTGGGTCCGAGCTTTTTTTCGAAGGACAGCGGCTCGGCCGCCGCTCGATTGGAATCGCCTAAGGCCGCTCATAACGAGCATCGAGTCGAGACGTTATAAAAGCTCCTTGCTGAAGGTCGACGCCAATTACCATCGAAGGGAAATTGCTGGTGATCAATCTCCCGCATAACGACCCTAAGTGCCGTCCTCACTGAGATTTAAGCCTCAGATTCTTTCGCTTTCAAAGCCGTGTGAAGGTTGAGCGCCGTTTTTTCGTTCACGCCTTTGATGCTCATCAGACGCTCGAGGCTTGCATCGGCGATGCCCTGAATCGTACCGAATTCAATCAAGAGTCGCTTCTTCAGAGCTGGCCCAATCCCTGACACATCATCCAAGGCCGAAGCGTGGGAAATCCCTGAACGCTTCTTTCTGTGATACGTGATGGCAAAACGGTGAGCCTCATCCCGGATACGGGTCACCAATCGAAAGACATGGCTGCCCTCGACCAGTTCGATCGGCACTTCCTGATAGGGGAGGACCAGGCGTTCTCTCGAGGCCTCGATCGAACGATTGTCGTTTCGTAGGCCCTTGTCGAGGCGGCTCTTCGCGAGGCCGACGATCGGTAATTTGAGATCGGGATAGGATTCGACCACTTCCATGACCGCCCGCACCTGAGGCCGTCCGCCATCGATGATGAGAAGATCAGGAAGATCTTCATCTCGAATCGCACGTTCGATCCGGCGACGGACGATCTCCTGCATACTCGCAAAATCGTCGGGCGCTCCGACGACTGTTTTGACTTCATAACGGCGATAGAATTCTTTTGCAGGTTTCCCATTCACAAAACAGACGTCGGAGGCGACGATCGCCATACCCTGAAGGTTGGAGATGTCGATGCATTCGATACGCTCCGGCCAGCGCGGCAGATCCAAAGCTTCCTGCAGAAGCTGCAGACCTAGCTGCTGCTGGTTCTTTTGATTTTCCTGCGCTTCGAGTTGATGCATCGCATTGCGTTCAGAGATTTCCAGAAGATCGGTTTCCTCGCCTTTTTTCACAGCGCGAATCGTCGTTGGGCTGTCCTGTTGCTGGCAGATCACCGCGGCGAGTTCCGGCTCGAGATCGGTCGCGTCGCGCAGGAGGATCAGGGCCGGGACTTGTTTATTGGTATAGTACTGCAGGATAAACGAGGTCATTTCTTCAGGCGGAGAGCCTGCCGAACTGGGGATTATGTAATGATCGCCGCCCAGCATCGTTCGATTTCTCACCATCGTTACGTTAAAGGATCTATTGTCGCCGGCACTTGTGATGCCGATGATATCCGCATCCATTGTCGTATCAAGAATCGCCACCTGCTGCTGACTGATGTGATCAATCGCCTGGATTTGATCGCGAAGCTGTGCCGCCAGTTCGTAGTTCTCGGCCTTCGCCGCGAATTTCATTTTAAATTCCAGTTCACGTCTTAGCTTCGACACGTTGCCCTCCAAGAGTGATGCGGCATCTTTTATGAGGCTTATGTAAGACTTCCGATCGACTGGCAAAGTGCAGGGTCCGAGACACATTTTCATATGATAATAGTTGCAAGGTCTCTTCGCCGTCTTGAATTCATGCGGTGAACAGCGAATCAGCGGAAATATTTTATAGACCTGACGGAGGAGAACGCCCAGTCGCGACGAACTGCTGAAAGGTCCGATGTAATGAGCGCCATCGTCTTTTCTTTTGCGAACCTTTTGAATGCGTGGCCATGGGTCGTCATAACAAATGCGAAGAAAGGGATACTCTTTGTCATCCCTCAATAAAATATTAAATCGAGGCATATGATGGCGAATGAGCGTGCGCTCAAGCAGAAGAGCTTCGACCTCATTTTGAACAAGCATGAGATCGAAGTCGCATATATCACCGACAAGCGCTCGCGTTTTATACGTGTGTTGGTTGCTGTTTTGAAAATAGCTCGACACACGGTTCTTCAGATTCTTGGCTTTCCCCACGTAGATGATGGTGCCCTTCTTGTCCTTCATCAGGTAGACGCCCGAATCTGTCGGCAGCTGTTTGAGTTTGTCAGCAAGAAAACTCATTCCGCTCCCGTCTGATCCATGAACGCAAGCATGGTGTCTTTCAAGGCAGCCACGACATCACGAACCTCGGCGGCCTTCTCAAAATCGAGATCGGCAGCATATTTCTGCATCTCTTTGCTCTTCTTTTTAATGAGCTTCTCAAGCTGGGCCATGCTTTTCACCTGATGTTCACTTAAGAGATCATCGATGATCGCCTTCGGTTTATGCCCATCGTCGCTGCTGAGGCCGTAGATTTCGCGGAGGCTGGCCTGCATCTCTTTCTTTATAGTCCTGGGCGTAACTCCATGCTTGACGTTATAGGCCATCTGTATCGTACGTCGTCGATCCGTTTCATCGAGACAGGCCTGCATCGAATCGGTGATGCGGTCGGCATAGAAAATTACGCGGCCGTCGACGTTTCGGGCGGCACGACCCACGGTTTGAATGAGGGAGGAGCGGCTGCGAAGAAAGCCCTCCTTGTCAGCGTCCATGATGGCGACGAGGGCGACTTCGGGCAGGTCTAGGCCCTCGCGCAGAAGGTTGATACCGATCAGAACATCGATAACCCCTTTGCGTAAGTCACGCAGGATTTCACTTCGTTCCAGGGATTCGATGTCGGAATGCAGGTAACGAACCTTGATGCCAAGATCCTTGTAATAGGCGCTCAGGTCTTCGGCCATTCGTTTGGTCAAAGTCGTGATGAGAACGCGATATCCTCCGATGACGGCCTTCCGAATTTCCGACAGCAGGTCGTCAACCTGATGGGTCGTCGGCCGGATTTCAATCTGCGGGTCGATGAGGCCGGTCGGACGAATAATCTGTTCCGCATAGTGTCCGCCCGCTTGTTCGACCTCGTATTTGCCTGGCGTTGCCGAGACGTGTAAAATCAAGTCGGTGCGCTCAAGAAATTCATCAAACTTGAGCGGACGGTTGTCGAGAGCCGCTGGCAGTCGGAAGCCAAAATTCACCAAAGTCTCTTTCCGCGCGCGATCGCCGCGATACATGGCGCCGATTTGGGGGACCGTGATGTGGCTCTCGTCTATTATAGTAAGAAACTTCTCCGGGAAATAATCGAGGAGTGTCGGTGGTGGCTGACCTGGCGCCGAGCCGGTGAGATATCGAGAATAGTTCTCAATTCCAGGGCAAAATCCAATTTCCTCCAAAAGTTCGACATCGTGCATCGTTCTTTGTTCGAGGCGTTGATATTCGACGAGCTTGCCTTCGGCCTGCAACTCTCTCAGACGAATGCCAAGGTCGGTGAGAATGTCCCGTACGATCGCTTTCATGTCGCCGCGCTCGGTCACGTAGTGGGAATTGGGGTAAATGGAAATGGAATCGTGCTGCTTGATTTTTTTGCCGGTGAGGACGTCGAAGATTGAAATGTTTTCAACTTCATCGCCAAAAAACTCGACGCGGATGCCCAGGTCCTTTTGGTGGGAGGGCAGAAGATCTACCACGTCACCTCGAACACGAAAGGTTCCGCGTTGAAGAGCGGTGTCGTTTCGCGAGTATTGAATGTCGATCAGGCTTCGAAGAAATTTATTGCGTTCAATCTCTTCGCCCACTTTGAGGTTGACCACAAGGTTGGCATAGCTATCCGGTGAACCCAGACCGTAGATGCAACTCACACTTGCGATGATTATGACGTCTTTCCTCTCAAAGAGAGTCTGGGTCGCCGCGTGACGCATTTTATCGATGTCATCGTTGATCATGGCGTCTTTGGCGATGAACGTATCTGAACTCGGTATATACGCCTCGGGCTGATAGTAGTCATAATAGCTGATGAAGAAACCAACAGCGTTATTGGGGAAAAACTCCCGCAGCTCGGTGAAGAGCTGAGCCGCAAGGGTTTTGTTAGGTGCGACAATCAACGTGGGCATGTTCAGCTCAGCGATGACGTTGGCCATCGTATATGTCTTACCCGAACCAGTTACACCCATTAGCACGCTGTGCTTTTGGCCGTCGGCAAAGGTTTTTTTGATTGTGGCGATCGCTGTGGGTTGGTCGCCTTGAGGCTTAAAATCGCTGGCGAGTTCGAACTGCATATAAAAAACCTCATCATCGTGGGTAGAATCCCTGTCCAGCCCCGTGTTCATACTTTTCGCCGGGTGCGCTGAATGAAGCGCAGACACAATTCTGGTGATTGTCGCAGAAGATCCTTGGGATTCAATCGGTTTCTACTTGTTGCTCGGTTAAGTTTTCCACTAAAATCGAGGCTCTGTGTATGGAAGCGAAGTTTTTGGACGAATTTCGTGAAAGGACAAACACTGGCAAAATCTTTTTGGTGCGTCTTTGTATCTCGAATTCAGTCAGCTAACACTGACGTTAAGAGGCCGTTAAATCGCCAGCAGTTATGGCCCAATAGCGCCAATAAATTGATTGGCGCTATGGGGAAAGTATGATAACTAAAGCCGTCATTTGAAATTTGCTTTTCGTTCGCTAAACGTTTAAATCCATGCAAGCTTTTTGGTTTTGGATGCAGAGAGATTTGAAAAAGATCTTCCTCATCCTCAAAAGTCGACATTTTGAAATCGGATCATTCATCTTGTCGTCCAGAGAATCTGCATTCGTAGGAATCGTTCTATCCGTTTAAGGAGTCTGTCGTTGGCTACTGTGCGTATGTCGTTTTCACACCTAGCAAAACTGATCGTGCTCGCTTCGCTGCTAGCCACTACCGGCTGTGGTCGAGGTCACAAATTCTGGACCAACTGGTGGACCCCAGGGGATACTGTCGAGGATGTGGGTTATCATCCGGAACAGCCCATTGATTTCCCTCATGACAAGCATGCTGCTCGCGGCGTGCCTTGCCAGTACTGTCACTCGTCCGCGCGCCGTTCGGCAGTCGCTGGTATTCCTCCGCTGAATACTTGCCTTGGCTGTCACCAGTACGTCCGTACCGAGAAGGATCCGATTAAGTTCATCACCGCCAAATGGAAAGCTAACGAACCGATGCGGTGGACTAAAGTTCATGACATGCCGGATTTCGTACACTTCTCCCACCGACCACACGTTCAGAAAGGCGTTGCCTGCGCTGAATGTCATGGAGAGGTTGAAAAAATGGGGACGGTGCAACAGGTGAAGTCACTGCAAATGGGCTGGTGTATTGAGTGCCACATGGCAAACAAGGCTTCCATTCAATGTGTAACTTGCCACTATTAATCAACCATCGGGAAAAGACGAGGGGCTGAAGCCAGCCTTGTTGTTATAGGGAGTAGGTAGATGACGAGTCTCGATAGCGATCTTCGTGGCCTTGAGGACAATCGTGAAGTCTTTGTCGCGCATGATCAGCCTTTCGAAAAACCAGCCAAAGAGTTTGTGCCTGGTCCGTTCTTTGTCAGCATAGAAGAAGCTATGCCTGACCTTGCTGAGGAGTCCTTTGCCGAGGATTCGAGCGGCGAGAAAAAACTAGCCGTCGATCGTCGCGATCTGATGCGTTTATTTGGTGCGGGAGCCCTCTTGGCTTCGGCCGCTTGTGTGCGTCGTCCGGTAGAACATGCCGTGCCATATGTCACACAACCTGCGGATGCCATCCCTGGTATTCCGACCTATTTCGCCAGTACGATCGACCGTGTTGGTGTTGTTGTAAAAACGCGCGAAGGTCGTCCCGTCTTTATCGAAGGGAACCCCGAGCATCCGCTGAGCCAAGGTTCAGCCTCTATCCCGGGCATGTCGGAGCTGCAGGCTCTTTACCACCCGGAACGTCCGACCACGCCTCGCATCCGCTTCGGGGACCGCCTCGTGGATGCCAGCTGGGAAGATGTCCACTCGAGCCTTGCTGATGTTCTAAAAGAGTCGAAAAAAGTCGGCTTTTTGATTAAGGGCACCACCGGCTCGTCGATCCAATTCTACAAAGACTTTCTTAAGCAAATCGGCCAGTCGGAAGACGGCGTTTATTTGCTTGAGACCAATACTCTCTTCAACAGCATGGCTGAGGCGCATCGCCTGGCTTTTGGTGTCGATGGTATTCCCCGTTCGGATCTCCGTCGTTCGAAGCTCTTGATCGGCGTCGGCACAGACTTCCAGGATGGTGGTATCGCCAGCATCTTTGAAACCAAAAGCTGGTCGGCTGGATATACCTTCAGAAACGGCGTCAAAGGCCGCTTCGTTACTTTCGAAAACCGCATGACTCAGACCGGTTCGAAGGCTGCTGAACGTTTCGTTATCGCTCCTGGTGACGAGCTCGGCGTGACCCTCGCGCTGGTCGAAGCTCTTCTCGCTCAAGGCGGCTCTAAGGGCAGCGCGAGCGACAAGGCTCACATCAAAGCGGTTGTCGATTCTCAAAAAGCTTTGATCGACAGCACGAAAACCCGTTTGAAACTCGATGAAGCGATCTCCAAGTTGGCCAGCGAAGCTGTTCAAGGCGGAGCGGTTCTCCTCGCCGGTGAATCAAGCGCTTCAACCCAGAACGGTACTCTCGTTCAAGTTGCGGCGATCATGGCGAACGTCCTCCTGGGCGCTTACGAGAGCTCGCTGCTCTTCTTCAGCCAGGGCTGGTTCAAAAACCCAAGTCGTCCCGGCGATATCGCTCGCTTCATCAAAGATGCAGCTTCGATCGATACGCTCTTCGTCGTCGACGTCAATCCTACTTTCGTTTTGCCAGCTTCATTCGGACTTGATGCCGCTTTCAAAGGTATCAAACACGTCGTCAGCATGAACGCGATGCCAAGCGAAACGGATATGTACGCCTCGCATGTTCTCAATACGCATAACCCACTTGAAAGCTGGGGTGATGAAGAACTCGTCGCTGGTTTCTGGTCTATCCAGCAACCGACTGTCCGTTCGATCACCAACAGTCACCAAGCTCAGGACGTCATGCTTTGGGTTGCCGCGAAACTGGACAAACCCATGGGCTTTGAAGACTACCGCGCTTACCTCCGTAAGCAGTGGCAGGTTCTTCACAAAGCCTCGGGTATCACCAAAGACTTTGATACCTTCTTCATGGCGATCCAACGCAAAGGCTTCTACGTTTCGCAGTTGACCAAACGCGAAAACGCCACGAACTTTGCGGACGTCAGCGCGATCTTTAAGCCTGTCGCTATTGGCGAAGGGTTCAAACTCGTCGCTTACCTCGACTCCAAACTTGGAGATGGTTCGCACTCTGAGCGTCCGGTTCTTCAGGAAGCGGGCGACGGCTTGACAACCATCGCCTGGGATACATGGGTTGCGATCAACCCCCTTAAGTGCCGTGAACTTGGTATCAAGTATAACGACCTTATCCGTATCAAGAGCCCAGCGGGAACCATCGAAGTTTCCTGCTATCCAATGCCAGGTCTCCATTTCGATACGATCGCAATCCCCCGCGGGAACGGTCACAAAAACGGAATGTCGAAGATCTCGGACGGCGTCGGCGTCGATCCATTGACGCTGCTTGAAGCTGTCACCGATCCTTTGACTGGGGACCCCATCACCGCAGGTCAGATCGTTACCATCGAAAAAGTTGGTAAACGCTACCGCCTCGCGGCGATGCAGAAACACAACGATATCGCGAACCGTAAAGACATCATGCCGGTGCAGACTCTGTCCGGTGCGGTGAAGACGATGCGCGAATTCAAAAATCTTGATGATGTACCCGATTTGTATCCGTCGCTTTCTCTGAAACCAGAGGATACCGCTTCGGGTAAAGATAAACGTGGTTCGTCATGGCTCTTTCCGATGTGGAAAGCCTCTGACACCTACCGTTGGGGTATGTCGATCGACCTTGACCGTTGTAACGGTTGTGGTGCTTGTAATGTAGCCTGTACTCTTGAAAACAACATTGCACATGTTGGTCGCGAACAAATCCTGATCGGTCGCGAGATGACCTGGATTCGTATCGATCGTTATTTCAGCGGTGAAGTGAACAATCCTGAAGTCGCATTCCAACCCGTTCCCTGCCAGCACTGTAACCATGCGCCTTGCGAAGCTGTTTGCCCCGTATTTGCAACGACCCATGATGAAGAGGGCATGAACGTCCAGACTTACAACCGTTGTATCGGTACCCGTTACTGCGGTAACGCTTGTCCTTACAAGGTTCGCCGTTTCAACTGGTTCACTTACAAGTGGGGAGTCATGGGTGATCGTCCGGTCGATCGCAACCCGCGTGCGCTCAACCCTGATGTCACAGTCCGTACTCGTGGTGTCATGGAGAAATGTACCTTCTGTGTGCAACGTATTCGCGACGCGAAACACAATGCGAAACAGCAAGGTCGTGCGATTGTCGATGGTGAGATCCGAACTGCGTGTCAAACGGCTTGTCCGAGCGATGCGATTACTTTCGGTAATCTCCTGGATCCTAACAGCCGCATCACTCGTAACCGCCGCGATAACCGCTCCTATTTGCTTCTGAACGGCGATGCCTCGAAGCATGAGTACGGTTTGAAAACCCTGCCAAACGTGAACTACCTCATGAAGGTTCGTCACGATGGGTCACAGGGCGTAGCAGCTAACTCGTCACCGGCAGGAATGGAACATCCATAATCGATAACTAGCGATGGGGCGGCGCACAAATGTCGCCCATCACGAAAGAACACCGGAGCATTTGGATGAGCGACGAAATTAAGTGGAATCGAACGATCTCGGATGTCAACGATGGCATCCTTGCAAACTTAGGAAAGCCGCACCCAAGTTATTACATAGCTTGGGGCGCAGCGATAATCTGTGTCTTGATCGGTGCTTTCACCTGGGGCATGGAAATGACTGTCGGTGTTGGTATCACAGGTAAGAACTCTCCTGTTTATTGGGGTGTTCTTATTACCGACTTCGTTTTTTGGGTTGGTATCGGTCACGCAGGGACGTTGATCTCAGCGATTCTCTTCCTCTTCCGAGCCAAGTGGCGTAACACGGTGAACCGCTCTGCGGAAGCGATGACAGTTTTCGCCGTTATCACCGCGGGTCTTTTCCCGCTGATTCACATGGGTCGTTTTTGGTTCGGTGCCTACTGGATCCCGCCCCTGCCTAACACCAACAACCTTTGGGCCAACTATCGCTCCCCTCTCGCATGGGACGTGTTCGCGATCTCGACCTACCTGACCATCTCACTCCTGTTCTGGTACATGGGTATGGTTCCAGATTTGGCTTCGATTCGTGACCGTATGAAAGGTCTTCGCCGCGGTATCTACGGGATTCTCTCCTTCGGATGGCGTGGAACAGCGAAACAGTGGCACCACTACGAAGCCGGTTACGGATTCCTGGCCGCTCTCGCAACACCTCTCGTACTCTCGGTTCACTCCATCGTTTCTTGGGACTTTGCGATGTCTATCCAGCCGGGTTGGCATACAACGATCTTCCCTCCTTACTTCGTTGCCGGCGCGATCCTTTCGGGTTGTGCGATGGTTTACACCTTGCTCGTGCCCGTTCGGACCATGTTCCGCATGGAAGAGTTCATTCGTCCTGAGCATTTGGAAGCTTGTATCAAGCTGACACTTCTCACTTCGACGATCGTATTCTATGCCTACGGTGTCGAATTCTTCGTCGCCTGGTACTCGGGTAACCCTTACGAATGGGGTATCTTCGAGAAACGTGCGATCGGCAACTACGCCTTCTACTTCTGGGTCATGGTGTTCTGTAACTGTATCTTCCCATTGATCTGGTGGTCGAAACGCATGCGTAATAACATGGCAGTTTCGATGTTCGTAGCGGTACTCGTCAACGTGGGTATGTGGTTCGAACGTTACAACATTATCGTTTCGTCCCTGGCGGAAGACTTCCTTCCCGGTTCTTGGGGACATTTCCAACCATCTCTCAGCGATATAGCCCTGTCTGTTGGTAGTTTTGGCTGGTTTATGTTCTGGTTCCTCATCTTCTGTCGGTACTTCCCGATCGTTTCGATGTCGGAATTGAAGCTGATTATGCCTAAACCACTTAGCAAAAAGCATTGAGGGGGCCGAAATGAAAAGACCTGGTGGAATACTTGTTATTTATAAATACCTCGATCAAGTTTGCGACGCGATGGTCGCGATCCGAGGCCGCTCAGATTTTAAAGACCACGAAGTCTTTAGCCCAACTTCCTATCATGAGATTGACGAGGCTCTAGACGCGGGTCCAAGTCAAGTTCGTTGGTTCACACTCTCGGGTGCTCTCACCGGCACATTAACTGGATTCGGACTTGGACTTTGGATCGACTATGACTGGCCTCTCGTGGTGGGGGGGAAGCTTCCCGGTCTCTACTCGATTCCGTCTTACGTCATCCTTGGCTTCGAGCTGACGATTCTCTTCGGTGGTCTTATGACTATCCTGGGAATGCTCGTGATGGGTCGCTTACCTAACCCTAGGCAACGCATTTTAGACGTTCGTTTCACGGACGACCGCTTTGGTATCTTTGTACCGAACGTCGCTCTTGATGGCGAGCAGGCGAGACTCTTGAAGCAGTTTGGTGCGGAAGAAATTCGTACGATCGAATCGGAATGAGGACGCTATGAAAAACTTGATGACAGCAATTGTAGTTAGCGGCTTGTGCGTCCTGGGTGCCTGTCGATCCGGACAAAACAAGACGAAGTTGCAGTATATGCCTGACATGGCGGATGCCCCGACCGCGAAGGCTTCAGAAACTTTTATCGATCCGCCCGCAAACAGCGTGGCGATCAACGCGATTCTTTATCCGGCGACCTACGAACAGGCTGAGGCCGAACTGAAAAATCCTTTCGGTGAAGACCTCGCTCAAGTCGCAGCTCCTGTCAAAGAACGCGGCAAGCACCTCTTTGATACTTTCTGTGCGGTTTGTCACGGCTACGATGGAAAAGGTAAAGGTCCACTTGGTGACGCTTATCCGATCCCGGTTCCGGACATCACACGCGAAGAATTGAAGAGCAAGAAGGATGGATGGTTCTTCTATCGTATTTCAAAGGGCGGCAATCAAATGCCGGCTTATGCTTATGCGACTTCTCCATACGAACGTTGGTGGATTATCGCTCACGTTCGCGGTTTGCAGCAAGGTACTGCTAAGACTGAGCCCTCAGGGATTCATGTCAATCCTTCTCAACCTCCATTGACTGCGCAATAGGAGAAAGCTTAAATGAGTTCGAATCACGGTCACGAAGTAGAACTGAATCAGGTTGATAAAAAGTCTTTTTATATCCATGCGCCCGGTCTGCAAATCTTTGCATTTGTGATCCTCGCTCTTGGTATCGCTGCACTCGGCACAGGCTTCTTCTTTCACGAAGGCGCCCGTGTCTGGGGATCGGTAATCTTTAACAACTTCTTTTTCTTCTGTTTGGGTCTGGGTGGAATGATCCTAAGTACCTGTACCGATGTTATCGGTGCGACTTGGCAACGTCCGATCCGCAGAATTCAAGAAGCTTTTGGTGCCTTTGTCCCAGTCGCTTCCGTCATCTTCTTGATCCTGGTCATCGCGATCATCTTCAATCTGGGCGATGCGAAGTCGGTCTACCGTTGGATTCCAAACCAAGCCATGCTCCATGAATACTGGGGTAAAAGAAGCTGGCTCGTACCGAGTTTCTTCTACATTCGTGTAGTGGCTTTTCTCTTGATTCTAAGTGGACTCGTGATCTGGCAATTGGCCCATACGACCACCCGCGATCGCCTATGGATGGAAGGTAAATACGATGAGGCTGCTACTTATGGTGACGAATACAAAGTGAAGTCACGCTTCTGGAGTGGACCCACTTTGGTCATTTTCGGCACCGTCTTCACCTTCCTCACATTCGATGTCACGATGTCTTTGGCTCCGACCTGGCTTTCGACCCTTTGGGGCGGTTGGTCTTTCGCGGTCATGATGCAGACTCTGATGGCGGCAACTCTAATCGTGATGTTCGCGATTCGTCACACCGTTATCGGCAACTACATCAAACGTCAGCAGTTTCATGATGTCGGTAAACTGATGCACGGTTTCACGGTGTTCTTTGCTTACCTGACTTTTTCGCACATTCTGACCTACTGGTACGGTAACATGCCGGAAGAAACGGAGTACTTCATGGACCGTCTGCACTCTCCATGGGTTTACGGTCTCTTCGCTGTTTTCTTCATGGGCTTCGTCATTCCTCTTTACTCTTTGATTCCTGCTCGCGCGAAGTGGACGGCAGGCTGGACTCTTCCAATCGCCAGCATCATCCTTTTCGCTCAGTGGATCACGAACCTCATCCTCGTTATGCCTGAGGTTGTGAAGGTTGAGAAAATGTCGGTTCCTTACGTCGAACTCGGTGGTTTCTTCATGGTCCTTGGATTGTTCCTCACAACATTCCTGACCTTCGCTAGAAAAGTTCCAATGCTTCCAGTCGGTGATCCTTTGCTGCACGATGCACTCGCAGCTGGTCATCACTAAGATCTGATTTTTTAGAGTCGTAAAATAAGAGGGAGCGTCCTACAAAGGTCGCTCCCTTTAACATTTGCGAATTATAATCCCGGGCTCGGTGCAGAAGCATCTCGACTTCTTCAAAAATGTCGACAAAATCGACTTCCGTCTCTTTTCCAAGACTTACAATCCGGCTCTGAAGAAATACGATTTTTCAATGAATACTCTGAACGAGGCAATTGATAAATCGTTGAAGGCGGGCAAGAAGTAAGTAGGGGGAGCAGCTTTTCATAAAGGTCCATATCGCAGATCAAGCCTGGGCTTGAATAAGTTTGAGTGTATCGCGTGCGATCATGATTTCTTCATTGGTCGGTATCACATAAATCTCGACCGGACTCCCCGTCTTGGAAATCTTGCCGAGCTTTTCTTTGGCTTTATCGAGCTTCACATTCGCGTCTTTGTCAAAAAGAAGACCCATATGTTCCAGTCCGTCGGCAATTTTCTCCCGAATCAAACTTGAGTTCTCGCCTATGCCACCACTGAAAATTACCGCTTTAACCGGACCTATGGCCGCTATATAGGCTCCGAGATATTTCCGCGCGCGATAGGCAAAGATATCTATCGCCAGTTGCGCGCGGCGATCCTGATGTTCGGCGACCTCCGCGATCAGATCCCGCATGTCGCTCGTAATCCCCGAAATACCGAGGAGTCCTGAATTACGGTTCAACAACGATTGCACCTCGTGAAAGGTCATGCCTTCTTTGGTGCCGATCATTTCAATGACGGATGGATCGAGATCTCCAGCACGCGTACCCATCACCAAACCTTCGGTCGGTGTCATGCCCATCGAGGTGTCGATGGATTCGCCACCGCGGATGGCACAGGCAGAACAACCATTGCCCAGATGAAAAATGATGATGTTGCATTCCTCTGCCCTGATACGGCTGACCTCGCGATAGCGCTCGCTCACATAGCGGTAGGATGTTCCATGGAACCCATAACGCCTTATCTTATGGCGACGATAACTGGAGTAGGGCAGAGCATAGAGCCAGGCGCTTTCGGGCATCGTTGCATGGAAGGCCGTGTCGAAGACCGCGACCTGGGGAATCTTAGGGCCCAGGATATCCTGGATCGCTTCGATGCCTTTGATGTTTGCCGGATTATGCAAAGGTGCGAGCTCGATGCAATCTTCGAGCGCGCTGAGAATGTCTTTATCGATCAGTACGGAGGCCTTAAATCGCTCGCCACCGTGCACCACGCGATGGCCGACGCCATGAATATCGCCGAGGCCTTTAAAGCCAGCGATTAGATCTTGATGCTGGATAATATTTTTTATGACGAAGTTGAGAGCTTGAGTGGTATCACGAATGGGGGAGGTGAGTTTGAACGTCTTGTCCTCAATTTGGATCGTGACGAGGGCTTCGCCACCGATGCGTTCCACAACGCCTGAGACCAGGATCGATTCCGAATGATCTTCGAGGGCGGCGAGCTGAAACTTGAGAGAAGAACTTCCGTTATTGAGAACTAGAATATTCATCCGTTGCCTCCAGGAGGCCCCTAACCGATTAGGGAGCCATGGAGCCAAAGATAGCACAAAGCCATGAAGAAAATATTCAATATCCAGCGCATCACAACTCCAGACAGTTCGGCCGCCTATGGCATTCCTCCCTTAGCTGGTCGGCAAATTTTGCACGGAATTTAGGAAAAAAGAGGAAAGGTCTGGTTTCACCGGCAATTCCTACCCAGAGGCCTTGTGAGATAATGAAGGAGAACAATTATGCCCGGAGTTTGATATGGCTGGAGCCTTTGAAATAGCTACAAAATCGGCAATTCGTGAGATTATTTTAAACTCGGTCCATGAATCGCGCTTTGGCTACATGCTCTCTCCCGATAGCCTCGATGTGTTGAATAATCAGATTTTCGATCTTATTTTGACGAGTCGGAATCTGAAAGCCGCAGGCGATCGCATGCTGGCACAAGGCGGACCACAGTCTGCCGGAGCTTCGTCGAGGCCAATGCTTAAGCGTTGATCTGAGAAAGTTTGATGACTTGAAGTTCGGGGATGATCACGTCGAGCTGTTTCTCGGTGATTTGGAAGCGTCTTAGCTGATCCTGAAACAATCCCTGATCGATCTGATGGGTATCGAGGCAGATCCAGTGGCAAAGTTGGTTGGCGAGGCCAGTCACCTCCCAAAGCGAGATCTGTTTGCCTCTCGCTTGGAGGGGGCTCCTATGATGCAGTGAAATACTCTCCAAAAGCTCTTCCGGGAAGCCCCAGAACGCAGCTCCAATCTCTCCCAGCACGGTATGGTCATAACCCTTGTTCCGCTTCTCGGCGGATGACCAATTACCCAGAATGCTCAAATTCTCCATTTCCGTCGCATAGAGATCCGCAAATTTGGGGTCGACGATCGCTAGAACGACTTTGCCGATGTTGCAGGTGCTACCCGCGAGAAAAGCTTGTTCTGGAGAAAACTCCAGTTTTAAACGCGTAACGAGATACTCGGCGACGCGGCCGGTTAAGAACGATTTGTCCCAGAAACTCTTGCCTGAAAAAATCTTGGTTTTAAGCTCAAAACGACTCACAGCCGCTATGACAACCATGTCGCGCAGGCTCTCGAGCCCGATGAAGGCGATCGCGTGGCTCAGGCTGCGGATGAGCTGGCCGTCGCGCGATTTTTGGTTGTTGGCTACTCGCAATACTGTGGCGGCTAGCAGAGAGTCGTATTTGATGAGACTGGCCATTTGTTCAGTTGTCGCGTTGGGATCTTCGAGTAATTTTTGCAGTTCCATCACATAGTTCGGCAAGCGCGGCAACTCTGTTTTCTCAGAAATTCGATTGAAAATGGATTGCGCTTCATCAGACATCTGATTCGCAGGATTATACCAGTTGAATTTGCCTTTGATGATGATGCCGGTGGAATGGCAGCTGCAGTTGTACCAAAGGTGTCCTTGGTCACAAATACGCCATCGCGAAGTATTGCTCAGGAATTCATCCGGAGTCATAAACTTTCGCTGACAAGCATTGCAGGTTTTGATTGGAGCATCTGTCACGTAATTATTACCCCACCGATTCACTCAGGATCATCGGTCGAATTTGGCCTTTGGTGAAGTTGAACCAGAATACGCGCTCCAAGAGAAGTCTAGTATATTGAAATAATTGACTTAAAATTTATACCACCGTGTAACTATAATCAGGCTCAACCGCTAAGGCTTTCCGAGGCAAACCCTTTGATTGCCCCATCGCGAAAGCCATTGTATAGCAATAGCTTTGAAGCATAAAATAGGGAACTTTGATGGCCATTTTTCTCGACAAGTTACCCCTGCGCGCGGATACCCCGGATGGGTGGATTACTGCTGTGTTGGCAGACTTTCCCCTTTTTATGCAGGACCATGCGCTCTGCGAGAAGAAAGCCGCCGCCAACGCGATTGCTTTCGTCGGTCGCTGGCCGGAACGCGAACTGTTGATTGAGCCTATGATCTGCCTTGCCAAGGAGGAGTTTCAGCATTTTCATGATGTCTACAGGATCATGCATAAGCGTGGAATTTCCCTGGGCGTCATCGCAGAAAAAGACCTCTATGTCGTGGCGCTTCTCAAGAACGCCCGCCATGGACCGGAGCAGCATTTCCTCGATCGTCTCATCATCGGAGCTTTGATCGAAGCCCGTAGCTGTGAGAGATTTTGCTTGCTTGCCGAGGGCTTGCATGACGAAGATATGAAGAGCTTTTATGCCCGGCTCGCGCGTGAGGAGGCTGGGCATCATAAAATATTTCTACGCATCGCCCGTCACTATTTTGATGAGAGCGAAGTTGAACAGAGGCTCGACGAGTTGCTGGACCGGGAATCGGAAGCGATGCTTTCGACTCCCCTTCGCGCCGCCGTTCATTGAAAGGAAGCATCCATGAATTTGAGAAGTTTGTTTAACGAGCACGCGAAAATCCTTCAGTTCAATACCGCAGAAATTTTGAATGAACTGAAGCTTGATGCGCTGGTCATTGGTGCCGGTGAGCCTCAAATCTACTTTGAAGACGATCAGGATGTTCCCTATCGGTCCAATCATCATTTCCGTCATTGGTGTCCGATTGAAGGTCCCCATCATGTTTTGAAAATCGTTCCCGGCCAAAAGCCTTTGCTGCGCCTCTATAAACCTGCGGATTTCTGGTATGATGTGAAGCCACTTCACCAGGAATTTTGGATGGATGCCTTTCAAATCGAAATCTGCGATAAAGTCGAGGATCTTTGGAAAAACATCGGAGTCGGAGGCTTGGGTCGTATCGCGTATCAGGGTCCGGATCGCGAACGGGCGACGAAGCAGAATCTTCTCGTCGATGTGGAAGGTCTTTTGCCCCGCCTGAACTGGAATCGAGTGAGCAAGACCGCCTACGAACAGGAATGCCTGGTCGATGCCACGCGCATAGCAGCCAAGGGTCACATCGCAGCCGAGAGAGCCTTCCGCCAGGGAGGAAGCGAGCTGGATATTCACTTCGCCTATCTCCAAGCCACCCGCAGCCGTGAAATTGATCTGCCTTACGAAAACATCATCGCCCTCAACGAAAAAAGCGCGTTTCTCCATTATGCTGAGAAACGTGACGATATTCACAACGGTCGCGTTCTCCTCATCGATGCCGGTGCGAACGCCCGAGGTTATGCTTCGGATATTTCAAGGACCTATGCGACTGAAGATGCACCGGAAGAGTTTCGTGCCCTGCTCGAAGACATGACCAGGATGCAAAAAGACATTTGCGCTTCGATTCGACTTCATGTGCGCATGAACGATTTGCATTTTAACACGCATGAACGAATCGCAGAGCTGCTTGTGAATCATAAAATTCTTCTTGGCGTCGATGCTCAGAAAGCGATGAGCGACGGCTTGACTCTCCCATTCTTCCCCCACGGTCTTGGTCACATGCTCGGGATTTTTGTGCATGATGTGGCGGGTCGACAGATCAATCGGGAAGGGACGATCGGTGAAAATGATCCTCGCTTCCCTAAACTCAGAACCTTGCGACCATTGGAAATTGGAACGATAGTTACCATTGAACCTGGTCTTTACTTCATAAAAATGCTCCTCGAGCCCTATCGAAAAGGCGAGTTTTCGAAGCTCTTCAACTGGACTCTGATCGAGCGTCTTATGCCTTGTGGTGGGATTCGGATCGAAGACAACGTGGTTATTTTGAAGGATCAGGTTCGCAATGTGACGCGTGAATTCCTGCCTTAATGCTAGCCGGAGGGCTCTCTTGATCGAGAGCCTCCTTCCTGTGACAGATTGATTCTCTTTTTGGTAGTTTTGACCGCCGAAGGAACGGCTCTTTTTGAATTTCCTTTTGAACTTCACCAAAAATTAAAAGAGGAGTCCACTAAGGAACTCCTCGAACAAATTTCGGGTGAAGCTTTATATATCTTCTTGATCGTTGGGGATTAAAGCTCGGAAACTTTCAGCCCATCCCTTAGGTTCATCGGAATGATTTTTCCCAAGTCACACCGATAGTGTTCTTGGATTTGTCCATCGTAGGCAGAGCGAACATGCTGAAGCGAGGTTTGTTCTGCAAGAGATCCAATTTTTTCTCAGCAGCCCATTTTGCAGCGCTGTCGTCCATATCTTCGATTTCAGCTGCTTTCTTAGCCGCTGATTCTTTCGCTCCCACATGAAGCCAAACGGCATCAACCACACCGGCCGCGTAAAGACCCATGAAGCCGAGGAGACAGAGATTGGCTTCTGTATTGGTCTTCTTCACATAGGCTGCGTTTCTCTCGAGATAAGATTGGGTCTCAGCAGAAGCCGGAGCAGCTGAAGCGCTGATCTCAGCTATTGTTGTATTGGCATCTTTGTTGGATGCTGTGATTTGTTTCTTACGATCCATGTAAAGGAAAAGCATCATAGCTTGTCCACCGCCGAGCATGCCACCGATGATGGGGCGTCCCTGACGAAACTGACCGACACCGAACGGAAGGAAGTTCAAAGCGTTATAATCAGCTTTGCCTGAACTCTTCTTTTTCATCTTTTTAACTTTTTTCACTGAAGTCGTGCCGGATCTCTTCTCAGCAGCGATCAGTGATGGGGGAACCGCGCTAACCAGCAGGCTAAGGAGCATAATTGCCAAGACGATATACTTTTTCATTCTTACCCTCACGAAATGTCCAATATCTTGTCGGCCGCTGCAAAAAATACTTAAGAGTCCTATTCTAGTTTTTTAAGGTGGAAAGTGCAGGAATTATCGTAGAGTAGAGTGAGGGCTTCCGGGTACAAACTCGAATTGCCAGACCTTTGCAAAAGGATTTTCGTAAAGACCAAACTATGTCATATGGCCCGAAAATATAAGAAAAATAGTTGGATGTTCCATACTAATGTATGGTAATTTATTTTTGGTCTTAAAACCGCCTCGGTGAGTAAACTTTTTAAGAGCTTAGCTCTTACCAAGCTTATTGCGACGAGCCAAGACTGTTGGTACGGTGAGGTTCAATCAATGAAGGTCAGCCCGAAGGATTTCCCAAAGTTGCCAAGCAACGTCGGAAATGCGGCTCTCACCATACGGCTTTACCGTGGTCCTCGTGATCAAATGAAATGGAGCTCAAAACGATGACGGAACTCGCTCAAGAAAGCAGCAAAGAGAAGAAGAAGAAAAACTTGGACGTTCAGGACGAAAGCCTTGATCAGGATAATCGTGCCGGGGCTCAAGCGGGCGGTAAAAAGCTACGTCTGACCCTTGTTGAAGATGAACAAAGCCAGCTCTTTGCATTCCAGCAAACCCTTAAAGAGCGCGGCTTGAAGAACTTTGAACTGGGTGACATTGTGGCTGAAGCCTTGGCGACCATTCCTAAAGAATGGTGGGATGCTAAAGTCGACGAGATCACGCCTCTTGAGTGGAAACTCCATGCCGCTCTGGAAAATCCGGATATGCGCGAGAAATTGATGTCGCTTCTTAACGGCAAAAAATAATCCGATAATCGAGCCTAAGCTTCGAGAAAGACCAGCTTAATCGCTGGTCTTTTGTCTATTGGGGCGCTTCAAACCCGTTGTTTCCTACAGAATTGACGCGTTCTGATCAGGCTAAGATTCTGCTATTGTCGGGGCTCGCCAATGGCTTTTCTTAAAGGTGATTTTTTTCATGAACGAGATCGACAAAACCCCTGCAGCAAACTTTATTCGTACGATTATCAATGAGGATCTGAAAAGCGGTAAAAACGGTGGACGTGTCGTCGTTCGCTTCCCGCCAGAGCCCAACGGATATCTGCATATCGGGCATGCGAAATCGATTTGTTTTAACTTCGGTTTGACCAAAGAATACGAAGGCGGTCAGTGCTACCTTCGAATGGATGATACCAATCCTGCAAAAGAAGAAAAAGAATACGAAGACGCTATCAAAGGCGACATCGAATGGCTGGGCTTCCAATGGGGCAGTCTGATGACCCATGCCTCCGACTATTACGAAGTCTTCTATGAAAAAGCCGAGCTCCTTATTAAAAAAGGTCTCGCCTTCGTTTGTTCGTTGAACGCAGATGAAGTGAGAGCTTATCGCGGAACGTTAACCGAAGCGGGTCGACCAAGTCCGAATCGCGACCGCAGTGTCGACGAAAACCTGGAGTTGTTCCGCCGCATGCGCAAGGGTGAGTTTCCCGACGGGACTTATACCCTTCGTGCCAAGATCGATATGACTTCGGGCAACATCAATCTCCGCGATCCAACGATCTATCGCATTCGCCATCTGGAGCATCACAGGACGGGCAAGACCTGGTGCATCTATCCAATGTATGACTACGCGCATCCTTTGAATGATGCGCTCGAAGGGATTACGCATTCGATCTGTACTTTGGAATTCCAGGATCACCGTCCACTCTACGACTGGTTCGTGGCGAATTGTGATATGACCTATCGTCCGCAGCAAATTGAGTTCTCGCGCCTCAACGTCAACTACACTGTGACGAGTAAACGCAAACTCAAAAAGCTCGTGGACTCGAAACTCGTCGGAAGCTGGGACGATCCCCGCATGCCCACGATTCGTGGTATGCGTCGTCGCGGATATTCGCCAGCGGCTCTCCGTAACTTCTGCGAACGCATCGGTATTTCGAAAAAAGACACGATTATCGACATGAGCATTCTCGAAGAGGAGATCCGAAACGATCTCAACGAAAATGCCTTGCGTGGTCTCGCAGTCCTCGATCCGATCAAGGTTACGATTACGAATTATCCCGACGCGGATGAAGTCCTGCGCGTGCCCAACCATCCGCAAAAAGCCGAGATGGGCGAGCGCGATCTCCCTTTCTCCAACACGATCTATATTGAACGTGACGATTTCATGGAAGAGCCTTCGAAGGGCTTCCATCGCCTGAGTCCAGGCAAAGACGCCCGCCTACGTTACGCCTACGTTATCCGTTGCGATGAAGTGGTCAAAGATGCGAGTGGGCAAGTCGTAGAGCTTAAATGCACTTATGATGTGGACACCAAAGGCGGGCAGAACCCGAAAGACGGCCACAAGGTGAAGGGCATTATCCACTGGGTCGATGCGAAAAAAGGCGTAAAAGCTGAAGTTCGGCTCTACGATCGCCTCTTTAAAGTGGCAAATCCTGCTGGACTCGACGATGCGGACTTTATCGCTGAGATCAATCCTGATTCGCTCGTGTTGCGGAGAGATGCTTATATTGAGCCGGCCCTCGCACAATCGGCTCCGGAAACACGCTTTCAGTTTGAACGCCTCGGATTCTTCACAGCCGATCGTAAAGATCATGATGCGACGCATCCCGTGTTCAACCGAACTGTCACACTTCGGGATACCTGGGCTGAAAAAGCCTGAGTAGAGTCCAGAGTTATTTTAAAGGCAATTATTGGAAAAAGCTGAAGCCGTAAGGTTTCAGCTTTTTTTTAGTATTTCGTCCCGCTAAAGCGTTCAGTCTGCCGAGATAAAGAAAGTCTGGTGCTATCCCATCTCTCACTTGTCTTCTTCCAAAATTTTGTTGCGTAGCATGCTGTGTTTTCAACTCCTGCGTGTCTTCTTCGATTGCATCGGGCTCATGACGAAAAACCCAAATATAACGCATGAAATAGTACTTAATGCTATAAATATGAATAATAGTACAAGCGAGCTTGAGCGAACACTTGCACTTATCGCGTCCTTAACTGGAGCTCATGATAATTCGAAAAGCTTCACATTCGTCGTGAAAAAAGCCATTTAAATACGAAAATGTAGCAAAAATCGAATAATTACCAAACATTCAGCTTTTCTGGGGATCTTCGCCTTGCGGAGTGAACAGCGCGCTCGATATACTCGCGAAAGATGCCCTGTCTCCTCTTCTTATGCAATGAATTTGAATATCAGTCAGTCGTCAAGACCTCACGAGGTAATTTATGGACGTTAAGAATTTTAACGCGAGGAAAAGCTGCTTGGATGATCCTCGCGATGTCCAACGCGATGCGTGTGGTGTGGGTTTCATCGCTCACTTGAAAGGACAAGCGTCCCATCAAATCGTGATGGATGGTCTCGAAATTCTCAAGCGTCTGGATCACCGCGGAGGCCGCGCGGCCGATGGCATTACCAGTGACGGTGCCGGTATCCAGATGCATATCCCGCGGAGCTTTCTTCAGGCCGAGTCCCTGAAGGCTGGTATCGAGTTGCCGAAGGTCTATGCCCTGGGGATGATCTTTCTGCCCAAGGCAGAGACTGAGAAAGACGAATGGCTTGATCGTATTGCGATCCTCGCTGCCGAACGTCAATACCGGTTGATTTGGAAGAGACCGGTTCCTGTCGACTCCACAATTTTGGGGCCGATCGCCAAAGCCAGCGAACCATCGATCTATCAACTCATCTTCTTGGATCAGGCCCCGAAGCAGGCGGATGCCAACTGGCGCCTCTATCTCCTGCGCAAGGATGTTGAGCGGGAGGCAGCCGATCGTTATGGCTTAAAACAGCACGATCTCTATGTGGTGAGTCTCTCGACTGAGACTGTCTGCTACAAAGGTCTGGTTCGAGCCGATGATTTCGCCGACTACTTTCTCGATCTCAAAGATCCCGAGTTCAAGTCTGCGGTGAGCCTCGTTCACCAGCGTTTTAGTACCAACACACTCCCTGCCTGGCCACTCGCGCAACCCTTCCGAATGCTTTGCCATAACGGCGAGATCAATACTCTGCGTGGCAACATCAGCGCTATGAATGCACGTACCGCTCTGCTCAGCAGTGACAGTCACAAGGATCTCGAGTTAGTTGCGCCCATCTGTGTGCCCGGTTTTAGTGATTCGGCTATGCTCGACAATACACTGGAATTTCTTCTGCACAGCGGCCGAAGTCTGCCGGAAGCCATCACGATGCTCGTCCCTGAGCCTTGGGAACAGAACAGCGAGATGCCCACCGACCTTCGCGAATACTATGAATATCAGTCTTATCGCATGGAACCTTGGGATGGTCCGGCCTTTATCGGCTTTACCGATGGTCGCACCGTGGGCGCAATCCTCGATCGCAACGGTCTTCGTCCCGGACGCTACTGGGTCACCTGCGATGAGCATGTGATCATGGCTTCCGAAGCGGGTGTTCTCGATCGACGTCCCGAAGAAATCGTTCTGAAAGGACGTTTGAGCCCAGGCCGCATCTTTATGGTCGATATGGTGGCGGGCGAAATTATTCCCGACCACGATATCAAAGCGGATCTTGCTGCCCAGCAAAACTACGGACAATGGCTCAAGGAGCATCGCTTCGAACTCGAAGAAGGCGAGATGCTGGAGGATGAGCATTCTGAAAAACGTCGTCTCCAGCTCATGCGCGCCTTCGGCTACAGCCAGGAAGATATGCGTCTGCTCCTGGCGCCGATGGCTAACGAAGGCAAAGAACCTGTGGGATCGATGGGGACCGATGTTCCAATCGCTGTTCTGTCGAATCAAAGACCTTTGCTCTACGAATATTTTAAACAGCTCTTTGCCCAGGTAACAAATCCCCCGATCGACGCGATTCGGGAGGAGCTTGTCACGTCCCTGAGTACATCGCTTGGTTCCGAGACCAATCTCTTCCGACGAAGCGAAAAGCCGGTCATTCGCCTAAGCCATCCCGTTCTACTCAAATCGGAAATGATGGCTCTCTATAAACAAAAGAAATTGAAACTGGCCACCCTTGATTTGCGCTTCGAGCTGCAAACACCATTGGGTGATGCCCTGACAGAACTCACGGAAAAAGCATCGGCAGCGGTTCGCTCCGGTGCTGAGATTCTTGTGCTGAGCGACCGGGGCCTCGATGAGAAGACGGCAGCGATCCCAGCGCTTCTCGCCTGTTCCGCTGTCCATCACAGTCTGATCCGGGAAGGTCTCAGAGCCCGCGCGAGTCTAGTCGTAAGCAGTGGTGAACCACGCGAAGTTCATCACTTTGCCTTGCTCTTTTCCTACGGTGCCTCGGCTGTTCATCCCTACCTGGCTCTTGAGCTCATTGAAGGGGCCGATGAGAAGTCCTCGCTGGCCTCGATCGATCCCTGGAAACGTGCGAAGAATTATCGAAAAGCCGTCGAAGGCGGTATCCTTAAAATCATGTCGAAGATGGGCATATCCACTCTTCAATCCTATCGCGGCGCACAAATCTTCGAAGCCCTGGGCTTGACCCAGGCCTTTGTCGATCAGTATTTTCCCTGGACAACGACGCGCATTGAAGGCGTGAGTCTCGATGATTTTGCAGAAGACCTCTTGATTCGTCATCAGGTGGCCTTTGCTTCCAGCGCTACGATATTGAACGATCCTGGTGTCTATACTTGGCGAAGGAATGGGGAGCGCCATCTGCACGAACCGGACATGATTGCGAATCTGCAAAAAGCCACACGCATCAACAGTCGCGAAGAATTCAAGAAATTCTGCGAGCAACTCGATCGCGGTCAAATCAATCTCAGATCGCTTTTGACCTTTAAGACCGGCACCACGCCCATTCCTCTCGACGAAGTCGAAGCGGTGAGTTCTATCGTTCGCCGCTTTGCGACAGGAGCCATGAGTTTCGGATCCATTTCCAAAGAAACGCATGAGACTGTGGCGATAGCCATGAATCGCATCGGAGCCAAAAGCAACTCGGGTGAGGGCGGTGAGGATGCTGCGCGCTTCCACAAGCTTTCGAATGGCGATTCCAAACGAAGTGCGATCAAGCAGGTCGCGAGCGCGCGCTTTGGTGTGACCAATCACTATCTCGTCAATGCCGATGAACTGCAAATCAAGATGGCGCAAGGTGCAAAGCCCGGCGAGGGCGGCCAGCTACCAGGTGATAAAGTGGATAGTGAGATCGCACGCGTGCGACACAGTATGCCCGGTATCACCCTGATTTCGCCACCGCCCCATCATGATATCTACAGTATTGAGGATTTGGCTCAACTTATTTTCGATCTCAAAAATGCCAACCACAAAGCCCGTGTCAGCGTAAAGCTGGTGTCCGAAGTGGGTGTGGGTACCATCGCCGCCGGGGTGGCTAAAGCGAAGGCGGATGCCATTCTCATCAGCGGCTACGAAGGCGGAACGGGTGCAAGTCCCCTGTCATCGATTCGTCACGCGGGTCTGCCTTGGGAACTCGGACTGAGCGAAACTCAGAGAGCTCTGGTCGACAACCAATTGCGCGGCCGAGTCACCCTTCAGGTCGACGGTCAGTTGCGAACGGCACGCGACCTCGCGATTGCAACGATGATGGGTGCGGAAGAGTGGGGAATCGGAACTGGGGCTCTGATTGTCCTGGGCTGCATTATGATGCGAAAATGCCACTTGAACACTTGTCCTGTCGGTATCGCAACGCAAGATCCTGTCTTGCGCGAGCGTTTTGTGGGACAACCCGAGCATCTCATCAACTACATTTTTCTCCTCGCCGAGGGCTTGCGGGAGATCATGGCCGAACTTGGCCTCCGAACTGTTCAGGAGATGGTGGGACGGGTCGATCTACTCGAGAAGAAAAGCTTCCCGGCCGGCACCCGCATGGACCGCATCAACGTGGATGCTTTGCTCAACCCTCCAAAGGGGCAAGGCGCGCGTTACAAGGTGGAAAACCAGGAACATCATATCCTTGAAAGTCTCGACGCACGAGATTTTCGCCCGGCCAGTCAGAGAGCTTTCGATGGGAAATCCAACGTAGTGATCAATAGAAATCTGATCAACACCGATCGGACAGTCGGAACCTTTCTATCGTCAGAAATTTCCAGACAGTTCGGCGCCCAGGGTATGCTGAGTCACAGCATTCACCTGAATTTCAAGGGTATCGGCGGTCAGAGCTTTATGGCCTTTGCAGTGCAGGGTCTCAAAGTTCGCCTTGAAGGGGAGGTGAATGATTACTGTGCAAAAGGGCTCTCAGGCGCGCAGGTGGCCATTTTTCATTCGAGTTCCATGCAAGGCGAACAACAGGTCATCTGTGGCAACGTCGCGCTCTATGGCGCCACTGCGGGAACACTCTACGTAAGAGGATCTGCGGGTGAACGGTTCGCTGTGCGAAACTCCGGTGCCCACACCGTCGTTGAAGGCCTCGGCGATCATGGTTGTGAATACATGACAGGCGGAAGTGTGATCGTCATCGGACCGATTGGCCGCAACTTCGGCGCCGGCATGAGCGGAGGCCTGGCATTTGTCTACGATAAAAATCGCAACGCTCAAAAACACATCAATACCGAAATGCTCAGTCTCAGTCGCGGAATCGAGCCCGAAGACGAGAGCTTGATCTGGGAGCAGTTGGAAGAACACCTGAGGCTTACGGGCAGCCCGAACGCCCGTCGCATACTCGAGCGCTGGTCCCAAGAAAGGGACAACTTTCTCAGCATCGTGCCAAGTGCTTACCGGGCCATTCGCAAAACAGTGGCCGTGAATAAACCGCAGCGTATGAGCCGGGAATTAGAAACAGGAGGATTGCATGGGTGAGGTCAAAGGCTTTTTAGAATATCCGAGACAAGCTCTCAAAAAGCAGCCTGTGCATGAGAGAATTCATCATTACAAAGAATTCGTCAGTGGCTTCGAGGAAAGCAGCCTGCGCAAGCAGGGGGCCCGCTGCATGGACTGCGGTGTTGCCTTCTGTCACAACGGATGTCCGCTTGGCAATTTGATTCCTAGCTGGAATCAACTGGTGAGCGAAGAGCAGTATCGATCGGCGCTTGAACTCCTTTTGAGCACAAATAATTTCCCCGAGTTCACCGGCCGCATTTGCCCTGCGCCTTGCGAGTCGGCCTGCGTGCTGGGCATCAATGATGATCCCGTCGCGATCGAAGGCATCGAGATGGCGCTCGCCGACATGGGGTTTGCCAAAGGCTGGATCAAAGCCGAACGCCCAAGTTTCCGAAGCGGGAAAAAGGTCGCAATTATTGGATCAGGCCCTTCAGGTCTGGCCGCCGCGCAGCAGTTGAATCGGGCGGGACACAGCGTCGTGGTCTTTGAGCGCTCCGACCGTCCGGGTGGGCTCCTGATGTACGGAATTCCGGATTTCAAACTCGAAAAATCGAAGGTTGAGCGACGCATTCGCTTGCTTGAAGAGGAGGGTATTAGCTTTCGCTGCAGCGTGAACGTCGGCCACGACATTACCGCAGTTGAGCTTCGCGAGGACTTCGACGCGATTCTTATCGCGGCGGGTGCTGCTGAAAAACGAGATATTAAAATTCGGGGTCGTGAGTTCAAGGGTGTGCACTTTGCCGATGATCTCTTGAGTCAATCGACTCATCGAGTTCTTGGTGATGCAATTCCGAGTGGCGCGACAGTTTACGCAGCGGATAAAGATGTGATCGTCATCGGTGGGGGCGACACGGGATCCGACTGTGTGGGAACGAGTCGAAGACAGGGCGCCAGGTCCATCACACAGTTTGAGATCATGACGCAACCACCCAAACTCTCGACCTATCCCCGCGCCGCTGAACGCCCGGAAGAATCAGCCTGGCCCGCCTGGACTCATATGCTGCGAACTTCAGGTTCCCACGAGGAAGGCGCAAATCGTCACTGGTCGCTTGAAACCGTCGCTTTCGAGGGTGATGAAGCCGGCCATGTGAAGAGCCTCATCACGCGGGAGTTGGCCTGGTTTACGAATGCTGAGGGTCGCAAGGTTTGTGAGCCAGTTCCTGGGAGCGAGAAGACTTGGCCTTGTCAGATGGCGATGATTGCAGTGGGTTTTACCGGAGCGGAACGCAAGGGTCTGGCTGAAGAGCTGGGCTTGGAATTTGATAGTCGCGGCAATCTCGCCAGTCAGAATTATGCGAGTTCGCAGCTTGGTGTTTTTGCTGCGGGTGATGCCCGGCGCGGGCAGTCCCTGGTGGTGTGGGCGATTGCGGAAGGGCGTGAGGCGGCTAAGGCGGTCAATGCTTACCTGCAGGATATGGATGCTTAATGGGTTTCTGAGTTGAGTGGAGTTGATAGGAAATAAGAAGGCCAAGCCTCTCGTTGAGGGCTTGGCTTTTTTGAATTAGAGACAGGCCTCGGTTTGGGGGATTTTCATGCGAAGCTCGGGGATCTTGAGGCTGTAGAGAAGCGATTTGTTTGGGCCTGCGATGGTGAAGGAAAACGAAATTGTTTTCGTTTCGCTGAGGCAGGAGGCGTCGTGATCGGCTTTTGTTTTGGGAAAGACTTCCAGGAGATGCTCAGGACTTGTGTCGTAGAAGCTGCAAATAAAGCTTTTTTTACTGTTCGCCGCCGAGTTGAAGAGAAAAGCTGCGCAGGGGAGGGAAAGATTGCTCTTTTCGTCGCGCCCACTGACCATGAGCCAGAGATTTTGTTTGAGGGTCTTGTCGTCGGCGGTATAGGTCATCTGATAGGCCATGGGTGAGTAGATGCGGCCTTTGCTCTTAGGTAGGTTAATGGTGATATTGCAGCGGAGATAGGATTGCACGTCGATCAGTTTGTTTTCGATCGTGCCGTCAATCTTGAAGACGATCTCATTGCCTTGCTGGGTAACGAGGACAGGTTGGCCAAAGCAGGAAGTTTCACTGAGAAAGAGAGATGGCTCGGGAGTTACCACGAGAGGTTCTGTCGGCGGTACAATGGGTTCAACCGGAAGAGGGATGACAGGATTAATCGGGACCACCGGAGCCACCGGCGGAACGACTGGTACTATGATGCTGGGCAGCGTTTGAATGACGATGGATCGGTTGCTGCCTTTGCAGATATCGACAATCGCAATTTCTTTGGGCTCTCTGAAGGCGTAGGGTCTCGCGATATTGCACGACCGATATTCTTCGGTTCCTTCGGCATTCAAGAGAACAAGGTCAACTGCATAGGTGCCGCTGGGAAGCTTGATGACAAGCTCTCTCCCTTTCACCAGGTGTGAATCGTCTTTTTCATCCGTTCGAGTAAAGGTTGCCCTTGGCTCCATGGAGTTGAATTGTTCCGGGAGAATGATTCTGACCTCGGAGGTCGAGTTTGCAAAGTCGTCGCGTTGGACGGTTTTGCAGGCGATTGGCGTCATAAGTGTGATCAAAATTAAAAGGCTCGACTGAAGTTGTTTCATAAGTGCCTCAGTTTTTCTTGATAGTAAATGCATCGGGAACTGTTGCGGGGACGTCGGTGATGTTACCCCGGCATCGGACAGCGCCGCTGTTTTGTACGGCTCAGACGTATCCAACGGCTGTGATGGCGATGTCTTTGACTTGCGTCAGGTCACTGGGAGAGGTGATGTCATAGATAGTGCTGTTGTAGATTAAGCTTCCCCAGCAGGCGACTTTGCTTTCGCTGCCATGGATCGCACAAAAGTTCGAACCCCAACGGCTCGTGAAGATCTTTTGCACATTGGAAAGGGCTGGGCCGGGAGCATACGCCGCTCATGAAGTGTCTCGACCCCAACATTTTAAAGTATTGTCTGATTTTACGGCACAAGTTACATAGCGGCCTGCAGCGATAAGTCTTGCGTTTGCAAGACCGCTTGGGACTTTGGTTTGTCCGGAATCATCGACTCCCCAGCATCGCACTGATTTGTTTTTGAGGATCGCGCAGCCATATCTTGTCCCTAGGCTGACCGCCACCGCTTCGCCAATGTTTTCTGGTGGTGAGGAGGAAATTTCTTTTTCTGGTCCGTAGAATTTGCCCCAGCATGTGATCTTATGGTTTTCGTCTGTAGACCTTCACGTCGCGCAACATAGCGGTGAATATTGCGGCCTGATCGTCGGCATTTTCGGCGATTCTGGACTGAAGGGTAAGTGTCGAATTGATGTCTATTTTCTTTAGCTCTGCGGGATTATCTTTAGCGTCTGTTAGAAGTTTTAGCTATTTTTCAAGGCTGGAAAGGTTGGCTTTCGTTTCGGCCAATGATGCCTCCATGACCTTAAGCACTTCTTCTAATGAGATATCATTCATTTGTTTCGTAAGTTCCTCGATGTTCTTCTTATAGTCGGTAACTTGTAAGCTTATCTGATAAATCCTCTCCGCTTTAGTTCCAACTCGATCATCGGTTGCTGTTCCCATGAGCTCTTCGGTCAACGCATCTATCAGCCGCCCCTCGGTAGGCTTAGTCAGCTACTGGTTGGCCGCGAATGCCTGCAGCTCTAGTTTTGATCTTCCTTTTGATAAGAGGCAACCTTGGCGATTTTAAAGACAGAAAGACGGCAATGATTCTCTTGGAATCGAGGACGTTGGAAGCGCTGTTGTCAGGGTTTGGCATCAATCTACCTCGACTCAGCACAATTCTTGATAACGTCAACGCAATTACGAGCGATACTCTTGATTTTATTCTCGACATGCAAATTATGAGCGTTCGCACAGAAAAACTCGATGATTTTGAGAAGCTCACAGTGCGATAGTGCCGACGTCGAAAGCAATAGCGTTTGGCCGAGGGACTCCGGAATAATTTCAGGTCTCGCCCATCGAGCCGAACAGTTGATTCGCGCTTTGACGGAATTTGGCATCGTGCTTAAGCTGCCCGTCATTACAGGCCATCACCCTGAAGAAATAGAGTTTTTCCACAAACTCTGTTGATCGGAAAATTCAGTATCCAGGATCGATTTTGAAAAATGTTGATGGCGAATAGCGCAATCAGCGGTGGCGGAGCATTTTGTCGAGGCAGGGTAAGTAGGGAGCTGTTTACGATTGACTGCACGTCGATTCGCAGCATTCATACAACTGAAATCTTCAGCAAAACTCTTTCATCAGAACGAAAGCCGAAATTTTGACATTGGTTGACCATCAATTTCACTGAAAAATTCCCCATCATTTATCGTGTTCCCTCTCAGAAACAGGCGGAACTATATTCGATTTATGATAGGGTGGGGATTTAGCGTTTTAACGTAAATTATTGAAGGCTTTTATGACCGTATCCCAAAATTTAGTAGTTACTATGAATTACTCTGTAAAAGACGAAGACGGCAAGATAATTGATTCGTCCGAAGGACATGAACCTCTTTCATTTATTCAAGGCACAGGATCTATAATTCCTGGCCTTGAGCGAGAAATTTTAGGTAAGAGAAAAGGAGATAAATTCACAATCAGAGTACTTCCTGAAGATGGCTATGGACCGGTAGATCCTTCGCTCGTTGAAATTGTTCCTAGGGCTCAGTTTGCAGGTGTGAAAAATTTAGCCGTGGGAATGCAGCTACAAGCTCAGACCGATGATGACACTATGGTCGTCACTGTAGTATCACTTTCGGAAGACGAGGTCACAGTCGATGAAAACCATCCTCTGGCTGGCAAGACATTAGATTTCGAACTTGAACTTTTAGATGTTAGAGATGCTACAGCTGAAGAACTTCAACACGGCCATGTACACGGCATCGGTGGACACCACCATTAAGTGAATTATAAATTACGAATAGTTCAATGCAGAGCCGCTCCTTTTAAAAAACGAGTTTCACACTTTTTTCGAATCAACAAAATTTTCACCTTTTCTGAGTTCCTTCGGCTATTGGGCATTCAATATTTGTCAAGCTATGCTCAAATCCATTATAACTTGTTTTGAGTAATTGGATTTTATTGAGCATACCCAAATTTGCGAATTCAGTCATTCAAAGTTCACTACTCAGCTTAGCATCAAAGCTTTGATTAAATTAGGTTAGAATATGCATTTTTTAACTTTTACAAAATTAAAACCAAAGCCTGAACATTTGGAAAAAATCATTTCCTATTTGAAAGTTCATCCGAGTTCTTCAACAACTGAACTGAAACGTAACTGCGGCATGACTATGACTGCTGTTAAGTGCACGCTTCAGCAGCTTGAGAACGAAGGTCGACTAATTTTAGAGAAACAAGTTAAACCACCTAAGCTAAATATTACTCTCAAATAGACAAAATCAACTCTATAAAGAGAATTACGATGAAAACAGTTAGATCAAAGGTGAAGATTGTTAGCCTTTTTTCAGGTTGCGGCGGCCTTGACTTAGGTTTTCACAAATTTAACACGGAAATCATTTACGCTGCCGACAATGATAAATATGCTACAAAGATATTTAAAGAAAACCTTTCCGATAATGCAATGTTAAGAGATGTGACCTCAGAGGAATTTGAATCTGACATAAGAGCGTTAAAAACTTGCGATATCGTACTAGGTGGATTTCCTTGCCAAGGTTTTTCCAAAGCAGGACCCAAACAGGAACTGGATCCTCGAAATTCACTATATTTAAAAATGAAGAATGCTATCGAATCTCTAAACCCACTTGTTTTTGTAGCTGAAAATGTTGATGGATTGTCGCAAAATTTTGGCGGAATTTTTGTTCAAAAAATAATCGACGATTTTGAGAATTTGAATTATTCAGTGGACTTTAGAATAATTGATGCTGCCTCATTTGGAGTGCCTCAACATCGCCGTAGAATTATTTTTGTAGGGATTAAGAAGTCTGAAAAAATCAATTTTTCTTGGCCAAAGCAGACTCACGCCGCAGTTACACGAAATGGTGAATCCAAAATTTTACGCGTATTCTCAGGTGAGACGCTTATTACACCTGTTACGATAAAAGACGCGATATCTGACTTAATAAATATCGAAACTATCGCACCGGATCACCATATCACCAAAAAATGGCCCGAAAAATACGAACATATATTTAAAGCTATTGGGCCATCACAAAAGCTTTGCAATGTGAGACATTCAAAGACTTCAGTATACACCTGGCAGATTCCAGCAGCTTTTGGCAAGATAAGCGAAAGGCAAGTAAGTATACTTGATACTATAGCAAGGAATCGAAGGCATAAAATATACGGAGATATCCCAAATGGAAATCCACTGTCAAAAACACAAATCGAGTCCCTCAGCGGTCTTAGTTTAACAAATACTGAAATTGATGATTTAATAAAAAAGAATTATTTAAAGCAAATTGATATACGCTTTGATCTTAAGGGTGCAATGTTTTGCTCAGGTCTATTTAAAAGACCTGATTGGAATTCGCCTGCTCCTACAGTGCTTACAAATTTTCATAACCCTAGATATTTTCTTCACCCTTTTCAAAACAGGCCGTTTAGCCTTAGAGAGTGCGCTCGTCTTCAATCTTTTCCCGATAGTTTTCTATTTTGCGAGGGATCTGGAATACCTCTCGAAGAAGGATATCGGCTAGTAGGAAACGCCGTACCACCTTTACTTTCTGAAATAATTGCGAAAAATGTCATGGAAATTTTTAATGAGTCATCTTTAAAAATTATTGGAAACAAGAGAGAAAATGAAACTCTTAGCGTCGCCTTCTAAAAATATTGACAGTTGGATTTTAGAATATGATTTCTGGGCGACAGCTACTTTAGGTGAGATCGATGAGACAGATCGTTTCCAAAAGGAGATGGAAGACGTAGTAATGATATTTGATGAGTTAGCTAAGATTACAGATAACTTCGATCTGAATTCTGAAATTGATTTTCTGAAAATTTCAGAGAAAATATTGTTAGATATTTCAGAAAAAGACGTGTTACTACGCGAGCGTATTTTGTGCAGTCTGGCTAAGACACTCTTTCTTGTCACAGCAAAATCAGACAACAATGCGAAATGTCGGTTTCCTCTTTTTTTGAGAAAGCACAAAGATTGGAGCCATGGGTTACCAGCTATTAAAGGCAAAGAATTAATAAATTCGCCAATTCCAAAAGACTTGACTACTGAAGCAATCGTAAAACGAATTTCCAAATTAATCGGCCATCCTCATGTTCAAGGAAAATTTCTTGCTGCATACCTCAATTTTATTGTTTCTGAAGAAAGACACAAACTTCAGCTCATCAGTATTGGACATTCCTACGTTTTTTTAAGATCCCGAGGAAGAGCTAGAGAACTACTTAGTCCTATGGTCGCTTTTCAGGTACGCGGGTCAGTTGCGGCTTTAGCAGGACACCATCCTGAGAACAACCTTAGAAGACAAATGGCTACCTGGGGCTTGAGACGTGGCATAGATTTCAATATAACCGATGTAATCTCAACCGATCCTCTCTCGGACGCAGACGCAAAGACAAGAGCTTACGACTTTGTACTCCCATTTCAAACACCTAACTGGTCTCCAAAAATTTATATTCAAAGCCAATTTTATGCAGGCGATTCAGGAAGTGTTTCGCACAAGAATATTGATCAGACCACCACGTCTCGAGGTGCCCTACAGGATCATAGAAACGACGCTATTTTTCTTGAATTTGTAGATGGAGCTGGATACTCATCTTCATTGAATGGCGATTTAAGAAGAATATTCCAGTTTGTCCATACTAAAGATTTCTTTCAGTTACGTAGCGCAGCAGTGAAATTGCGCAGAGAATTGCAAGAAATAGGGTTTTTGACCCCGCTGGATTTCGAGATTGAAGTACTCAAAAAAGGTGGTGTTCGCGAAGAGATTAAATCCTCAATAGTTGCTTCTGGATACAATGAAAATGAATTTTTTAGAGTGCTCAAAATCCTTGAGGATAACAACACAATTTTCATTGCAAATGATAAGTTCGAACTCACCCCTGAGAGAATTGATTTTGCACGAAAGTTTATGCTTCTTACACTCATCTGCAACCACGGTCGAAGAATAGCCAATCACTTGTCGGAATCGAGAGTTATCTTGGTTCCTGGATACGAATTTCAGTGGGGGATAAATCGAAAGGAGCTGGAGGAAGTTATTAATCCTGGGTTGCAGCCCTATCAATTAATTTGGATGGATAATAAAACCATCGACAATGATCTTACATGGCTTGAAAATGAAGGCTTCGTGTGGATGTCAAATTAATTGTAAAAGCGACGATCTGAACTGACAGTCTGCTGAAGAAATTGGTGACGTTACCCAACAACAAAACAAAAGCAGATGGATCCGCCAAGATCCAAAAGCACGGGGTAACTCTAAGATGAATACTACGCAAAAGCTGATTAAAAACAAGATGGGTCTTCTAAATCTCGCAGAAGAACTCGAAATCGTCTCCAAAGCCTGCAAAGTCATGTGAAGATCCCCAGAAATTCGGACACTGAGAAGGTATAATGGGATCCTGTCCCGACTTTTGAGGATTTTAAGACGAAGGCGGAAGCCTTTTCAGGAATCTTTGAATGGATCGAAGTGTTCTACAATCGCCAGAGGACTTACTCTACGCTTGGTTTCGTCAGCCCAGAATGCTACGAGCAAAGCACGATCGAAAAATGTGGTTAACTCATTGTCCGTTTTTTCGAGTGAACATCAGTCAGCGCATAGCGTTTAGGAGACTCCAAATGAGGGCAGAAACAGCACGCGACCCGTTCGAGCTGAGAGCCTTAACCACAAACGACTTCAGAACGACAAAGGCAACAAAACCGCCCGCACCGGCGAAGCATCCGCCCCTTCCAGGCGAAGCGGCAAAGCCACAAGCTTATAAACCCCTGCCGGCACCCGATCGAGGTCAACCCCTTCAAGGACGGCCAGGTTATGGCGATAGAGTGCCGCATGGGATGGCAAATCCTTAGAGTCCTCAGGATCGACCGAAGGCGTATCAAGTCCGACCAGCACGGCCCCATTCCTCGCCAGGCTATCGATCAGCTCTGGTGAGAGGGACGTAAAGGCCAGTTGAAAGGTTTGGTCATGGATAAAGGATTTCGTCTTGAACAAGACCCTCTCGGCCGTGACAGCAATGCCGGCGATGTCTTCAGGCATGATGCGCCTTGGACCCACATGGGTCACGTCGATGACCTGACAAGGGCCCATGAAAAAGTTCAGATCGCGCAGTTCAATCGAGCTACCATCACGATGGTAATGACTGGGCGCATCGGTGTGGGCCCCAATGTGAAGTGTTGTCTTGATCCAGGAAAGGGCGATATTCGCGCCTTTCGCCATATCCAACGTTAGCTCCCGTTCATAGGCCTGATCACCGGGAAAGACCGGCGTTGACGTCCCAATGAGAGGCGAAATATCAAAGTATTCCATATCGATTTCTCCTTAAGGTCTGGCGATGACCTTAAACTCGACCGCGATCGGTGTTGGCAAAGCCCCCACTTCCACTGTGGTGCGGGTCGGCCGGATATCCTTGAACGCTTCGTTATAGACTTCATTATAGCCCGGAAAATCATCTTTCATATTGGTGAGAAAGACCTGGATGTCGATGACTTTATCCAGGGAAGAACCGGCATCTTCCAGAATGCGCTTAACACTCTGAATCACTGCTTTGGTCTGCACACGAATATCGTAGGCGACAACTTTGCGATTCGAATCAAAAACGATTCCAGGAATGTCCTTGCTGCCCACCTGTCTGGGTCCGATGCCCGACAAGAAGAGAAGATCCCCGTAGCGTCGGGCATGAGGATAGGTGCCAACAGGCTCGGCACTGCCTTTGCTGACGATTTCGTAGTCGGCCAGGCGTTTCGTTGCTTCGACCCGTTCAATGATTTTCGTCAGATGAGCTGTTGAGTCAGCTTTGGACGTCCGAAGTTCGGGCTCCGGATGAGAAGCCTTCAATTTTACAGGCTTCGAAAGAGTCGCCATATAATCGAAGTTGGTCAGCTCCTCGACCATCTCCGCCTGGCTGCCTTCTTCACTGCCCATACTTTTTTCAAGACTGATTGCCTGGACCGGCACAGTCGGTTCCAGACTGACCAGAGCCGCGCCTGTGCCCCACACGGCTTCATAGCCGTAGATTTTGCCTTCAAAGTTGTTGCTCTGGCCTAAGAGACCGTTGAGCCACCACATGCCCTTAAACTTCTGATCGCCATTAGCCTGACGGGCAAACTCGCGAACAGTTTGCGCAACATCTTCCACATCCCCGGCGGCCAGCATGTCCAGGACTTTTCTGTTCCATTCATCGTCTTTGCGCGACGAAATTTTATCTTCTCTTGGATCGATGGGATGGGTATGGAAACGATTGGAAAGACTTGAAACCAGAACGACAACGGCCTTCTTACCTGATTTTTTCAAAGCGCGCGCTGCCGCTTGACCGATGCGGGTCGTCTCTTCCTTCTCGCTGTACATGTTACAAGACACGATCGCAGCGGGGAGGCGATTGCCTGGGTTCAGAAGTTTTTGGGCAACGATCGTCCCCGTATCGATCGGAAAGCCGCGATAATTGATCAGCTTGGTCTTGTAACCGAGTTGGTCGACTTCGCCTGCATAGGTCTCGGCAAAGTCCGTGTCGATGGTAAATTTATAGGGAATCGAACCCAGCTCATGCCAATCCTGATCGACGTGCAACCACTCCGGATTCGGATCGGCCTGAAAGGTATAACCCAGAATAGAAAGCCATTGAGTTGAGAAATAAAGGATAAGGTCAGCATCTTGCGCCGCGATGTCTTCGCGTAAATCCTTGTAAGCTGCATTGAGGCGCGCCCAGCCCGGTGACTGTTCAGGGGCCAGGAGAATATGGGGCAAGCCCGAGACGATGTAGGCTTTGCTAACGATAGTGTTTTCCATTTAGTTTTTGCCTTTCAGACTGGGATTCCATTCCACCACAGCGTTGCCGGTGCCAATGACGGTGCCGTAACCGTGAACCACGGCCGGATAGTTCGGCACTCCCATGGCTTCAAGCATCCAATTCAAAGATCCCACTTTCACTTCGGCGCTCGCCATCTCGATGAACTCAGGCATGATGTCGAGAAGTTCGCGACACTGACCCTTCTTCATCATATCGATCACTTTCATATCCCAGAGATACTGTCCGTGATGATGAATACGTTCGAAACTCATGTCTTCAGGAAGATCCGGTTCGTGAACGAAGTGACGATGCGAGAGGGAGGACGACGCGAGAAGAACGGCCCGCTTTCCTGAAATCTCGATCGCCTGGCGGGTTGCCTCACCTAGATCCTTGGCGACCTGAGCTCCGACTTCATTGGAGAAATAAAACGCGGCCTGATTCGATGAAATCAGGACGACTGGAATATCCCAGTCCGGATTGATCAAATGCAGACAGATGATGCTGCCGTAATCGAGGCGGAAGTCTGGATTCTTCACGACGCTCGTATGCATATCGGCCTTGGCGCAGACGTCCCGGATTTGAAGTGAGAGATCGACATCGACTTTCACATCGTAGTTATATCGAAAGAGATGAGGGAAGATCGGATCGACCGAAAGTCCTTTAAAATGTGGCAAACCAAGAAAGTGGTGTCCGACGACAGTTGGCCAATGGGGGGAATGAACCACCAGGACATCAGGCTTCAAAGCTTTGATGTTGGCGCGACAGCGTTCGTAGGCCCAGCGCAAGCCTTCCCAACCACATTCTGATTTAGGTTCATTTTGCGGAGGATTTTCCCCGTACACGAGATGGGGAGGATGCGGAGCCAAGACTCCAGCGACGATCGATCCTTTGTTCATATAGCCCTCCTATCAGCTTCAAGCCTTGGCCGGCGCGAGCTGAAGACAAATGTTTTTTTCTTCGGTGTAAAATTCGAGCGAATAATCACCACCTTCGCGGCCGACTCCAGAATCTTTGACCCCACCGAAAGGTGTTCGCAGATCGCGAAGCATCCACGTATTGATCCAGACCAACCCAGCATCGATGTCAGCCGCCGCAGCGTGCGCTGTATTGAGATTCTGCGTCCAGACTGTGGTTGCAAGCCCATAGCGCGTGCTGTTGGCCTTGGCAATGGCATCTTCATAGTTCTTAAAGGGCGTGACCGTAACAACCGGCCCAAAGACTTCCTGTTGCATGATTTCTGCGGATGTGTCAGGCGCTGAGAGTATGGTCGGCGCATAGTAGTAGCCGCCATCGAGCTCACCGGAGAGCTTCAGGCTCTCACCTCCGCATAGAACTTTAAGTCCCTGAGCTTTGGCCCGTTCCACAAAGCCGGCAACTTTATCCCGATGCTCACGGCTCACGAGTGGACCCATGAAGGAGTCGGCCTTGCGAGGATCGCCGACCTTCAAGGCTTTCACCTTATCAACGAGGAGGCCGGTAAACTTCTCAAAAATAGAATCTTCGATGAGCAGCCTGGAAGTGCAAAGACAGATCTCGCCCTGATTGGTAAAGGACGAACGAAGCGTTGTGTTCACTGCGACATCGAGATCGCAGTCCGCAAAGATCACTGCTGGGTTTTTACCGCCCAGCTCCAGACTCATTTTTTTGTACAGTGGAGCGGCCCGTCGACCGATTGCAGCGGCCGTTTCGGTCCCGCCGGTAAAAGAGATCAGAGGAACATCACGATGCCCCACAAGCGCGTCGCCTGCCGTCTGCCCGCGTCCGAAGACCAGATTGCAGACTCCAGGCGGCAAACCCGCTTCGACCATGACTGTCGCCAGGAGAGCGGCTGTCATCGAGGTCAATTCCGATGGTTTGGCAACGACAGTGTTGCCCGTAGCCAATGCCGGTGCGATCTTCCAGGTCAAAAGATAGAGGGGAAGATTCCAGGGTGAAATAAGCCCCGCAACACCCATAGGATCGCGGCGCGTGTAGTTCAGAACGAGTTCGCTGCTCTGAAAGGCTTTCTCCTGTTGATGCAAGACTGCGCCCGCAAAGAAGCGAAAATTATCGATCACGCGGGGAATATCCACCGACCGAGCCAGGTGGATCGGCTTGCCCTGATCACGACTCTCCGTTTCAGCGAAGAGATCGATCTTGGCTTCAATCAAATCGGCGATGCGATAGAGAAAATCGGAACGCTCGCTGCGAGTCAGCTTCTTCCATTTCGGAAAGGCTCTCTTCGCAGCGGCAACCGCCGCATCGATGTCTGCCGCTGACGAATCCGGGATCTTTCCCATAACCAGACCGTCACGTGGACAGTAGTTATCGAGATAAGCGCCTTCGATTGGAGCTACGAAGTGGCCATCAATAAAATTGAGGATTGGATCCATCTTGCCAGCCTTTCACATAGGAATCGGGGTCAAACTCCCAACGATCCTGATCGGGATCCCATTCATCCCAGGGTTTCACATCCTTCAGGGCATGTCGCAGATCAGGAGGAATAATATCCTCGACGATAAAAGCTTTCTGACGTTCGAGAGGGTAAGGGTTCCTCAAATCAAAACCAAGAACGCCCAAAACATAACGCGCAACATACCAGCTGCCGCGCGGATCCCAGCCGTGAGCCATCTTGATAACAACACCAAGGCCTTCGGGATAATCAGGATGAATGATGCTAAGGCCCAAAAGGCCGTCCGCACCTTCTTTGGCGATCACTTTGCCATCGCAGGATTTGAGAATAGTCGAATCCAGGCGATTGAAGCCGCCGATCAAATCGGGATTGCGCGTCATCGCCTCCCAGATCCAGTCTTCGTCTTTGCGAACGGCAAGGTCTGCGAAGAGAGCAGCCAGTTCATTGACGGTCATGGCGAGAGTGGGAAGGCCACAGCCATCCTTGGCAAAGATGTTGGACTGCAACTCGCCGCCCAGAATCTCTTTGACCTTTTCCACATAGACTTGATGATAAGGGTGTTGCGGCAGGGTATAGCCGATACGCGACCATTGATTGAGTCCACAGGCCCTTAGAATCGCCGCATGTTTACCCGAACAGGTGTGATACCAGCGACGGGGACGACGAACCTGCTTGCCGAATTGCATCAGGGGCAGGGACAAAGGTGTCTGCAAGAGACCATATTCGGACGGCTTCAAAATCGCTTTGACGGCTTCCAAATGGATCGGCTCAGCATTGTGCGATGCGATCGAGACGGCTTTCGATTCCCAACTCAAGTGGGAATCGAGTTCCTTCGCAATCACTTTAATCTGCACCGGCTTCATCATAGATCGACCATAACAAAGCACGTTTCCACCGTAAGAGTGATAAAGCTTTTTACCTTTGAACCAAGCCACGGCACCATGAACTGTAACTTCGGGTACTCCATTGCGTCGATAGTCGACGAGGGGGACCCAGCTATTGTCGATCATTTCTTCCCTTTTAATAAGAGAGGTCGCGTTTTATTCCAAAAGGCTTCCATACTGGCCTTCACGGCTTGGTTGTCATGATTGTTGAAATCAAACCAGAGCATGAGGCGATCGTTCTCATCGTATTTGCTCGCGAGTTGCTTCGCGACATCCTCAGGGTTGCCGTAGACTGCGTTTTCAACGGCTTCGGCGACCTTGCGTGGATCGAGAGTGCCTTCCATCGCGCGCCAGTAGTTTGCCAAAGCGTTTTGAGCCGAGGCCTTGGCTTTGGCTCTCTGTTCGGTTGGCGATAGGTGCTCGTCACCGTTGATGAAGATCAGGGACGTGCGTGGCATGTAAGAACGATTCCAGCGGCCGCCCGCGGGATTGTAATAGCGCGCCATGCGTTTATGCGTCTCTTCAATCGTCGTCGTGGGTGTAATCGAAAGATTAAAGACCCAGGCTGGCAAATACATATTCGCCTGAATCTGCACGGCTGGATCATGCGAGCCCACAACGAGCTGCAGGAGATCCATCGGCGCTTCAAAGGGAATGACACCGACTGTTTCAAAGTCCCAGAAGGGAGGAACTTCGATACCGAGCTCAGTCTGGGGATATCCGATATTTTGATTCGCCGCTTGAACAGCCGCCCATTCCTTGTGATTCCGAAACTGATCTTCCGAAAGAAGAATAGGCTTCAAATCAGCCGAACTGAAAGTCTCGTTGGTCAGAGCGCGCATGAAGATCTCAGTCGCCTGTTTGAACAACTCGCCCTTTAGAACATTCCAGCCATGAGACTCAAGCTCATTCCGGGCTTTGATACCATAGGGCGTATTAGAAAAGGGAAAGCGTCCGGCTGCGAAACCAAGAAAGAGCTTACGCTTCTCATCCGGATCGAGGGAATGGAGAGTCAAAAATGTCTTGATGGCTTCGGCATGAGCCAGCGGTCCACCATTGCAAAGGATATTGCGAATCGCCGAGCCGATATTGATGCGTTTGGTCATTCCAAAGGCTTTATGAGCCAACTGGAGGATGTCGGTATTGAGACCGATTTCGCCCTTGAAGTGAGGGATCACCGCGTTGCGGTTTTGCTTTTGAGTCTCGCAGGAGAGATGGGTCTCGGCGACCCAAGCCGTCTCGAATCCCAAACGATCAGCGAGTTTGAGCTGATCGAAGAATTGCTCAAACATCACTCTCTCGCTCGGCATGTAGCCATCGACATCCGTCTGACAGATCGAAAAGAAGACATCAAACTTCATAGACAGCCAGTCCTTCCACCATCCACGGGCAGGTTAATACCGTTGATATACGAAGCAAAAGGCGAAGCGAGAAACACGCAGGCATAGGCGGTTTCCTCGGGCTCGGCAAATCGTCGGGCCGGAACGTCCTTGGTGAACGAATCCTCAACGGCATCGCGTTCGCCCCCGGTCTTCGACTGCGTGTTTTGGATAATCTGTTCAAGTCTTTGAGTCTTGGTGAATCCCGGCAGGATATTGTTCACCGTAATTCCGAAAGGTCCCAGTTCGCCCGCAAAGGTCTTCGCCGCGCTCGCTGTTGCGCCCCGCACGATGTTGGAGACGCCGAGATTGGGGATAGGGATCTTCACCGAAGTCGAGATGATGTTGATAATCCGACCATAGTTTTGCTTCTTCATGTGGGGGGCGCAAGCTTGAACCAAAGCCACGTTCGATAGGACGTGTTGGGTAAAAGCGGCATCCAAAGCCTGGCTTTCTGCGGAAGCCAAGGGTCCCGGAGCGGGGCCGCCGCTGTTGCAGACGAGTATATCGACATCGGTGCAAGTTGTCGGGAGTATGCTGCTGAGCTGACGCATATCGGAGAGATCGCAAACGACGGCTTTATGTCCCGAGCCGTATTTGGCAAGGCTCTCGAGTGTTTTTTCAAGGGTTTGAGCCGTACGGGCGAGGACTGTGACACGGGCGCCCGCTTTGGCTAATTCGATAGCACAGGCTCGTCCGATGCCCTGGGAAGCGCCACAAACGAGTGCGTGTTTCCCGGCTAAAGTATTGTGTGTAAGCATTTTCCGTCGTGCCCCCATAACCAGCAATTTTGCCTTTCTTATACAGCGGGGAAAGTGGAGTTGCAATCACGCTCTGGTTCAGCAAATTCCATACAAAAAGGGACGCTGAGAGGGATGCGAGCCGCATGAATTCTGAGAGTGGGATTCAGGCTTCATCAATTGTTTCAGAAAGCAATAAAAATTCTCTCATTCATCACGGCAGCGGCACCGCTACGAGCCTCTGCAGAATTTATCGAGTTTTTTTGCAACAAAGTTTTAATCGACCCAATACTTAGTGTCTCTCAGTCACTCATAAAAAAGCCATTTTTGTTAAAAACTCCAAATGCTCAAATCTCACTGACTGGTTGACCTGAACGCCTAAGAAGTCTATTTCCAGACTAGGTCCCCTTTTTTTTAAAGCAGCTATGAGTGTTTGTTCCGGATGAAGGGGCAGGTGGAAGGTTCACCTTTTGTAGGAAAGCAATATGGGAACTGAGAAACGATCGATCAAGCTTAAGATTCCGCTCAAAAAACAACCAGACGATGTCACCTGCGGGCCGACTTGTCTGCAATCGATCTATGGCTTCTATGCGGACGGCATCTCGCTCGAGAGCGTCATCAGTGAAGTCTCGATGCTCGAAGAGGGTGGGACCTATGCCTCAAAGCTCGGAGCCCATGCTCTGAAGCGTGGCTATGCGGCTGAAATCTGGTCCTTCAATGTGAACATCTTCGATCCATCGTGGTTCGATCTCAACTCCGATCAGTTAATTGAAAAACTTAAGCTGCAAAAGAAGGCGAAAAAGAACAAGCGACTTCGCTATGCCAGCGATGGCTACCTCGATTTCCTGGAAAGCGGTGGTATTTGTCGCTTCGAGGATCTTACGGCCAATCTTCTGGTCTCCCTCCTACAGGACGGGCGGCCTTTGATCGCGGGCCTGAGTTCGACCTACCTTTACAAGACGGTCAGGGAAGATCCCATCACGACGGCCAACGATGACATAAGGGGACGGCCGGCTGGCCACTTCGTGTTGATCACGGGAATCGACATGGAAGCGCGGACGGCACAGATCACCGACCCTTACTTTCCGAATGCTATCTCGGACATTCAAACTTACACGGTCCCCATTCCGCGCCTGATCTGTGCGATCCTGCTCGGCGTGATGACCTACGATGCGAACCTTCTCGTGATTAAACAGAAAGAGAGCCCTCTGAATGAAGAATCTCATCGTCGTTGAGTCAGTCGACGAGTGGCCACGGCAAGCAGGCGACTTCGAGGTTGTGAGCGACATTGATTATTTTATAGAAGAGCATTTCCAAGATACCAAGAACTATCGGGTCTTCAATTTGTGCCGGTCCTATCGCTATCAAACTTCCGGTTACTACGTCTCACTTCTGGCAGCGGCCCGCGGTCAAAAGCCTATTCCATCCCTGAGCACCATTCAGGAGATGAAGACCAAAGCTTTTGTGAAAATCACCTCGGACAACCTTGATGCCTTGGTGCAAAAGTCTCTCGCTGATATCAAATCTGATACCTTCGAGCTGTCGATTTATTTCGGCAAAAATATTGCGCGCAAATACGATAAGCTCGCCGCCGAGCTTTACAAATACTTTGCCTCGCCTTTGATTCGGGCGAAATTCACCAAAAAGAATAAATGGCTCCTCAGCTCGATCGGACCGATCAGTTTGAAGGATGTGCCTCGCTCGCATAAAGTCGATCTCATCTACTTCGCTGAGAGTTATTTCAAAAATTCCACGATTCGCAAGCCTTTGAAGGCCGCGCGTTATAGTCTGGCCATCCTCCGGAACCCCACGGAAGCCTTGCCACCATCCGATGACAAGGCGATCCAGCGCTTCATCAAGGCCGCCCAGAATCAGCAGATTGAGGTCGATATCATCGGTCCGGATGATCTGAAACGTCTGGCTGAATATGATGCGCTCTTTATTCGCGAGACGACGAACGTCAATCATCACACCTTCCGCTTTGCCCAAAAGGCCAAGGCTTTAGGGCTCGTGGTCATCGACGATCCGGAATCCATTCTTCGTTGTACCAACAAGGTCTTTCTTGCGGAGCTTCTCAAGCGCCATCATATTCCCACTCCCAAGTCTTTCATTATTCACAAAAAGAACTTGGAAGCGATGCTGGAAAAACTTCCGGTGCCTTGCGTCCTCAAGCAGCCAGATAGTGCCTTCTCCCAAGGCGTATTGAAGGCGAAGACGCGTGAAGAAATCATCGAAAAAGTCGAAATTATGCTCAAAGAGTCCGATCTGGTGATTGCTCAGGAGTTTATGCCAACTCCATTCGACTGGCGGATCGGGGTCATTGACAACAAGCCGCTCTACGCCTGCAAATATTTTATGGCTCGCGGCCACTGGCAAATTTATAACAAAAAAGATGATGAACTCGATTACGGGCATGCCGAAACATTTCCTTTGGAAGAGATGAATCCCAAGCTCATCACGCTGGCGCTTAAGACTGCGGCGGCCGTGGGTGATGGACTTTACGGTCTCGATATCAAAGAGAAAGACGGTAAGTACTACGTCATCGAAGTGAACGACAATCCAAGTATCGACGCGGGTGTCGAGGACAAGGTCATCAAGCATCGCTTGTATGATGAGATCATCAGCGTGTTCGTAAAACGACTCGAGGCGAAATCGAAAGGACATTCCGAATGAAACCCCATCTTCATCTCTTCGAAGCTTACGGTATCGAAATGGAATACATGATTGTCGATCGTGATACCTTCGACGTCAAACCGATCTGCGACAAAGTCCTAGAAGCACTGGCCGGGGAAATCACCAACGATTTCTCATTGGGGCGCATCGATGTCTCAAACGAGCTCGTGATGCACGTCATCGAATTCAAGTGCAACGGGCCGCAAAAAGACCTCGTGCGCATGCAAAAAGATTTCCAAGAGCAGATCGTCTATCTGAATACATTTATGGAGAAATGGAACGCCTGCCTACTCCCGACAGCAATGCATCCCTGGATGAATCCCGATCGGGAGACCAAACTCTGGCCCCACGGCAACAACGAAATCTATGCGAGCTATAACCGCATCTTCGACTGTCGAGGTCACGGTTGGTCGAACCTTCAGAGCGTTCATATCAACCTACCATTTGCGAACGATAAAGAGTTCGGGCATCTCCATGCGGCTATCCGGATAGTCTTGCCACTCCTCCCGGCCCTGGCAGCCAGTTCCCCGATCGTGGAAGGCAAAGTCACCGGCGCCAAGGACAGCCGTCTTGGCTTCTATATGGCCAATCAGAGGCGCATACCTTCGATCATCGGATCGGTGATTCCTGAGAAAGTTTTTACGCAAGCGGATTATAATGAGAAGATTCTAAACAAAATATACAAAGACATCGCAGCGCAAGACCCGGATGAAATTCTCCAGGAAGAATGGCTCAACTCGCGTGCGGCTATCGCCCGCTTTGAACGCCACGCTATCGAGATTCGCGTACTGGACATCCAGGAGGCGCCCATCGCGGACTTCGCTATTATTGCACTGGTCGTGTCCCTGGTGAAGAGTCTGGTCGACGAGCAATGGATGTCCTACGCCGAACAGATGAAGGCCGATGAAGATGAATTGAGAATCATCTTTAAAGAAGCATCTGAGCAAGGACTGGACTTCTCCATTCACAATGCGTTCCTGCTCAAAGTCTTCGGTGAATCCAAGCCGATCACGATGCGTAAGCTTTGGAGCAAGATCCTCGACACCTTGTCGACCAAGGATTATGAGATCAAAGACTTCGTGAAACCGGCTCAATTTCTCTTGGAACACGGCAACCTCTCGACCCGTATCCTTAAGAACATCGGTGAAAATCCAACACGCGAGACGATCAAGGGCGAGTACAAGAAGCTGGCGCAAAGCCTCGTAAGGGGTCAGTTCTATGCCTAAAGACTGGGTTTTACTGATTAGCTGCGAGCACGGGGGGCATAAGATCCCGAAGCAATATTCGGCTCAGCTTGACGAGGAAACAAAGGCCCTTCTCTCTACTCATCGCGGTTGGGACAAGGGAGCCCTTGCATTGGCCAAGCAAGTCAGTAAAGCCGAGAATGCACCGATGTTCTTCACAGAGATCAGTCGCCTGCTCATCGATTGCAATCGCTCGATCACCCATCGCAACGCGTATGGGCCATCGTTTCGCGATGCGAGTCCTGAAGTGAAAGAACAGATCGCGAATGATTACTACCAACCCTATCGCCTCTCGATCGTCGATGCGATCGAGAGATTCCACAAAAAAAATCTGAAGGTGCTGCACTGCGCCTTCCATTCATTCACGCCGGTTTTAAACGGCGAGGAGCGCAATGCCGAGTTCGGCCTGCTCTACGATCCTGCACGCAGCAGTGAGTTGATCTGGGCGGATGAGTTGATGGATAAGCTGCGAGAGCAGGAGTTTCCCTGGCGGGTTCGTAGGAACTATCCTTATCTTGGGAAGTCGGATGGGTTTACCCGCTTTTTGCGAGGTCAGTTTTCACCGACGATTTATGCGGGTTTTGAGTTGGAATTTAATCAGAATTTATTTTTGGCGGAAGAGTCTTCGAAGTATTTGGGTGAGAAGATGATCCAGCTCTTTTCGAGTCTGGATCTTTATCGCTTCTAAATCGAAACCCCCAAAAACACACTATGCGACTCAAACACATCATTGGAATGACGATCCGCATAGGTATCCATCCGTTCCCAACCGTTGGTCACCCCAAAGCTCAAGACCAAACCGATACTCTCAACCGGATAAAGCGCGCCGATCGTAAGTCTTGGCCCTCGAACCTTCATCCCCACATCATGCTGATCGATCGTATAGCTGCCGTCGGAAAAGAGCGCATACTGAAAGCCCGCATAGCCCGAGAAAGGCCCAGCAGGCACCGCATAACGAACCTCAGGCCCGAACTCCTTGACCTGGCCCCGCTTCTCTTTATTGATTCGCCAGGAGGTATTGGAGAAATAGGCCCCGAAGGTGAGGACGTCGGACTCCTGGGTTATATAGTGCAGGCTGAATTCATTGCCCTGCCAGTGATTCTGGCGAGCGGAGCGATAGGCATCCTGCAGTTCGAAGCCATCGGCGAAGGCCGTGGAACTCAGTGCCAGCGTTGTGATGGCAAAGCTGAAAAGATGGGAATGGATTCGCAAACACATCATGGCTAGTCTCACTCGAGATAGTTGTGATGCATTAGCTTAGCGCGAAGCGAAAAGAAAAAGAAAGGTGAAGTCGCTAAGTAATAGAAAAACCCTGTCGTGCTTGTGCAGACAGGGTTGCGCGAAACGGAATAAAGTTGCTCGGTAACTCTTCTTAGTGCTCGAATTGCTCTTCTTCAGTCGACCCGCTGATGGCCGAAGTCGATGATTGACCTCCGGTTACAGTCATAAGGACTTGATCGAAGTAGGCAGTGCCAACTTCTTTTTGATGCTTAACAGCTGTATAGCCGTCTTTTTCGCGTTGGAATTCCGCGCGTTGCAATTCTACATAGGCGCTCATATTGCGTTCTTTGTAACCGCGGGCCATTTCGAAAGAATGGTAGTTGATGCTGTGCCAGCCAGCCAAGGTGATGAACTGATATTTGAAACCGAATTCAGCGAGATCAGTTTGGAACCTTGCGATTTGTTCCTTGTTGAGCTTCGCTTCCCAATTAAAGGAAGGTGAGCAGTTGTAAGCAAGCAGCTTATTCGGGTATTTTTCTTTGATCGCTTGAGCGAAAGCGCGGGCTTCGCCAACATCGGGAGTCGATGTCTCAAACCATAGAAGATCGGCGTAAGGCGCATAGGCCAAGCTGCGGGCGATCGCAACGTCGATACCCTGCTTCACGCGGAAGAAGCCTTCCGAAGTGCGTTGACCGGTGATGAACGGAGCATCGGCTGGATCGATGTCTGAAGTCAAAAGCGTTGCTCCGAGAGAGTCGGTACGCGCGATAATGAGTGTATCTGTGCCTGAAACGTCTGCAGCCAGACGTGCCGCGACGAGAGTCTTGATGAACTGAGATGTCGGAACGAGGACTTTACCGCCCAAGTGTCCACATTTTTTCTCAGACGCCAACTGATCTTCAAAGTGAACTCCGGCAGCGCCTGCCTCGATCATTTGTTTCATCAATTCAAAGGCGTGAAGAGGTCCGCCGAAGCCAGCTTCTGCATCCGCAACGATTGGGGAGTAAAAGTTGATATCATTTTTGCCGTCTTGTTTTTGGATCAAGTCTGCACGGGCCAGCGCATTATTCACACGCTTAACCATTTGGGGAACTGAATTCGATGGGTAAAGACTTTGATCGGGATAAGTCTGACCCGAGAGGTTGCCGTCAGCCGCAACTTGCCAGCCGCTCATGTAGATCGAATTGAGGCCGGCTTTGGTATATTGAACCGCCTGAGCACCGGTGATTGCGCCCAGGGCATTAACGAAGGGCTCATTGTGTAGGGACGTCCAAAGACGGTCCGCGCCCGCTTGAGCCCAGGTGTGCTCAGGGTTGAGGGTAGGACGAAGTTTCAGAACTTCAGCCGACGTATAGGGGCGCTTGATGCCCTTCCAACGTGGGTTCGTTCGCCATTCTTTGTCCAAGGTCTCTGCGTTTTGATAAGCTTCTTTTTTTGTCATGTCGCCCTCCAAAAATGTCGTAAGGTTCTACTCTTCACTTCAGTCTCTACTTTTACTCTCACTCTCACTCTAACGTGCATCTCTCAGTAGATCGTAAGCCGGTAAGGTAAGGAACTCAGCAAATTCGGGACTGAGCACCAATCCATCGAGGAGGGTCACGACTTGACGGTAGTTGTCCTTTTCAGGGCCACCGAGCGCATCGAGTTCTTCCTGGCGATATTGATTATAAAGCTCAGCCGTTATCACTCTTCCGTCCTGCATCTTGGCTTTATGCCGGATCCACTGCCAGAGTTGAGCTCTTGAGATTTCGGCGGTCGCTGCGTCTTCCATAAGGTTATAGAGAGCAACGGCACCGAGCCCATGAAGCCAACTGCTCAGGTACTGGATCGCAACGCGGATGTTATGCCTGACCCCTTCTTCTGTGATCGATGAGCCTGGAATATTGGTGTCCAATAGACGCGCGACATCACGTTTCACATCATCGCGCAGCTTTGATTTCTGATTGGGCGAATCCATCAAGGCTGCATCAAATACTTTCATAGCGACGGGCACGAGATCGGGGTGAGCAACCCAAGTTCCGTCGAAACCGATCGAAACTTCGCGCTGCTTATCCTCAGTCACTTTCCGTATCGCCTGATCGTTAACTTCCTGGTCCCTGCGGCTGGGAATAAACGCGGCCATACCGCCAATCGCATGAGCGCCCCGTTTATGGCAACTCTGAACGAGCAGTTCCGCATAAGCGCGCATGAAAGGAACTCCCATGGTGACCTGGGATCGGTCTGGGAGAATCTTGTCCGGATGATTGGAAAAGCGCTTAATCATGCTGAAAATATAGTCCCAACGTCCTGCGTTCAAGCCTGACGAATGGTCTTTAAGTTCGTAAAGGAATTCTTCCATCTCAAAAGAAGCGAGGATCGTCTCGATGAGACAGGTCGCACGAATTGTTCCGCGAGGGACTTTAAGATAGTCCTGGCTGAAGTTGAAAACATCGTTCCATAGACGCGCTTCCAGATGACTTTCCATCTTGGGCAGATAGAAATAGGGCGCGGTGCCGCGTTTGATGCGCTCGTGGACGTTATGGAAAAAATAGAGGCCGAAATCAAAGAGACTCGCCGAGATCGCCTCGCCGTTAAGTGTGACGTTCTTCTCGTTCAAATGCCAGCCGCGCGGGCGGACCAGAAGAGTCGCGAGTTCGCCTCCTGGTTTTAACTGATAGGAGCGGCCATCCTCGTTTTGGAAACTGAGGGTTTGACGAACGGCATCCTGCAAATTGATCTGACCCTGGATCACGTTGTTCCAGGTTGGTGAAAGAGAGTCTTCCAAATCAGCCATGAAAACTTTGGCGCCTGAGTTCAACGCATTGATCAACATCTTCGCGTCGGTCGGCCCTGTGATCTCGACCCGACGATCCTCAAGATCCTTCGGCGTCGATGCCACTTGCCAATCGGCGTCACGGATAGCCTTGGTTTCAGGGAGAAAATCGAGGCTGCCACCATTGTTTAGTGCAGTCTGGCGATGATTGCGACGCTGAAGCAATTCCAAACGAGTAGGATTGAATTTGACTTGAAGGGCTTTGATGAATTGGAGTGCCGGAGCAGTAAGGACTCGCTCGAGATAAATAGCAGTTGTGGTTTGTGGAATCTCGAGACCTTCGATATTAAGGCTCATGTCTGCTCCCTGAACAATGTCGACTCGCAACTTAGAGTAGGATAGTTGTGAGAAGTTGCCAATGTCAAGCAGCAGACCGTAATGCCTTGAGAAATTCAAATTATGTAGTTTTATTCCAAGATGCGAATGCTCAGTAGCCTAAATCAACCAATTCCCAAGCGATTTTCTTGTAAAATTTCACATGATCGAAACGCGAGGAAGTTTTACCGAACAGTTGTCCGACGAGATTCACATGATCCGCACTCACGATCCCACGAAAGCGTCCCCACTTAGCCGATTCGATTGTTACCATTCCGTCGCTTCTTTGTCCCCATTTGAATGCGGGCGCAAATGGAAGAAGGAGCAGATCCATAATATCGCCCGACTTGATTCCGGTGGGGCTACTTACGCCGGCGAACGACTGATAATAAATATCGGGATTGTCGGTGTAATACTGATTGAAGTAATCCTCTGCGTAACTCTTTGACAGGTTCCACAGACAATCTCTAAAATTCAGATCCGAGGGCTTTAAACTGCCTTTACCCAGTAGACTCGCTGCGATAAATTCAAACGCTTTATACAGTGGATTGTTTTGTCCTAAAGTTCCAAAAATTAAATCAGAAACTGGCGTGCCATGGTGAGGAGTCCCCACTGTCGTTAACGACGCAATGCGGTCGCCATAACCATGAGCTATAAGGTAACGAGCATCAAGACCGCCCATGGAGTGAGCGATGATGTTGATCTTCGCCGCACCAGTCTGTTCGAATATTCGATCAAGCAAAGGCGCGAGCTGTTTCGCGCGCGTTTCGATCGTTGCAATCGGATTGACTTGCGGCGTGTACACGGTGAAGCCATCGGCTTCTAGAGCTTTACGGATGTGAAAGAAGTAATCGACGAAGAAGACTTGATCCCAGCCAAGAAATCCATGGAGAAGAACGATGGGATACTTTGTAGTGTCCTGAGGTTTCGATCCAAGATAGTTGTCACCTCTGACAACCATGATGTCACTATCCACAGCAAGAAAACTTCGCGGTTCCTGCTCCTGTCCAACGACAGGAGGCACAACGCCTTGTGCAGCCGCTCTTTGGAGCGGACTTCTGTAGATTTCTGCTAAGAGTCTGCCGTCAGATAGCGCGAGTTGGGCGCACGCTATCAAACAGGCGAGAAGGAAACGCATCATAAGATCCCCTCTAGGCCAGCGTTTTATATTCTCTTTGCGATGTCTTTAAGAATTCTCTTCATTAGCTATACTTCTCCTGGGTTTCTTTTTACAAACAAAAAAGTGTCCTCAAGCCGCTCACAAATCCTTGTCCTGTCAGCGTTCTTAGGATTTTCTGAATCCATAAGCCTTGTATTGCAAGTGCTACGGGAGAAGCATTCAGCGCACAAGAAACCATGTCTTTTGACTTGGGTACTGTAATCGTAAACAAATTTCGCCTCATGAATAGAGACTACCGGAATGAATTTAGGTGTAACCCTTGCTATGACTGAGTTGTGTGCTTGAAGCAACGTTTTGGTAGCCTAACTTAAGAAGAAATTCTCAAGCGAATTTTAAATCTTGCGTTGCCAAAACCGGCTTCCTACTCGTCAACATCACTGACTGACATCGTGAGTCACTCTCCAGCTCTTAGGATAATGACTGTTCTCTCTTCCGCACCCGAGTTAGATTTGCAATGATCACCTCAGCCCGGGTTAGTCTCAGAGTGATTCCCGTTTCCCATTTCTCCCAGCTATAAGGAAGTAGGCGTGGAAGACAATTTTGAGTTGGTTTTTTCTAGCCAGGAAAAAGCGATCGTCGTGAGTGTCTTGCTCGCGGGAGAATCCGGAGACAGGCTCGAGGAGGAAATCAGCGAACTTGAGTCGCTCCTAAGAACCCTCGGTGTTCAAGCCGTTGGACGGGCCCTGCAAAAGAGACATAAACTCACGCCGAACTGCTATATCGGTACGGGTAAGGTGCAAGAGATCAAGGATCTTGCTCAATCCCTGGGCGCGAAGCTCATCGTCTTTGATAGGAACCTCAGCGGACCGCAGGTGCGTAACCTCGAAGAAATGACCGGCATGCTGGTCCTGGATCGCACGGGTGTGATCCTCGAAATATTTTCGCGTCACGCGCGCACCAACCAGGCTAAGACCCAGGTTGAAATCGCCCGGCTTGAATATCTCCTGCCCCGGATGACCGGAGCCTGGACCCACTTTCAAAGACAAAGGGGTGGCGGCGCTCTGCAAAGGGGTATGGGCGAGAAACAGATTGAGATCGACCGTCGTCGCGCGCGCGACCGGATCTCCCGTATGCAAAAGCAGCTCGAACAGATTCGCAAAGAGAAAGCCACGCAAAGAAAGTCCCGTTCGAACGAGCTGAAGGTTGCGATCGTGGGTTATACCAATAGCGGTAAGACGACCTTGATGAAAGGCCTGACCAAATCGCAGGTAGCTCCCAAAGATGAACTCTTTGCCACTCTCGACACGAGCGTGAAGACGATCGATCCCCGGACCAGACCGAAAATCCTTCTTTCGGATACCGTTGGATTCATCCGCAATCTTTCGCATTCTCTCATCGAGTCCTTCCGCACGACCCTTGAAGAGGTGAGTGAGGCGGATCTGCTGCTGCATGTCGTGGACGTGAGTTATGCTCACTATGAAGACCATATCAAGGTCACCAACTCTGTCCTCACAGACATCGGGGCGGGCGAGGTCCCTCAAGTCCTGATCTTCAACAAGGTCGATCGACTGAACGATCCGATTTTGCCCCGTATCCTACGCTCCGCCTATCCAGGCTGCATTGTGATCTCGGCGGAATCTGAAAAAGATATTCTGAAGGTGCGCGATCACATCTATAGCTTTTTCAAGAAGAACCTCGTGACCTTCAAAATGGAGGTCCCGGCCGATAACCAAGCCGCCCAGTCGCTGGTCTATCGCAACTGCATCATTATTGAAAAAGGCTTCGATGAAGGTCGGAACTGCCTCCTTTACCATTTGCAGGCGACCCGGGTATCGATGGCCAAAGTCAGAAATTGGATCGTGTCGGTCGATGATGAACTTTTCCCTAGGGAGTTGGATGAATGACAGCAGTAAAGATTAACGAAAAGTTCCTGGATGCCGAGTTGATTGCGAGTGCCAATGCCCTGCAAGGCGATGCTGTCGAGCATCTCGCGGCGCTTAAGAATAAAGATTGCAATGGGGCGGAGTTCACCGGGTGGTGGGACTATCCTCAGCATAGTGGCTTTGCCCTTGAACAAGAGATCCAGAACTATATTCGAGACCTCGACATCAACTACGATCTGGTCCTGGTCATCGGCATTGGTGGATCTTATCTTGGGACTCGGGCCGTCACCGAAGCGCTTTTGCATAGCTATCAGGGACTGGTGAAGTCGCACCAGCCTCTCGTTGCTTTTGCCGGCCACCACATCTCCGAGACTCAGTTGATCGAAGTCATCGAGCTTATGGATAAGCGTCTGCCGATTATCAACGTTATTTCGAAGTCCGGAACCACGACGGAACCGGGTGTGGCCTTTAGAATTCTGAGAACCTATCTTGAAACACGTTTCGGCAAGGAGGAAGCCACGCGCCGTATCGTCTGTACAACAGATGGCAAGTCGGGAGCTTTGCGGCAGCTTGTGCAAGAGGAAGGCTATAAGAGCTTCTCGATCCCAGACGACGTGGGCGGACGCTTCAGTGTGCTGACGGCTGTTGGTCTCGTGCCACTGGCGCTTTTAAAGCTCGATACCAAGGCTCTTCTCGAAGGCGCCTCCAGCATCTTTCAGGAATTGAGCAGAAGCAGCAAGGATCACCCCGTTCTACGCTACGCAACCCTTCGCTCAGCAGCCTACGAACAAGGCAAATCCGTTGAGATCATGGCCACGAACAATCCCAAGCTCGCGTATATCGTCGAGTGGTGGAAGCAGCTCTTCGGCGAATCGGAAGGCAAAGAAGGCAAGGGATTATTCCCGGCGGGACTGGTTTACACAACCGACCTCCATTCTCTTGGGCAGTATGTCCAGGAGGGGAAAAGAAATTTCGTTGAGACCTTCCTTAGCTTTGAAAATGATCGTCCCAGACGAAACGGTGTTGAACAACAGCTGCGTGTACCCGCCATGGCTCAGAAGCTCGATGGACTCGGTCACCTCGAAGGTCGCCTGATCAATGAGATCAATGACGCGGCGATGTCCGGAACCATGATTGCTCACGCCGACGGCGGTGTTCCCAGCCTCGCTCTAAAACTCCCAGTTTTGGATGAGTATCATTTGGGTGCTCTTTTTGCGTTCTTTGAATCGGCTTGTGCGGTCAGCGGCGCGATGTTGGGTGTGAATCCCTATGATCAGCCCGGCGTCGAAGCTTATAAGAAGAACCTCTTTGCGCTCACCGGAAAACCTGGAACAGAGGCTTTGCGGGCTAAGTTGAAAGAGCGAATGGCTCATTAACCTAAGAACGATAAAAGTGGAGTTAGGCCCAAGGCCCAACTCCACTTTTTCATTTGTGCTTATTGCATCATCTTACGAATGGAGTCCGACTTCCCCAGCAGTATTTCATAATTCTTCGATTTTATCAGATCGTAAGATTCCTTTTAGACAGCTGATAAGGTCCCATCGGTGCCGGGGTTGGGATCTGTACATATTTTTAATATATCAAAAATATTGAATGGTTAAGTGCTTTACTTAATGTTTGTGTAGGGAGGGGTTAATGAAATACCGAGTGATTCTGTCCCGTACTAATCCGAGGTCATGCCCATGAAATCCACCATCCAAGCTGTCAGGCCCCAAATGTGATGCCCCTCGGCCTCATAGAAGGGGGTCTCCCGCCAACGTCCGAAGATATTAAATCGAACGATCGTCCTATGCTCAGCCGTGAGCTGGCCCCAAGGCAGCAGAAAAATTTCGGCCACCTCGCTTGGATTTGGCTTTAAATCAGGCAGATATTGATCGGTGTAGGCCACGATCGGAAGAACGGGGCGTGTATCAAGCGACTTGAGAGGATTCAACATACCCAATACCGTCACCGACTCAGGATCGAGACCGATCTCCTCCCAAGCCTCTCTCAGTGCGGTCGCGCTTGGATGTTCATCAGTAAGTTCCCTTCGACCCCCCGGAAATCCAACCTGACCCGCATGGGATCTCATCTCACTCGCGCGTCTGGTGAAGAGTAGGCAAAGCCCCTGATTCGGATCGCGCATAAACAGCGCCAGCACAGCCGAAGCTTTGGGATCGATTTCGTTCTCCCAATGCGTGGGAGCGTTTATGAGTTTCATCGCGGGCAACAAGGCTGAATCGAACGACATGGGGTCTCCTCGAGAATCTCCCGAGCTTATGACGGCGGAAGAAACGAAGCAAGAATAAGCCGCCTATCACTCATCTCTGAGCCACAGGCGGCCACAAGCTGATAGGGAGCGGCATTAGTCTTTGACGACCCGAAGGTGGAGGGCCGAAGGGGTGTCCTTAGGCTGGAGCCTTTCGACGAGAGTTCCTATGTTGGAGAGGAATTCTTCGTGATCCTCAATGCCCGCATTCACCAGATCCGAACCGAGGAGATGGCGCGAATCCTTGACGATGCGGTCCGCGAAACAGACCTGATGGAGGAGGCTATTCTTCACAGCATGTTCAAAGAGCTGCAAATCGACGCCTTCTTTTTCGAGCATGGGGAGTATTCTTTCCGAGCTGGAAAGGGTCCAGAAAAGGGCGCCGTATTCGCGAAAACGCCAATGAATGGAGGTCTCGCGGCGCCAATATATCTCATAGGTTTTCTCGCCAATGGTTGTGGCCACGCGCCAGTACATTTGGGGGTCAATCGAAGAAAAGTCGAGAAATTCAAGAATCTTGTCCATTTAGCAACTCCAGCAAAAGGGCAACAGCAAGACCTGGACAGGTCTACCTTCCTTCTGCAACCCTTAGGCCCAGACTCTTCTCTAAGTGTTTTCATAAGTTAGAGGCAGCATTATGGGAATAGCTGTCGTATAATTTGACAGATGTATAACGCAGAGTGGGCCCTTATGATCGTGAAATTGAGACCTTGGAAATCCCTTAGCCTGACCCTCGCCTTGGTTCTTGGTCTGGCGACCCCTGTCTTTGCACAGGACGAAGAAATTCCATCCGATACTTCGTCTCTGCCCTCCACCGGCGCGGGTACCGGATCTGCGCCCGGCGCGAAAGTGGACGACATCGGCGAACTCCCGCCGCCTGTGATTCAAAAGCCGAAAGAGTATTCTGCGGCTGAGAAGTTGAAGCAGTGCAAAAAATTCGAAGGGAAATACATCTCGTACTACGAACATATTTATAAAGTTGAAAAGTGTAAGCGCCGGGCTTTCATCGTCGAAGAGGGTGTTGAGTTTAAAACCAAAGGTCTCAAGATCATCAGCATCGAAAGCGAAACGATGGCCATGATTCCTGCAGGCGAGACACTCAATAAACTCGCGGCGAAGAAAAAGTACAACTGCGCGCAGCTCAACAATCAGTATTTGATCTCGCGCGGCGACGAGATTTACTTCGTAGAGAAGTGCAAAAAACGCCTTTTCCCCGATCTGGACACTTATAGCGAGCACAGTCAGAAACGTGGCAAACGCAATCAGGATATCCTCGAGCTCGATGAAGAGCAGATCGCCAAGATCGAAGACGGCGTTCCCATCGTGTCCTCGCTCGATGCTGAGTATAAGAAACTTCTCGATGCCGATACCGGCGTCGATGTCCTGCCCTTGGCTGAAGCCTGCAAAGGCCTAAACGGGAAATTCGTAGCTTACTACTCGAAGATCTATCGAGTGGAAAAATGCCGGAAGCAACCGGTTGAGCCTGAGATGTTCGGGAAGCGTTATCCCAAATACAGTCCTCAGGAGCTCACCTCCGAGCAGTGGATTTCAATTCCAACGGGACAGAACTTTAAACTGTGAGATTGAATCTATTATTAGGCAGGCCAGGATTTCAAAATCCTGGCTTTTTTACGTCCAGTCTTTGTTTTCCGTAGACCGCTGAGGCCTTTCAGATCAGCCAGATTTCGCGGCTTAGAGGGCTCGCACAAACATTGGATTTAAAGAGCTGTTGCGATGGCTTCCCATGTTAGCTTAAAAGCTTAGGAGTCGCGGGAGTTGCTGCGAAAACTTGTAAATCATTACAGGCTGAAAGAAATCCCAGCGCGAGGGCGAAAATAATCGGATTACTAAAGTTTTGCATTCCAAAGATCCTCGACCTCAAGTTTGGCTTTTTTATATTCATGACTGATAGGACGGAAGGATTCGCGCGAGAGTTGCATTAAAGAATATTTACCCATAAGGAGGCGTATAATTAATTTATAATGCAGTGGGTTATAAGCTTCAGAGGGCGGAGAATTTCAGATCGTGTAGTGAAGTTGCCCCCCCGCTTCAGGAACAGACTTAAGGTCTGACTGCAAGAGCTGTGAAAGCGATGCTATCCTAGAGCGGTGCCACCAGGAATTGACTGTCTCTATTCAGCAACATTCGGGAATGAAATTTAGAAGTTCGGAGAAATCCGAATCCTACGGTCCGTAATAATTTGTACTAACTGCCTAATTCCATTGCACAAATCTTGAGCAGCTTAAGTTCAATACCTATCCTCCGATAGTGCATTGCGCCCTCGCGGCGCTTTTTAGAGGACTGGAGGAACTGTGAATACTACAAGCAGGATGCTAAGCGTCAGCTCTTTGAGCTTAATCGTTTGCGCAATGGCTTTGGCAAGCTGCGGTGTACGCGAACGAAGAATCACCAAAGATACTATAGCCTCAGAAGCTACAGCGGGAGGTTCAGCGGATAGTTCTATTGCGAACCCAGGCACCGAAACCGCTCCAAACTCGGCGGCTGGTGTACCCTATGATTCAACCACTAAAGGTGGGGGGACAGGGGCAGAGACTTCACAAAATAATGACTCAAACCAGAATCAAAACCAAAACCAAAATCAAAACGGCGATGACGCTTCCCAAAGCGGCGACGACGATAGCGAAGGCACAGCCTACGTTCACATCGAAGCCGCCTGTAGCTGTGCGACAGCAGCGGATGTTTGTTCGTTGCTAAAAACTTTTGATATCTCGATTCTCGACAAGGCCACGAAACAAGTGATCTGGGGACCGGAGACTCACAAAGTTGTTATGCACAACGAGTGTAGCTTCACCAAAGTTCTTGGCAAATCGATCAGGATTCCAGCGGACGTATTGGCTCGTGCAGCGCATAAAATGCAATTTCGCTTGAGGAATGAAAAAGAAAACCAAGTTGTTCCTTTCTATCCTCCCTTCCATCATGGGATGGGCGGCGGTAGGGCTGGTCCTGCGGGCCCTGCTGGTCCTGCTGGAGCCAACGGTGCAGTCGGAGCCAACGGTGCAGTCGGTTCTGCGGGCCCTGCTGGGGCAAATGGTGCGGCCGGTCCTGCCGGAGCCAACGGATCACCTGGTCCTAAAGGGGATAAGGGTGATGGAGGCCTTACGGGTGCAAACGGTTCACAAGGTCCTGTCGGTCCTACAGGTGCAACGGGTTCGAAAGGAGAAACAGGCGCTCGCGGTGCATCGGGTTCAACAGGTCCTGCTGGTCCGGTCGGTCCTATGGGTCCACAAGGTCTCAAGGGTGCGACAGGCGAGATGGGTTTGACTGGTGCAACAGGCGCAATGGGTCCGATGGGTCCTACTGGACTCACGGGAGCAACAGGTCTTAAAGGTGATAAAGGCGACACAGGCGCGCTTGGTCCTCAGGGTCCACGTGGTGACCAAGGTCTACCAGGAGCTAAGGGCGATAAGGGTGATACCGGAGTCGCTGGTCCAATCGGTCCTAAAGGTGACACAGGCCCAGTCGGTCCTACCGGTCCTACCGGTCCGAAGGGTGATCAAGGAGACGTCGGTCCACGCGGTCCTCGCGGTGAGACAGGTGCTGAAGGTCCCGTCGGTCCACAAGGTCCTGCTGGAGCAACAGTGAAGCCGGCCGCTAAGAACTTGAAACTCAACTAAGACGCTAGAACATCAAAGGCCCCGCAGAGTGATCTGCGGGGCCTTTTTTTAACTGCAGATTGATTCAGCGCAAAAGCATCTGCGCTTATTGATTCGTTTCGGCTTCAATACTGAAACGGCTGTCACGAGCGGACAACGAACTTGAAAGACTCCAGCACTGACAACCAGAAGCAGACTAAAGCCAAGCCGTAAACGCTTAGATTTCGGAATTCTTTTCGAGAATTTCCTTGAGGCGGCCGTTCATAAACGTTTTCGACATCCAGAAAACGTCAGCAAGCTGAGCAACAATGTCTTTGCCGGCATCAAGGTTCGCGAGCTCTTTGCGGATCAAATAAGCTGGCGTCAACAATTTTGCAGCAAACAGATTGGTCTGGACTTCGTTCATATAGTTGGAATGCTCGTTTACCTCAAACGAGGATAGTACGCCTTCCTTGCCTAGAAAATGTTTCCCCATGGCTTTTGCGATGCCGTAACGCACGTAGGGGCGCATCTTCTCATCCATCGGGTATTCGATGACCATTTTGCCGTCTTTATCGAGGGTGCGAATCGCTTTGCCATCGAGTACGGCTTCATCTTCCACAGGTTTGATGGTGATATCTGAGAAGGTGGCCGCAACCTCAGGGAGATAGAGTGGGGCTTCCTGAAACGCGAGAGTCTCGTGGATACCACGAACGATGCGATTGATTTCAAATTCGTTGGTCTCGAACTGCTTTTTGAACTCAAGTTCTTTGTCCTTGGTCCAGCTATTCGCATTGCGACGGTAATAGTCTTTTTTAGCGTTTTCCAGGAACTTGGGATCCGGAGAGAAATCGCCGTAACCCGTGAACTCAAAATAGGCCTCGCCTTCGGTCATTTCACCGGAAGCTACATCCACGACTAGGCGTTCGTCTACGCCGAGATGTTTAGCTATAGATTTCATCGCCTGGATGGAGCGAATATTTTTCTTGCCTTTTTTCCAGTGACTGCAGTCCGCTGGATCGAAACCCAGGATCTGTCCCACGTCCTGATCGATGACGCGAATCCCGCCGAATTTGTGATCGAGCACACGTCGACAAAATTGAAAAAGATTTGCCGAGTTGGGGTATTTGGTGGCCGCGTCTTTCTTCATGAGAACACTTTCCTCCGTGAGAGATCCTGGAGCCAGGACTCTGGCCAAAGGCAGACTGTGACTGGAACTGACGCGATGAGAAAGCCTCAGGGCTTCTTCTATCTTTGGCAGTCACAGCATACAGATATCTAACGCACTGGGTGCGAAGGATAGCGCTTTGACGTAATAACTATACTGCTTGTTGGACCATGTTCCCGTTTTAGCACTGTTGACTGATGTGGTCAATCGTGGCTTGTGATTCATTCAAATGATTTTTGCATGGATCGCTACCCTGTCTTGGTCAATTATTTACGACATGCTGCGAAGGCCTCTCGTTTCTTAGGAATTGCTTATTGGGTCCCTGTTAAAAAAAAGAAAGTCCTCTTAGTAAAACGACTAGGTCTCCGTAAGATGTCCTCTTATTCTAATAGAGGGAATGGAAGCCAAAGCCTCAGAGCCCAGGTTTCAGAAACGATAATTTATGGCAAAGCGTTGCAGCTCCTGGGCTTGACTTCGCCGAAATCGATCTTATGGTCGAATAGGCCTTGAAAATAGGCGAGTATGTCGCTAAGGCCAGGATGTTTAGGAGGTCAGTGTTGCAGATGAATGGATGGTTGGCAAACAAGCCTGTGGCCACGGCTGGGAACAAGTCTGACACTAGTGTCGTGGTTAAGGAGCGAGTCAAAGTCCAGCGTCCCCCGCTTTATGGGGTGATACTTCTCAACGACGATTATACGCCTATGGAATTCGTCGTGATGATACTTGAGAAGTATTTTAATAAGAATCACGCGGGTGCTACAGAAGTCATGCTGAAAGTCCATACCGAAGGCAAAGCACTTTGTGGTATATATCCGTATGAGATAGCTGAGACTAAAGTCACTCTCGTGACGCAAGAAGCTCAGCGCGACGGACACCCTTTACAATGCGTTCTTGAGCGAAATTAATTCTTCAATGCGAAGACCATTTAATGGGAGGGACGGGCCATTAGTATGTTAAGTCCTGATCTTGAAGTCAGCTTAAATTTAGCGGTATCCGAAGCAACACGCCGTGGGCATCCCTACGTGACAGTGGAACATATTCTGTATGCGCTCCTGCACAATGCGACGGCTCGTGAGGCCATCGAAGCCTGTGGTGGCGCTATCGATAGCGTAAGACGGGCTTTGGAAAGTTTTTTCGAGGAACACATCGATAACCACGCTCTGAAAACAGGGCAATTGCCGCAGCCGACCATAGGCTTTCAGCGCGTTATTCAACGTGCGGCTCAACATGTTCAATCGTCCGGTAAGGATAAGATCCAGGGCGCGAACGTTTTGGTCGCGATTTTTTCAGAAAAAGATTCTTTCGCTGTGTTCTATCTCGAACGCGAGAAGATCACGCGCCTCGACGTGATCCAATATCTCTCGCACGGTCCGCACAAGGACGATGAAGGCGAAGATGAAAGTGAGGACGGACAATTCCTGCCCGGTCATCAGGCGGATGAAGGCAATGGAGGCGGCGGCGGACCTTCGCCGAAAGATGCTTTGTCCAAATACACGGTCGATCTCGTTGAGAGAGCGAAAGCCGGTAAGATCGATCCTCTGATCGGTCGCGATATCGAACTCGAACGCATCATGCAAATCCTCTGTCGCCGGCGTAAAAACAATCCGTTGTTCGTCGGAGACGCCGGTGTCGGTAAAACGGCTTTGGCCGAAGGATTGGCTTTGATGGTCGTTGACAATGTGGTGCCAGCGGCGCTGCAAGGTCTGCGCGTGTTCTCGCTCGATATGGGGTCTTTGATCGCGGGTTCGAAATTCCGAGGGGATTTTGAGCAGCGTTTGAAGGGTGTATTGAAAGCCCTGCAGAAATATCCAAAACACGTTTTGTTCATCGATGAAATTCACACCATCGTCGGGGCCGGTGCGGTCGGCGGCGGGGCTTTGGATGCTTCGAATATCCTGAAGCCGGCTTTGGCCTCAGGCGAACTGCGTTGTATGGGGTCGACGACTTACAAGGAATATCGCACCCATTTTGAGAGCGATCATGCCTTGGCCCGTCGTTTCCAAAAAATCGATGTGGAAGAACCCTCGCATCAGGATGCTTTGAAGATCCTGAAAGGTCTTAAGGAAGTTTACGAGAAACATCATAACGTTCGTTATTCACCAGCCGCTCTCCAGGCCGCTGTCGAACTTTCGGCTCGTTATATCAATGACCGCAAACTTCCGGATAAAGCGATCGACGTCATTGATGAAGCCGCAGCCGCGATGACTTTGCGCGGCGGCAAAGGCAAATCGAGATTGATCAATTCAGAGATGATCCAGGCCGTCGTCGCGAAAATGGCCCGTATTCCTCTGACCAAAGTGAACTACAGCGAACGCGAACTCCTGAAAGATCTGGATTTGACCCTTAAAGGCCAGGTCTTTGGTCAGGATCGCGCGATCGAGGCTTTGGCCTCTGCGATCAAGCTGGCTCGTTCGGGTCTCGGTGACGATGAACGTCCTATCGGTTCCTTCCTCTTTGCCGGACCAACTGGTGTCGGTAAAACGGAAGTGGCCAAACAACTCGCCAAGTCCCTGACGATCGAACTCATTCGCTTCGATATGAGTGAGTACATGGAACGTCACTCGGTGTCGCGCCTGATCGGTGCGCCTCCTGGCTATGTGGGATTTGATCAGGGTGGTTTGTTGACCGAAGCAATTAACAAAAATCCTCATGCGGTGCTCCTGCTCGACGAAATCGAGAAAGCGCACCCCGATATGCAGAACATTTTGCTTCAAGTCATGGACCATGGAACGCTGACGGATAACAACGGCCGCAAGACCGATTTCCGCAACGTGATCCTGATCATGACCACTAACGCAGGTGCGAAAGAACTTAGCCAGCAAAGCATCGGCTTTGAACAGTTGATTCGTTCAAAAACCGATATCCTCGGTCTGTCTAAAGCCGTCAAAGACATGTTTTCACCAGAGTTTAGAAACCGTCTCAACGGCATTATCAATTTCGCTCCATTGCCGATCGAAGTTGTGAAGCTGGTTGCCAGGAAATTTATTGACGACCTGAATCTCAAACTTTTGAAGAAAAAAGTCACTTTGGATTTCAACGACGAGGCCATCGCATGGGTTGCTGTGAAAGGCTACGACGAAGCCTATGGTGCAAGACCGATCAGACGTCTCATTGAAGAGAAGGTGAAACAGCCCCTGGCTGATGAACTCCTCTTTGGCGAGATGGCGAACGGTGGAACCATCAAGGTTACGGTGAAAGACGATGCACTAGACTTCGAGTTCCTTAAAAAAGCGGGGTGAAAGCATGGAAGAAGGCCGTCATACCTTAGGAAGCATGGTTACCTTTCAAAAAGCCACCGAACTCCTGAACCGGATACGGAGCTTGCCAGGAAAAAAGATGCTGACTCTCAGCGTCTTGCTTGAGGAGGACACTTCAGACTTTGTTTTTGACATCACCGATCATGGTGTTGTCGGGTATCACGAAGATCATGAAGAGCAGTTGACGACCTTACTCGAATACGGCATCCAAAACAGTGGTGGGCTGATCATTCGTCAGTTCACCCCTATGACCTACGATGTGAAATGTAACGATGGGAAGTCCTTTAGTGCCCATTACAAACTGATCTATGCGATCTTTCTTGGCAACTCGGAGTACTTCGTGTTGAGCAAGGAAGAGACCGAAGACGTTTGTTGTACGGATTCGCGAACCGGAACCCGCCTCAAAAAAGAGGAGGGGGTCATCTACCGAAATCTCGAAGCTCCGGCGCCCCGGCTGGTTGCTCTCTGAGATTTCCCAGGAGCTGAGAATGAGCAATCTGAATCTTCATTTGATCAGTTTTGATATCTGTCCGTATGTTCAAAGAGCGATGATTCTGCTGCTCGAGAAGAATGCGGAGTTTCAAATTTCATATGTGGATCTCGCAAACAAACCGGAGTGGTTTCTGAAGGTCTCGCCGCTGGGTAAAGTCCCGGTGCTCCAGGTCGATCAAACCGTGTTGTTTGAATCCTCGGTGATCTGTGAATACATCGACGAAACCCATGGTGAGGTCATGCACCCATCTGACCCTTTGGTGAAGGCGGAGCATCGTGCCTGGATGGAGTATAGCTCTGTCCTACTCGGTTTGATCTATGGAGTGAGTACGGCTCAGGACGAAGACGATCTTGCCGCGAAGCGTAATGATTTGAGCCAAAAGCTTTCAAATCTGGAACTGACTTTGAAAAAAGGCAACGGCCCCTTCTTCGGCGGCAGCAAATTTGCGATGATCGATGCTTTTTATGCACCGGTCTTCCGTTATTTCCAGGCCTTCGCACAATGGGGTGATTCCAGTTACTTAAGCGAATTCCCCCGGCTCCAGTCCTGGGAGGCGAATGTGATGCGACGGAGTTCGGTCCTGAAGGCAGTGCCTCAGGATTACAGTGAAAAGTTGAAGAATTTTCTCAAGAATAAAAATAGTGTTTATGCTCGAAAATTGAACCTGACGTGACGGGTCAGGTTGTGATTTGTGAGAGTTAAGTAAAATTTTCCCAGTTTATACCGATGCCTTCTGGAAGACCAACTCCAGGAGGCATCTTGCGTTTCATTCGCTTCGTAATAGGCATCACATGGTTGATGGCTGCGAGTCAGGGCTTTGCCCAGACTTCGGACGAGCGTACGCAATTGATCGACAGCTTCCTACTCTACCGAAAGAGCAGCACTTCGATCTACCTGCCTCCTCCCGTCACGCATATGGTGCCTAACTTCAATACCATTACCTATGCCCTCGCATATGAGAAGCGGGATATCACGCTTTTTCCCAAGTATGACAACGGTGCTGTCGTCAAAAACAATCCAAGTACTTTGCACATGACGGGCTATACGGTAGCGCCGCACTTGGCGATTTCGCTGAAAAAGGTCGGTATAGGTTTCTCGATTGAAAATTCAAAAAACTCAGCTTCAACCCTTTTAGGCAATAACTTCAATTCGGCATCCAACTCTTTTCAGGATACGACAGTTAGCGCCTCAGGCCTGGGCTTCAACCTTTCGGCTCTGCCTTTTGAGAGTTTCCGTAAAGATAATAAGCTGGCGTTCATCTTAGGTGGCAAGAGCCTGAACGTTCGCCATGAGTTTTCCAGTCTCACGAACTCTCAGTTTCAAGGGACCGTAGAACCGTTAAGTCTTCGATACAATCTACTGCGATATGAAGCCGGAGCTAATTTGACTCTCGCACTACTCAAACATTTTGATGTGATACTTTGGACTGACTACAGCTATACCGATCTCAGCGCCGCTAAGGCCGCCTATCAGCCTCAATTTGCCAATCCCACTCAACTGGCAATCTACAACGATGATTTGCGCCTCTTCTGGCAGTCAAATCCCAACCTGCGCTACGGCATAGACCTTTCGATCAACGCCTGGGGCTTCGATATTCGTATTGGTAGTCTGCTTGGAAGCTTGGCTCGCCTGGGTGCAGGACCTGACTATGTGAAGGACAGTAGCTTCAACATCAGCTTGTCCTTCGATCAAAAGGGGAGTTGAGAGCCTAGACCGAAGGTCCCGACTCTCGCTCTATTTACTATCAACTATCTAAAAATTTACCAATTAGAAATTAAAGCCTCTCCAACACCACCTGCTCGACTCCCCACAAACTCTGCGCAACCGAGAGATACCCCGTATCTCCATCAAAGACTATGCGATCCGCATCGGCCGAGAGATATTCGGGCAGCAGAAAGCTATCCTCTCTTTGTCCCAAATCATTCAGATCCAGAACAGGACGAACTTC
>JACMPP010000064.1 GCA_014377445.1 Oligoflexus sp.
GCGCTTGCCGCCCGGGGATCGTGCCATTGTCCAAAGGGAGTTATAAGCAATGTCCGACAATAAATCTGAAATCTCACGTCGTAAAACCCTTCAAGTTATGGCGGGCCTTCCCCTTCTTCCTATGAGCAGTCTCGATCGTTTTCCAGTGCTATCCGCGCTTTTGGGTGATCACCCCAAGCGGGCAAAGCCTTTCCTTGGCGAAAAAAAACTTCCGATCGAATCGATTCACTTTGAATCGATGGAAGCTCCTCAACTGGACGATCTCGCAGCCATGGCCACGACAACAGTTCGTTCTAAAATGGTAGCCTCGTTTGCTGACGGCAGTTCCGAGGCTTTCGATCTCGCTTACGAACCATTCTTTATTACCGGCTCAGAAGTTCCCGATGGAAAGGGCGGAACGGTCCTTGCCGCTGGGTATTATGATATAAAAAACCAAGCAATTCTGGATGAAAGCTCTCCTGATCGCCGTCACTTCTTTTCCGACAGTCCGGATGGAAGCTCTCTGCTCACACTCCGCAACCCGAATGTTCAGGGAGTCGAGGGCAATACGGTCTTCGCCGTGGTGCAGTTCGAATACGTGACTCGGGATGTCTCAGGAAATTCACGCTACGGTCAATTACCATCACCGATAGCGGTTTTAACACTCGATCAGGATCCGAACACGGGAAAGCTCAGTCTCGTCAAATACTTCAACGTCGATACAAGCGTCGTCGATGGTCTCTGGATCACCTGCGGAGCCAGCCTCTCTCCCTGGAACACTCATCTTTCGAGCGAAGAATATGAACCGGACGCGACGACGATTGCCACAAACACTCAATTCCAGGCTTTCAGCGTCAATCTTTTCGGTGACGCCCAAGCTGCCAATCCCTATCACTACGGTCACCAACCGGAAGTAACCGTTAATTCGGACGGAACGGGCAGTATTAAAAAGCATTACTGTATGGGCCGCATATCGCACGAATTGATTCAAGTCATGCCGGATGAACGAAGCGTACTGATGGGCGACGATGCAACCAATGGCGGCGTGTTTTTCTTTATCGCCGATCGAGCTCGAGATTTAAGCGCGGGGACACTGTATGCTGCAAAGTGGCAGCAGAAAACTGCGGAGGCAGGCGGCTCGGCCGATCTCACTTGGATCAATCTCGGCCACGCGACGAGCGCGGAGATTAAAGCCTTGGCCAATGCCTTGAAAGCCACTGATATCGTCGATGCGCAAATCGTTGATCCAAAGGATCCCTCTTACACGCATATCCGTTACTCCGGCAAAGACAACTGGGTGAAGTTTGCAGCGGGCCGTGAAAAAGCCGCTGCATTTCTCGAAACCCACCGCTACGCAGCATTCAAGGGAGCAAGTCTGGGCTTGACCAAGTATGAAGGCACAACGGTCAACATCAAAGACAAGATAGCCTATGCAGCGATCTCCTCCATCGGATCTTCGATGATAGACGGAACAAGCGATATCAATGTCAAAGGACCTAAATCGGGTGCTGTCTACGCTTTGAATCTCCGAGGAGGGCAGGTCGATGATCGAGGCCTCATTATGCAAAGCAGTTGGGTGCCCGTTGACATGGCTGCACTTGCGGATTTAACGGGTGAAGACCTCCCCGAACCCGACATGATAGGCAATACAGCCAATGCCAATCGAGTGGCCAACCCCGACAACATCAAATTCTCAGAAAAACTGCGCACACTCTTCATTGGTGAAGACAGTGGCATGCACGTGAATAATTTTCTTTGGGCCTATAACGTCGACAGCAAACGCTTGACTCGCCTTCTTTCCTGCCCGGCTGGCGCTGAATCAACGGGTCTCCAGTCAGCAGACGACGTCAATGGGTTTCAATATATTATGAGCAACTTTCAACATCCTGGGGATTGGGAGCTCGTGAAGGATGCAAGTGGAGTTGTCATGGGAGGACTCCACGCTAAAGTCTACGAACAACTCGATCCACTGATTCGCGCCAACTACCGCAATCGTTTTGGGGCGGCGGTAGGCTATCTCTCAGCATCTCCTCTGCCGACATCGAAGCGTCGTTCCTGAATCACAATGCTAATCCTATGAGGCCGTAGAGGCTCATGTCCATTGGGTTTATTGTGCCTATCTCATGATGAGCATGCTCGCGATTGAAGGAGGACTGACGGCTCGCAGAAATACGCTGTCCAAAGTTCTCCGAATGAATTCGACTCGAATGCTTGGACGTGAAATCCAGCTCCTTCAAGGTCAGTTCGGGGGCAGGGAAAAGATTCGGGACCTTGTGGCAGCGGTGGTCCAAGGGAAATGGGCCGCGTAATGCATAAGCCTCAAGACTCTCAAAATATTGACCCTAACTCGCGCAAAGCGCGAGTTTAAGAGCTACAAAGCCATTCGAATCGCCTTGTATCGTAACCTTGGTGGCCTAGCCGAGCCGGAACACGCCCACAGATTCTGCGGATGACGCCTATTTTCCGGCGAAGGCATAATACAAAATCCTTGAGTGATTCATGATTTTTTATACACAAGAAAATCTTTCATAGCAACACGTCAGGCATTTGCCGACTTGCCGACCTGCCGTTTTGCTGAGCGGCAGCTTGCTGATTGCCGCTTTGTGAAAGGCTTGATAGCAAAGGCTTTGCATTCTTAGCGCGACATCAACCCGGCAAAAATCTGCCGAGTTGCCGACCTGCCGAACAGCAAAAAAAATCTATCGCTGCGCGAGAGAGCTCATTCCTAAAGACTCATTTCTAAACCCTAATCTGATAAAAAAGGCTCAGAGGGAACACCGCCCCCCAACGGTCGTGTTCACGCTCGAAGGGGCGCCGCTCATGTTCAAGAACCACCGGCCGGCATACGATCCATCGTACCAGTTGCCACCCCGGTACGCGCCGCGCAGGGAAGTCGAGTACGCATAATAGTCTGCGTTATCCGCCACAGTTGAGAGACTCGATGAGCTAGGAAAGGCTCGCAAAAGATCCATTTTTAAGGCTGAAATATAATTGTTTGCTCCGGGCAAAGTAACGCCGTACCAAAGTCCATCGCTGCCATTGTCATGACCCGCCGTAGAGAATTGCTGCCCTGTAGTCCATTCCCAAACATTGCCCACCATATCGGCTACACCGTAGCGGGAACGGCAGTTCGAAGTGGAGCCAGCCCCAGTTGAATTGCTAGTAAAAACACCGCCGGGAGTGTTATCGCTATGACAACGAATAGTCGTAGTGTCAGCGGCGCCCGATTCAAGCGAACTAATACTCACTGACCCCGTAAACGAATTTAGACTAGCTTCAATCGTGCCATCCTGATTGCTGTCGCCCCAGTCGGCGGCCTTGAGCCATTCGGAATCTCCAGCTAGCTGGAGCGAATAGTTTTTGCCATCACTGTCGGCAAGAGTTGTGTAGCGACACGCTTTCCAGGAGGCTCCCTGATCCATGTTGACTGATGGAGATGTCCCCTGCTTAGATTGGAGAGTCGCAGTCGTGGCGTTAATCGCTGTTCCATTACCGCAGCCACTTAGATCAAAAGTCCCAGTTTGCAGAAACAGATCCTGACAAAGGGCCGCATTTTTCACCCATCCTGCTGCCGAGCCTTGTGTCGGCCAGTCCGAGGCTCCGTTGGGACTATTATTGGCGATACTGCCACTGTAAAGAGCGGCCTCGTACTTCTGAATGAAAAAGTCATGATCAAGACCCGATTTCTCCATGGGCACGTGCACCATGATCTGCGGCCGGGTAAGGTTCTGCTGATAGTATTCATCGACCAAGAAGACACTGGCTCTTCGCAGTCGCGGCTCCAAGCGAAAGGCCGAGGCTGATGGAAGAGCAGGGCCCGCAAAATAGGGCGAGCGATATCGCTGCACTGAGGGAACGATAGCATTGCCATCCGCATCTTCGGCAATGAGAACATAATCATAGATCTTGCCGACAACAAGGCTCCCGCCATCTTTGGTCGAGAGATCTGCAAAAGTGCAGTTGGCTGGCGTTGCCGTCACACAGTTGCTGATCGTAGCAATGAGAGCCCCATCGCCCGTGCTGCTAGAGAATAAGCGAGTTCCACTCGAATCGACCGCGAGAGGATCGATGGGTTTATCGCTGGTATAGTTGCTGCCACTATTCCCCAGCGCCCAAGGCGTCGCAGGGCGAATGGATTGATGGTTTGGTTCAGTAAATCGATAGAGCTTATAAACAAGCCCTGCATCCGAAGCCGTACAGGTCCCCGAAGTATTGCAGGTCGTCTTCGACCAAGGGCTCCAGGTGACATTCACGCGGCCCTCAGCGACTGCATCAGTCGTCGTGCCATCGATCGTGATCGCGACCTGTTCCCAGCGATTATCTTTCACATACAAATTCTCGGGGATAAGCCCCGCTGTCGCCAAATCTCCAGTCACAAACTTTGGTTCGTCGGGTAAAGCCAACTGACTCATCGTCGGCATCGTATCGGCGCGAAAGCCGAGGCAACGAAAACCGATGGCGTCGCTATTCGCCGTCGCCGGGTCCGTCCAGCTCTGTACGTTGGTGCCATACTGTTTTTGATCCGCAAAAACTGGCGTCTTAAAATCAGCGCCAAGGGTCAAAGCGAGTCCACTCGCTCCAGGGTCTAAGGTATGGAAGCGTTGCACGATATTATCGATCCCATTTGAAATCGAGCGACCAATGGTGGGACCGTAGCTTAAGCGAGATTCCGAATTGCCGCTGATGCTGTACTGGAGCATGCGGTTATCGACCCATTCCCGAAGATTGCCGGCCATATCCTGAACACCTAAGGCTGATTTGCAAAGTGATGCAGATCCCGTAAGGGCAGCTGAGCTTGCATTTACATTGCAATTACCGCCTGTGTTGTTCGTGTAGTTAGTCCACATATCCGCGTAGCTCGTGCCGATCCACTTTGAGGCTCGACGCCATTCTTCAGAGGTGGGCATTCGGACTTTGGCATTGACGCTGCTCGCATTGCGGCACGCGTAGTAGGCTGTCGGCCAGGTGATGCTTGCCTGTGGGGTGATTCCTGCCACACTTTCAGCAGCTTTGGTGATGACCTTCGTTCCGCAACTTACATCGGCAGCTGTGCCGTTGACATGGAATTTATAGGAACAGCCGGCAAGGCTTGATTCCGTCGTTGTTACTGTATCGCCTCCAGCATTACTACCTGCCGAAGACAGCGATGCTTCGTAGCGCATGATGAAGTAATCGTAGGACAGGCTTGAGAATTTCTTGGGCACGAGGACATAGCCCGGCGTTCCTTTGAGCACGTAGGTGATGCTCGATACCGCTCGGTTTGCATCGATATATTTTCCATTCGGATCGTAGTAGCGGACATAGTAATAACCATCTTTGAGCGATGCGGCAGGAATCGAAACTAAGATTTTATTGTCCGTAGCCAGGGCGTCGTAGGTGGCGTCTCCATAATTTATCGTAGCGATGGGACTCACGAGAGAAAAGGAGCTATAGCTCGCCGAAGGACTATAAAAGACTTGGTATTGCGTGATGCGAGAATCGGGAGTTCCACCAAAGGTCAGTTCAATTTTTCCTGTTCCATCGACCCAGCTGCCAAGAACGTCGGCAGATGCAGCTCCTGCAAAGACTATAGGATTTTCTACCGTGATGGTCGAAGCGGAGGCAACATAGCCTGACAGGTTGTCAGCCAGATCTCGAGACTGAATGCAAGCGTAGTAAGGAGTCGCCAGGGCCCCCGTAAGACTCACCGGCGAACTCGCCGAGGTCTTGGCGCTGATGCAGCCGACCGAACAGCCGGCGTCGGTGCAGAGCTTGGCGTCGCTGTACCGGAAGTTAAGGTCCGTTCCCGAGCTAAAGCTCACCGGGAACGAGCTGCTGAGGGAATAAGTATTGGGCAAGGTAACAGCCGAAGGGGCTGTTGGTAGCGTTGTGTCGATAACCAAAGCCTTTTGCCCTGCAATAGAATTCACGCCGGGTGAGGGTACTGTGAGATTGGCATTGTTGGTGCCAGCATCCTGAATTGCGCCCGTAGCTCCAAGACTCAGGGCTGTTGTAGAAAATAGATCGAGGTCAGCGCTGGTATCCGTGGCTGCGATTGTGTAATTAAAGGTGAGGGTATTCGTCCCACTGCCTGAGCTGTAAAGAGCGTCGGTATCGGGGATACCGGTCTCAAGTTTAAGTCTAAGGTCAACCCCATTGGCCACGAAAACATTCTCGGAGAAGCGAACAGTTATCGGAATCACCGCGCCCTGCTTGAAGTAACCATCTGTTGCCGTCGATGAAACGTTAGTCACGGTGGGTACAGAATTATCGACAGTAATCGGTGAAACCGAAGCGATCCATGCACTCCCATTCCCAGCCGTATCAATCGCTTGCACGCAGCCGTAGTAAACGCCCCCATTGACTCCCGTGACAGATTTGGGAGAGGCTGTAGACGTGCTTAGGCTGATACAAGAACTTACGCAGTCGTTTGCCGCACAGAGCTTGGTGTTATGTGTGCTGAAGTTAAGATCCGTGCTATTCACCCAACTCATATTGAAGCTGAGGCTTGTACTGCTCGCAGCTGCAAAGCCAACCGAGGCAGGCGCAGATGGAAGGGTCGTGTCGATGACCAGGGCTTTGTGCGTTGATATAGAATTCGCACCGGCCAGAGAGGGAAGCGTGAGAACGGCATTGTTGCCCGAATCATCGCGAATAGAGCCAGCGCCGACAGTCAGAGCAGCGGTCGACTGCGCTTCAAGGTCCGGAGAGGTATCACCGGCCTGGACGTTGTATAAAAAGCTCAAGGTGTTCGTGCCACTCCCGCTCACGTAAGTAGCGATCCGATCCGTAGCCCCAGTTTCTAAGAGGAGCCCAAGATTTTCACTGCCTAAGACGAAGACAGGCTTTGAGAATTGAACGGTGAGGGTCAGCGGAGAACCTATCTTATAGATGCCGTCGGCCGTGGTCCCCGAGACATCACTGACCAGCGGTGGACTCGTGTCGACCGTCAGCGTTGAAGCTGAGGGCACCCAGGCGGAAAAGTTGGCCGCTAAATCTTCTCCCTGCACGCACGCGTAGTAAGCCGAGCCATTCACACCCGTGAGAGTCGCGGGCGATTGAGCCTGCGTGATAGTTCCCAAACAGCTCGTCACACAGTCAGCTGCCGCGCAGAGCTTGGCATTTTGCCGTCTAAAATTCGCATCTGAGCTATTCAACCAGTTCACCTGGAAATTAAGCGAAGAACTTTTAGCCGCTAAAAATTGAATGCTACTCGGGGGAACCGGAGCAAGAGTGTCGACCACAATATTTTTTTGAGCCGCCAGCATGCTTGGGCCTGATAAGAGGGGTAGAGTAAGACTCAGATTATTCCCAGCACTATCGCGAATCGTGCCTGCCGCGCCGAGGCTCAAGGCCGAGGTCGATGCTAGGTTGAGATCATCAGAGGTATCGCCAGCCTGCACCGTATAGCTAAAGCTCAGTTTCGAGCTTCCACTCCCAGAACTATAAACAGCCGTCCGATCCGTCACCCCAGTCTCCATCAAGAGACCGAGATCAGCTCCGTTCATCACAAAAACATTCTCTGAAAACGATACATCGATGGTGAGGACAGCCCCGGCCTTGTAATAGGCATCGCTATTGGAGCACGAAATCGAAGTCACAGTGGGGACTGCCGTATCGA
>JACMPP010000065.1 GCA_014377445.1 Oligoflexus sp.
CATAATCCAGTCGGCATAAAATCGTGCATCGATAACGTTGAAATACTCGCCGTCGTAAATAGCAGGAGTTATAGTGTCATCGCATACGAGCCTGTAGCACTTGGAGCCTTGGTTGAATATGACTTCCAAAGGCCGGTAAAAATTACTCTTACTGAATCCAATCAAATTGGACCTATCCTTCAACGCTATTATCATAGACCTAAAATTACTTTCTAACGAATGTAGATCGCTAGTATTTATTTAATTTGTGCGAGAAGAGCATTTACCTCAGCAAGTTTAGAATTGTGCAGGGTTATATATCTTAAACAAGCCTCTTTTAAAAGTTCTATTGATTCGGAAGTGCTTAATATTACTTCCTCCTCGAAAAGCCTAAATTTAATGCCCTCCCATGGAAGTTCCTCTGGCTCGCGGTCATTCGAATAGCAGCATTCCGTATATTCATCAACAACAACACCAATCCCATTAATAATATATTGCATAGTCCTCAAAAAAGAAATCGTATGGGAGATATTGAAAAAATGCTTCGGTATATAGAGCAAATCAGTACGATCGATATTAGGAAAAAGGTCTTCATTCATTGGGTAAACTCGGGAAAATGTTTCTAATTTGACCATTGGGTTCAGAATAAACTTGAAAATTTATACCGCCTGCTTCTGCATTGTATGAATTTTTCAAGTTTGCCGGATTATAGCTTTTAGCAGCAGCAACCTGTCCCAACGACACCATCTCTTCATCACTTATTACTTTCGGATCATACACTGTCTTAGTGGCAGATTTTATCTTAAATTCACCCGAGCCATCACTTTTAGGGATTTTATATTCGATTTCCGTTATACCAGGAACTGTCGGATGCGGCTTAGAACTTACAATCGAAATATTGTACTTCTTTGCTGCCTCATTGAATTCATCGAGGTTATGAGTTCCCGAAATTCCTTTTTTCGTCAATCCATCTATATTTGTCGTCATATGCTTTTTCAAATGCAAAGGATCTGTTGGAAAACTCATCCCCTGAGGCCACTCAGGAACCTTCTCACCATACTTTTCCAATGTCTTTGCAAATTTTTCCAGCTCTTCGACAGACTCAGACCTCAAAACCTTCGAAGATCCGAAGAACTTCTTGAGACTTGCCTTCCGCTCAGTCTTTGAAGCAACCTTAAGGGTTGCGTCAACTTTGGTAAGTGTTTGAAACAGACCTCCTAGCTGTGCAACTTCATCCTTAGCAACAGCGCCCTTCTTGAGAACCCCCACCAATCGCTTGACCATCTTAACAGGCGCTTCAACCTTATCAACAACCCAAGCGCCTACGGGACCTGTAAACATTAAGGTTCCAGCCTCGGCTACCAGGCTTATTCCCGCGACTGCTCTGTCAAACTTATCGTTAGGTTCATCGGTGCAAAAATCTCTTTCGTAATGCCATTCATAAAAATCTGCGTAGGGGCCATAGGCGCTGTTTTCGATGGCACAAGCCGCTATCTCGGGGGCTTTCTCGATAAGAAGCGTAACTCCATGTACCATTTTATCTACAAAGCTTAGCTCGAATGGGTTCTCTGCGGCTGTGTACATCTGGGCGAGTGCGGAAAGCATCTTCAGATGATTCATAATTGAGCGAATATCTCGATCAAATTTATTAATCGCGATTTTAAGTCGGCGCGCTTCCTCTGGATTATATTTTGCGATGCCTTCATCGATTGCACTTTTTATTGCTGGATCAAGATTAAGATCGTTAAACCAGAAGTCCCTTGAGATGACGCCAGCCTTTGCCGGACCATTGCCAAAGAGAAACTCATTCACTTTATTAGCAGCAGCCTCAAAGGCATTGAATTCTTCGCGGGAAAGCGTCGCGCGCGATTGAACAATGGGTAGCAAATGATCCATCTGCACTTGCCAGGCCAGAGCCTTCTCAAGAAACTGATCGCGAAATCCGGAGTCAAGTCGATATTGAAGATCTTGAATAGCTTGATTCGCCCATTCGTCGTAGGGATATTTTTCGTCAGTAACTAACATAGGAAGAGAGGAGAAACTGGGAATCTGGACTGCAACATTTGAGTTGAGGAGGTCGTCCGCGCTGATATCAAAGCCTTCTGAAACTATCGCAGCCTGAAGCTGGGTTTTGGCTTGAGCCGTAGTTTCTTTTAGCTTCTGCGTCTTTTCAACGAGGGTCTTATTTTTTTCTTCGATCTTGCCCTTATGAAAGACAAATCGTTCGCGGGCTTCTTGATAGCCCATCAATTGATCTTCTGTGAGATCGAGGAAGCTCTTGCCTTCCACTTCCTTCATGATCGCATCGTAGGTATCTGCACTCGTTTTGAATCCCGGTTGTTCCGCCTCAGCAGCAGGAACGGCCTGAGTGATCTCGTTGCGCTTCTGATCTACCATTTCCGCTAAAGCCGGCGAGAGTTCGCCGAGGCTAGCATTGTAGGTGGTTTGCATGGACCAGAATTTAACATTGGGATTGGGATAGTAGGCATCATGCATGATTTGACGGAGTTTTTGATCGGGGAGCCGCATGAAAACCGTGACTTTGAGATATCCTTCGGTAATTGCAACCTGCTCGGCCTCACCCAATACGAAGTTCATGTGAATACTGTTTTGGCCAAGTTTGAAGTTGGAAGAATCTGTGCAACCGAGAGAACTTGACTGAGTGAATCGTCCGCTTGAGTCTTCGCGGTGGGTTAGAGTCTGATCGTACTGAAAGTTGATCGGTTTGGTTCCGTTGAGAGTAATAAAAGCCCTCTCACCGGGGAGCTGCTGGGCCATGGGCCCTTTCCCGTCATTCGCCTCCCAGCGGATCTCAAAACAAGCGCTAGGGGTATTAGCAGCGTGGGCTGCACTGCTCAGGAAGAGCAGGTTAAGGAGGGTGGCGAATAGCTTCTGGATACTCATCGAAAGACCTCTTTTATCATCGCGTCGTACATGACAACTGCTTGGCCCAAATCACTGGCCTTAAGAGCAGATTTGATGCTGTCAGATTGCACTGCTGACGAAGAAGATTTTGAGCCCGCAATGGAAAGTCCGATCTGCATGTTCGAAGGCATCTGTTTGATTGACTTTTTAGCAGCATCGAGCTTTTCCAGAGCGAAGGAGCAGCCCGTAACCATCCAGGAGGACTTCACCTCGGTCTGGCAGATCGAAGCAAAATTAATGAAAGTTTTCAGGGCCTTATAGCGCTCTGTGAAGAGAGGCAGACCATTGATGGAAAGGCCGCCTGAATCGACAAACGCATTTTTGGAACGTTCATTCACTTGAGCCAGGAAATTTGATGAAGCCCTCATGTGGTTGACGTCGTCAATTGTCTTCTTGGTCTTTTTGAGGACGTACTGCTCGACGAGGCTGTTTGTGGTGATGGTAATTCGCTGGCCTAGCTGGTCACGAGCGAGGTTAACTTCGTCCATCATTCGTAACACACTGTTATCAGCTTTATTAAGCAGCTGGATGTAGGGCTCAGTGTCAAAGATCAGGTCTTGATAACCTCGATCCGCGAGGAATGGTTTGTGAACCTGGGTCTCACGAAGGTATTCGCTGGTAAAAAAGCTAAGTTCATTCCGGATAAGGGAGATTTTGCTACGGACAGAGGAGAGGTAATTCATATGCTCAGAGTAGGCCTTTTGAATCCCGACTTCATCTTTCTGCAGGGTTAGACGCTCATCATAGTTGTTTCCTACAGTCACCTTGTTGATCGCTGCAGCAAAGTCCTGATAAACGGGAGGGTAGCTACTTAAAGTTGGTTTCATTTCAGTTTCGAACTCTTTCACAAAGCCTGCAAAGCGCTCGCCGATTTTCCTAAAACGCTCTTGATTCTCTTCATTAATTGCGCTGAGGGCCGTGAGATGACTGTCGATCTCCGCGAGTTTCCTTTCCTGATCGCTTGTGACTTCGCCCGCAGCATCATCAATGTAATCGATGACTTGCTTCTGCAGACCCTTCAGAGTGTCCTTCATTTTTTGGCGACAGATTTTAATGAGAGAGAGTTTTCTATCCGCGCAGTCGAGGTATTCGCCTGCAGTTCCGTCTTCCGAACAGAAGATTGCCTTACCCTGTGCGCATTCGACCGGAATTTCAGCAGCGAAGGCACCACTACTGAGAGCTGCCGAGACGATCAATGCCGAGAGAGGGAACTGAAGGGAGTTTTTCATGACTTAGGCTCCAAGTTGGGCGGTTAGGGTTGCTATTTGGGATTTGAGCTCTTCAATGGCCTGGGTCTCAGACAAGATTTGGTCCTGGGCATTGCGATAGAATTCCGCATCGGCGGCTAACTTATTAAGGATTTCCATCGACTGTTCGGACATACGTTCCTTGAGAAGGATCTCGCTTTTATTGCGCGAAACTTCGCTGAGGATAGTTCGGAGTTGCATAACGAGAAGACGTTCTTCGAGAGACATGGCCAGGGCTTGATTGCTACTCATGCGGTAGAGAAGGTCGCATTCTTCACCTTGCTTGCATTCAGCCAGCTTGCTCGCCAGGTCGATTACTTCTTGATTCTTGTTTAGGTCGGTCTGCAGGTTTGCCGCCAGGTTGCCAAAGAACTGGTAGGCTGGCAGCAGAATCACTACGTTTTCAAGTGAACGAACGAGGGCTAACTTTGCATCTATAACGGTTTGATGGCCGCTTAGCTGTGCCTGCCATACCGATCTTACCCGTTGGCTTGGTGTACTTAAGATACTCGAGAAGCTTAGCTGACAATCTGCGAATGACCGGAATGCCAATTCTTGAGGAAGAGCATCCTGGATTGTCAGAGGGCCATAACCAGTCCCAATCAAGACATCTACCTGTTCGTCCTTATAGTTCAGTATCGTAGTGGAACCGTCTTGAACCTGAATCGAAATCTTTGATGGCACCGGACCTTTATATTTACGATCGCAGGTAAGCTTGTACGAAACATGGAAGTCGCTTTCGATACCTTGCTTCGGTATAAGTTCCAATCCTTGCTGAACATGACAGTTCTTTTGCAGGCTAGGTCCTGAGTCGCAAGTCATGAGGTTATTGTTTACTAAGGTGTTGGCCTTCAAATTTGGAGTTAAGATCAGTACGGCAAGTGCAAATATGGTGTTTTTCATAAATTTTCCTCTAGATTAAAATTTCGAAAATTTGTTGAAGACTATTTCATGGACTGTGAAGTTCACTTGCCCGCCATTGAGTTCACGAACGCGAACCTCAAAATTATTGATTGGGCCTGTGCATCTGAGTTCAGGAAAGTCGATGATTCCATTCTGCAGGCTGTTTACATTGTTGAATTGTTTTTTATAGTGAACAACTGAGCCACCGTCAGTAACGATATCGACAACAAATGATGTTGGAAGAGTTTCAATTCCTTTCTTTACACATTTACGACCTTTGCCGGGAACTGTCTTGTGATTGGTGCAAACTTCACGCGAGTCAGGTGTCCATTGGATACTGAGACGCATGCTGGCTTGAATCGCCGTCTCTGAACCTACAGTGTTGATATCACCCGATCCCAACACTACAAATCCTCCGCGAACTGGACCGTGAAATGCGACGTCAGTCCCTTCATGCCCAGCGATTTCTGTTCCGAAATGATCCGCGAGATAGGGAAGAGCTTCCGAATCATCCCAAACAGCTTCTGAGGTGACTTCAGATACTGCGCCTTGAGCGCCAGAAGTTGATTCAAATTCGGGGTGCCCGCGCACTCCCGCTGAGCCTTTGGTGTAGCAATCAGCGAAGGATTGAGTTGTAACGAAGAGTGAGCTGGAGAAAACTGCGAGAGAGACAAGTTTTTTGATTTTCATCTTGGCATCCTGTGGTTTGGTTTTTTCCGTAACCCTTTGTGGGCGCCGGTTTCATAGTCATAAGAACGTAGTGAGAACGTTTTATTGCGCGGCTGCGGAGCTTTTACTTGCTCCAATTATAGTGTTAGAGAATTTCTCTCGAACAATAATCTCAGTGGGTTACAAGATTCGACTCTTTGGAAGGAATAAATTCTACGCGGCGGACGAGCCTAACCGCCGCAAAACCATTGGCAATCGATCAAATTTGTTGAAAATTTACGGTTAGGTAGCATCCAGTGCTATATGAGCGAAAGGCGAGAACCTTTGGTTGAGAATTTTCAATTCTCAAATCGTCATTGCCTTGAATGATGAGTCTCGCGGACGTCGCCGAGCTGACAAGACCACCGACATTGCCATCGGCTTGAGATTGGGCGCGGACATAAATTTCGGTATGTTCGGATTTCCCACGACCACAGGTCATTTCATAATCCACCTGGTAGGTCCGCATTTCATGATTGGGGTTCGCTTCAAGAACGATAGAAGGTTGAATTAATCGACAGTTTTGGTCCAGATCTGCGTAATTAATGCATTCAATCAAGCTCTCGGGCTTGTGCTTGATAAAGACATCGGAACGAACTGGGTTGGTGTTTAAGGGGGTTGGGGTTAGGGTTGGAAGCGGAGCTTCCGCATCAGTCGATGCAGTAGGAAGAGGGAGGTGGTCTTGGTCATTTTCCTGACAAGCTGTGAGCAGCATAAAACTTAGACCAAAGAAGAGTGGTTTCAAGGGGAACTGACTGAATTTCTTAGTTTTCATGGGAGCATCCTGTGGTTTGGTGTATCCCGTAGCCCGCCGTAGGCGCCGGTTTTATGGTCACAGGAGCGTAGCGAGTACCCATTATTGCGAGGCTGTAGAATTTTACTTGTCCCAAGTACCTATAGAGCCGGCACCATCGGTTCGTTAATTTCAATGCATTACAGATCTCCCTCGAAAGAAAAAAGGCAAACACTCTTGCGAAGTGTCTGCCTTTCCTAAAGTTGGGGAGTCGAAATCTTATTTACCAGCCGGCGGCGGCGGCAAAGCCTCACGCTCAGGTGGACGAGCCGGAGCACGAACCGATGTATCTGAGCCCGCAATGATGTCATAACCTTGAGTCGAAGTCGTAAAGGCCTTGTCAATTTCATAAAGACCCGACGCCGCTTGCACAAAGCATTGCTTAGTGACGGAAGGTCCTTCATTCGCGGTATAGCGCGCATCTTTGTGAACGTTCGTATTTTGACTGTCCCTTGGATGCCAGTAGCGGGTAGGAGCCAGACTGAGAGCCGCGTTCGCGTTAACACCACGGATCGAGACATCGCTCGTCGCGCCCGAAACACCAAAACCTGATAAGAGACCCGATGTGCCTGCCCTAAAGTTGAAGAGGAATCCACGCACGGATTCAACCAGGTTACCACCTGGATTCATCCAGTAGCTTAGGTTACCTGCGCCTGTATCGGGGTTGATATCGAAGGACACATATTTGATTGAGGCGATATTATCGTTGCTGGCACTAGGGGGAATGGCTGCAAAGCTGACCAGACCCTTGGCGCTCAACGGTGCGTAGTCCGAGTGAATGCGTGCCTGATTTAGCTCCGCGATCACCGCTTTCGTGCCATCGGCAGCCACAGTGTTCTGGTAGCTAATCGCCATGACGTCGTATTTCTGGAAGTCTTTTTGGGCATCATTTGCGTTGGAGTTAGGAGCCGCCGCTCCAAGAGGTTCGCAAACGAAGGTCAGAATGAGTTTTTATTAAATAATTGAGTCATATTAGAGGGATAGTTTACGGTTTTTATGCAAATAGACCCTGATTTGTTTAAAAGTTCTGAGCCGAAATGAGCCCTGACTGATGAATCCAGAACTCAGGATTCAGTTTTAAAGCTTCTAAAGGACTGAAAAAAATCAGGCTTTCTTACCGGCGAAAGAATCGGTCGTTACAAGGTTCACCGAACGGCTATGGGAACGACACCGTATTCAAAACCATTGAGATCCCTCTGCCAAATTTCTGTTCCATCTGCCTGTGCGTTGAGCAAAGTAAAACCAAGCTTTCGATAATGGTCTTTAACTATAATATTGCGGGGCGTTGGGATGTAGCGCGCCACGAGTCGATCGACACCCTCGACCTTCGCTAACTTCACGATCTCGAGCAGGACGGCCTCTTCAAGGCGCCGACCCAAAACCCGGCAGCTCATCAGCCAGGTATCAATGTCCCAGACCTTATCCTGCTTCCGACAGATGAGGACACTGATCATTCCATTGTCACCCAGACTGTCTGTCAGGCGAATCTGGAAGGTGGTAACCTGTGGGTCTTGTTCAAGCTGCGCAATCTCAATCTCACTGTAGCGCTTGGTCGTAAGGTTAAACTGATTCGATTTACTAATTAGCTGAGCAATACGCGCTCTGGACGAAGCATCAAAGGGAGCGAAGGTCGCCACCATCGCGAGTGAAGCAAGGTAGGACTCCATATCGCTGGCGTTGCTCATTAGGTCAGCCCGACGCGCGTTCTGCTGATACATCTCGGCCCTTTGGCGATCTTCAGCCGAGAAACCCACAGATTCAAAGTAGCCTGCGGCCAGGAGGGTTCGCCCAAAGAGAGCAGGATCGGATGGCAACTCGGGCACGGAAACCTCGGGTAGCTCCTTGCGAACCTGCAGGCGCTCCGCGGGATTATCGTCGAGGAAAACTATGCTCTCGAGCCCGAGAGAGAGGGTCTGAGCGATGGCTCTGATGTTGGAAGCCTTGTCCGACCAGTTGGCTTGAAAGACGGCAATGTGTTCTTCTCGGAGCAGCATATCGGGATGCTCGCGGAAGGGCAGTCGGGCGATGGCGTCTTCGTTCTTGGATGAGATCGCGAGGACGATGCCACAGTTTCGAAGTTCGAGGGCGATCTGCTGCACCTGAAGATGCGCCTCGCCTGTGGGGTCACCGTTCCCGATCAGAATGCCGTCAACACCATCGTCACCAATGATCCCGCCCCATACAGTGTTATCCAGGTCGAGAATCAGGCAGCGCTTGCTCTTGCCCCGTCGGACCGAGAGGATGCGGCAGACATGATCCGCGTAGATGGAGGCGTATTTGAGGGAGAAGGGGAGTTTACCGACGTTCCATTGGGTGAGGTCGTGCCAGTTCGCGAGACCCAGATTGGACGCCAGTCCCAAGACATTTAAGATTGATATATTGCTCGATGCCAACTGACTGATCTCATGGTTTACATGAGTGATCAGCCAAGACAGTGTACCGGGAAGAAACGGATCAAAGCTTCCGAGAAAGCTTTCGGCCGGTGGCACTATGTTTTGGAGAATGATAGGTGCGTTGGTTTTGGAAGATATCTTTTCGGACACAGCTTTGAGATAGGCAACGCAGTCAGCCACGGATTTTCGCGCTCGCTCCTCATCGCCTGGGATCGCGGTAAGAGCCAGTCCGTGATAATCGATCGCAATCAATACCGCGTCGATCCTCTTGCCAATAAAGGACGACTCTTCCGAGAATGCCTCTTGAGCCACCTGATTAAATTCCGCTTCGACAACATCAAGGTCGAGTCCATAGCGAAGGCCTGTGGCCATCAATGCCGGGGAAAAGAGCTTGGTCGTGGCATTGCTCACGACCCCAAGTTTAAAAGCCGCAAGGGGTCTGAGGTCGACAGAATTCTTGCGCAGAGCTTTAAGCTTACCCGCAAGTTTGCTCAATTGATTGGTATCGAGTGCATAGTTTGCGATTTGCCGAAGGTCACTGGCATCGGATAGGTTTTGCATCCTCTCCTTGAGATCAAGAGGAGGAGCGGGGAGCCAGTGGAGGTTTTCAATGAGTTGGCTCATCGCAACATCTCTTCTAAAATGAGTTCAGCAACTTCTTCGGGAGAGGCAAATGACTTCTTGGCTTCAACCATTTCCAGGTAGCGATCGTCGAAGACTTTAAGCATGTCTGTCTTCGTAAAACTTGGGCTAAATGACCGCACCTTAAGCCAGGTGTTTTCAGCCGCGCAAACATCGAGCATGCCCCGCATAGCAGTCTTGGCGATAATGTAGGCGCCCATTCCGCTTGCAGCCACCTTCGAGTCGCCAGCCATCGCATCCGTTAGGACCGCGAGCACGACACCTGACTTGGTTTTACGAAAAAAATTCTTGATCAATCCGGTAAGCAAAAGCTGAGGACCGATGACATTCGTTCGAATTTGATTGTTGATCATTTCAGCTGTGAGTTTACCGAAAGGCACAAGGTCGGGTGGAGCTGACGCCGCTAACACAATACCGCTCAGGTTATCGTCGCTACTTAGTTTCGTAGCCAATACGGCAAGAGCCAGCTCAATGGCTTTGTCATTGTCCATATCGAGAAGCAGGGCAAAACCACCTGTTTCCAGGGCAACGCGCTCCGCCTTCGCCCGATTCTTGCGATAACCGACGATGGGCACATAACCCCGCGCGGGAAGCAGGCGACATAGCGCCGAACCAATTCCTCCGGAACCACCAGAAACGAGAATGAAAGACTTGGCACTCATGATCGCCACACCGCGCTTGCGGTCCCTCGGCAGAGAGACTTGCCTCCGCGAGTGATCCGACATTTGAAACCTAGGGAATATGTTGCATCCGACTTGTTCACGAGAGTGCTTTCGAAGCGAAGCTGCTCATCGACGAAGGCCGGACTGATGAAATCAAGGCTGAGACCTGTGAGGATCGCGTGGGTATCGGGAAGTTCCTGGCCGACGAGTCTTGAGACTTGCGTGGCAAGGAGAAGGCCATAGACAAGGGGACCGCTAAAGCCTTTGGACTGAGCAAACTCCGGATTCGTGTGAATCGGATTGTGGTCCTTGCTCATCTTTTCAAAGGCCTGCATGTCTTCTCTTGAAAACGTAAAATCCCAAGCAGTGACCATCCCTTCGCTGTAGCTATCCCAGGCCATCAGTTATCGCGCTTTCTGGCGATGAGATCGAGCAGGTCGCCGACATTTTGTAGAGCAGAGATTTCCGCGGCCGAGAAACGAAGTCCTAATGCTTCTTCGATCGACACGACAAGGCGAATCTGAGCAAGGCTATCCCAATTGTCGACGTCTTCAGCTTTTGTTGCTGCACTGATCACAAGATCATCATCGTCCATAACGTCTTGGAAAATAGGCGTTAGCTGTTTAAGCATAGCTACGGCTTCAGGACTATTATGCATAAGGTTTTTCACTCCGGACTTTTTCACGAAAGCTGACTAACGATGCACCAACGAGGATACAAGGCACAACTTGAATGTTACTAAAGCCAGCAAAGCTACACGCTGTCCGTAAAACGAGGGGGATAAATGATGAAAATGAGGGGGATTTTTTTAGACCGTCACCACTAAGAAGTTAGTGGCGGAGAGTGAGGGATTCGAACCCTCGAACCAGTTACCCAGTTGCATCCTTAGCAAGGATGTGCATTCGGCCACTCTGCCAACTCTCCACTAAAACTTTGAGCTACATACGGAGGAAGAGGGATTCGAACCCCCGGAGGAGTCGCCCCCTCAACAGTTTTCAAGACTGCCGCATTAAACCACTCTGCCATTCCTCCACGAGCGGCAAGCTCTTCGATCCTAAGATCCGAGGCTTGAACCGAGTTTTTATACTAGGGGCTCTACAACTGGCAAGTGCTTTTCATTCTTTTTTGCAAGTCGCAGGGGGGACGAGGAGCCGCGGAGACGCCGCACCCGACTCAAACCGCGAAGTTCTGCAGGCGGGCGATACGCTCTTCGAGAGGAGGATGAGTCGCGAAAAGCCCGAGAAACTTAGGCCGATGATGATTGATTTTGAGCGTCGCCATCCCGGCGGCTGTATCGTCCTCGCGATCGCTATAGGTCTTCAATCTCTGGAGGGCCGAGACCATGTTTTGGCGGCCTGCGAAGCGCGCTCCGCCCGCATCGGCGCGAAATTCACGGTGTCGCGAGAACCAATTGACTATAAGGCTGCCCAGAATACCGAAGAGAATTTCGAAAACAAAGACGGTGAGCATGTAGGCGAGATGGCCCATGCCTTCGCCCTCCTCGTCATTGCCACGTAGAAATTGGCTTACTGCGAAAGCCGCGACCCGGGCTATATACATGACAAAAGCATTCACCACGCCCTGAATGAGAGTCATAGTGACCATGTCCCCATTGGCAATGTGCGCAATCTCGTGGCCAATCACACCTTCGACTTCGCCTTGGCCCATTGAGCTGAGGAGACCTTGTGAGACTGCAATGAGGGCACGGGACTTGGTTGGTCCTGTGGCAAAGGCGTTCACTTCCATACCGGGATAGATGCCCACCTCGGGTGTCTTGCGCAGGCCAGCGGCTTTTGCCAGACGCTGAACAGTGCGAAGGAGATCACCTTCGCGTCCTCCCGCATCGGGATTCACCATTTGAATACCCATAGTCCACTTGGCCATTGCTTTGGAAATAAGAAGAGAAATGATGGAGCCAACCATACCCCAGACGAGGCAGAAGGCAAGGAGAGCGGTATGATCAAGACCACCGGCAGCGCTTTGATAGCGGCCGACACCGAGGAGGTTGAGAATGATCGAGACAGTGACAACGATCGCGATGTTTACGGCTGCGAAGAGAGCCATTCTTTTGAACCAGGCCATGCGAATCCTCCTGACAAAGGCTTAAGTCTCTAAGCACTTTGTCCGGAAAATTTAGCGAAAGCAATGATTACATGGCAGGTTTGGGTGCTTCGCCGGAAGACATCATATCCGCAGCGAGTTGGGGCTTTGGAGAACCGGTGGCGATCGCGAGGTTTTGAATGATGCGGCCCACTTCTGGTTTGTTTCTGTCGCTTGGCAACCAGACTTCGCTCAGGCCATCAGGAACGCGGCTGAGGATTTCAACGTTGTTATGCACGGTGAGATCCACACCTTGGTTACCGACTCGCTTGAGACGAATCGAGACCTTGTTGCGATGCACTTTGCCGTCGAGATAAAAGGAGTCCCACTCGGTGGTGAGAATGCCGGTGTTTTTCTCGACGATTTGGAGATTGTAGTTACGGAGGAGGACATCGACGATGGTGTCCCAGGTGCGATCGTAGTTCAGGGGAACCCGAAATACGCCGTCACCGATCTGCGTGATAGCTGCCATCTGGCGACCATTGCGAGTCGTCGGAGCCGGGGTAGAGGATGCTTCGGCCGTTGCCGCTTTTTTATTCTGCGAGTTGCGCACTTCTTCGCGCTTGTACTTGTCTAAGAATGCCGGCACGCAGGCCGTTTGTAGACTTAGACCAAGTCCTAAAATTGCGATTTTCCATTGAGATTTCAAAGGAGGACCTCCTATCACAAGAGAAAAAGGAAGCCCCCTTTTCCCAGAAATTACTTGCTGAGTAGTTCTTTTACAACGTCACGCTCGGCGATCAACTCTTTGGTTGTGAGTTCGATTTTCGAGCGTGTGAATGAGCTTAGCTCAAGTCCTTTAACGATTTCATAAGTTCCGTCACCATTCGAACTGATGGGGAAGGAATAAATGAGACCGCCTGGGATATCGTAGCTTTTGCCGTCACTTGGAATAGCGCATGAGAAAAACTCGCCTTTGGGAGTCTTGGTCAAGAGACGCTGGACATGGTCGATGCAAGAGGAAGCGGCCGAGGCTGCCGACGACTTGCCGCGAGCATCGATGATGGCCGCACCGCGTTTTTGTACGGTCGTGTAGAAGTCGTTTTCAAGCCATTTGCGATCCGTGATCACGTCGGTCAACTTCTTGCCGCCAACAGTGGCGTTTTCGAAGTCAGGAACCATCGTGGAACTGTGGTTACCCCAGATCGCGAGATTTTTCACTTCGCCTACGTTCACTTTGGCTTTCAAAGCGATTTGAGCGCGTGCTCTGTTTTCGTCAAGCATAGTCATCGCTGAGAAGCGGTTGGCCGGAACTTCGCGGCTGTTATGCTGAGCGATGAGAGCGTTGGTGTTACATGGGTTGCCAACGACAACGATACGAACGTCCGAAGCTGCTTTGGCAAGGGCGCGACCCTGTTGAACGAAGATGGGGCCATTTTCACGGATCAGATCGTTACGCTCCATGCCTGGGCCACGTGGTTTTGAACCAACGAGAAGCGCCCAGTTGATGCCTTCAAAACCTTTTTCAGGTGTATCGAAAATATTGATACTTGCAAGCGTTGGGAAGGCGCAATCTTCGATTTCCATCGCCGTGCCTTCGGCGCCTTTAACAGCGACGGGCAATTCAATCATATGAATGTGGACAGGAGTATCCTCGCCGAATACTTCGCCCGAGGCGATGCGAAAAAGTAGGCTATATCCAATTTGGCCAGCGGCGCCGGTAACTGCAACGTGAACAGGTGTTTTCATGGAGAACTCCAAGGTTGAATTCGATTTCCAAATCTACTCCGGGTCGATCCGAAGCGCAAACCTGGAGTCGAGATTCCACGACTTAATTCTCCTTCTCCTGCATCAACTCAACATCCTTGATGACGTAAGAGGTCTTCCGCTTGTTTAGGTTCCAGTACTGTTCCATGGGCCGGTAGGATTCCACCAGGGTCCAATGAACAGGTTGACCGTGTTCGATGAAGTAGAGAACTTTGATTTTTTTATTGGTTTTCAGCTCTGCAACGCAAATTTGACAACCGACGACTTTGATACGGATGCCATCGACCTTGAGCGTCGCGGGTTTGAAGTACTCCGCGATGAAGGGTCTTGAGCAAAAGTAGCAGCCTTTCGCCGGCATTCCCGTGTCTTTCTGCCATTTATCGAGCAGGTGACTGAAGGCCGGTTGGTCTTCGATCGTCCTTTTGAAGCGGGTGTAGGTTGCTTCGATCTTCTCTTCAGTTTTCATCACCAGGGGTTGGACCTGACCCACGTACTCAGGTTTAAAACCAAAGTGGGGCAGGCCGGTTAGAGCTGTGAGAAGAGTCTCCATCATGCGCAGGCAAGACTCAAATTCATCGAGGACTTTTGGGTTTTTTACGTGAGGCACCAAGTTGCCAAGCGTGTTCAGACGGACGACACACATCTCGATGCGAGCGATCAGCTGCTGATAGCGACGACGATAGGAGTGAGCTTTTTCCGGCAGACCCTTGAGATAGAGTCCGCGCAGCACCAATGCGAAGCCAACAAAAACCAGTGCCGTCGCCAGCCAGAAATAGGTCATAGGCTCGTCAATGCTCCCATTCTTTTTACCCATGATAACAAACATGCCCACTCGACTGGGATGGGGCTCTGGAAATATATTTCAAGTCATTGAATTTTATAGATAATTTTTAAGAAGGCAGGATTTGCTGGGCAAATTCTTAACTCGGCAGGAATTTCAGCCGAAATACTTGGCAGCCCGTACGAAGAGGAGACTTCCATGGCAGGAATTTACGATAGCAGCCGGATTCAGTTCAATAAGATCACCGAGTCCTATCACAACTACGTGGCGCTTTATAAACTGTTCAATAATGGTAGCGATTATGGCGCCACTCCATTCGCCGTTTTCTATTGGCGCATGACTTATCACGTCAAATATGGCGATGGCGAACTCATGACTAGAGGATTCTGACATCCTTTTCGCCGATACTTGGGTTTTCCTCTGTAAGCTCTTGTAATAACCTGTCGGGCTGGCTTGACCATCCTCACGGAGGCCTATATAACGGTAAGAAGCCGAGGCCTTCGCGAAGGTGGTTATGCTGGAGCACCATACAGACATTGCGAGCTGGGACTTGCTTCCCACAGAAGATGGAATCCGAATCGGCGATTCTATTCTGTGGCTTGACGCCCAATTTACATCGGATCTGTCCTTTCTATCAGGTGCGAGTAGTCTCAAGAGCCGCACAAACTCCAAAGTCATTGCCACCGAAGAAACCTGTCGCCTCCTCGCGATCAACAACATGCGTCTCAACGCTCTTGTTGTTGCCTACAATCAAACTGTATCCATCGGCCAATTCAAACTCGAACTTTTGCCTTCAGGCGCTGGGCTCGGTGCCGCTTCTCTGTTTGTGGAGAATCGCCACGGCACGCTGCTCTACGCTCCAAGGCTTCAGCCGCAGAAGACCGGTATCTCGCGCACAATGCAGCTAAAGCGGGCGGACACTCTGATTCTGGGCGCGTACACCCCCTATCCACCCTCGCATCATCCGAGTCGCCGCAAAGAGAAGGAGCGTCTGCTCCACACGATGCAGGCTTATATCGAACAGGGGATCTCACCAATCCTCGTCTGTGAGCCCTACGCGATCGCTCAGGAGATCTGTAAGCTCCTGGCCGAGGCGAGTGTTCCGCTGGCTGTTGCAGGAAGTATTTTCCGCACCAATAAGGTTTATGAGAGCTACGGCTCTGATATCGGTTCCTACAAGATGCAGCATCGTAAGATCGATGAACCCATGGTGATCATGGTGCCTCAGATGAATCACGATAAAAAAACGGTCTATCCGATTCCTTCGGGACCGATCTTTATGATCGACGAGAGTTCGCAGGAACGGCTTGAAGCAGATATTCGTCGTCCGGCCGTCGAGCGCTTTGTCATCTCCCAAACCTGTGATGCGCGCGAGCTTAAGACTATCATTCAGAATGTAGAGCCGCGTGAGGTCTACGTCACCGGTCCTTACGCGAAACAATATGCGAGCGAGCTTGGGTCCTTGAAGACTCCCGTGATCGCGCTCTTCCCAAGTCATCTGCCGACGCTCTTCTAGTTTTAATCCTCCGAGTTCATGTCCTTCGCTTTTCCTAATCATTTTCGGTAGTCAATATCCACTAAGAGTTGTGTGGGGGGCGCTTTTTGCGCCCTCTGTTTTCACCTGTCAGAAATCTGTACAGTCCAAAGTCTTGCGAATATCAATCATTTCATGGTTTTAGATTTGGCTCCGGGTTTTGCAATAAAGAAGACGGCTGTCCCTTGTTGTTGTCCCTCTTGCTGTACCGGAGCTGAAAGCCTATGAATACGAATACCGTCCCCTATGAAGGCATCTTAGTTGAGCAGTACTCACAACCCACCTTCCTTCCCCCACTTTGGCGAATCATTTTTCAGGAAGCCATGCGCGGCAATCACATGTTGTTCACTCGCTCTATTCAAAGCGAAGCCGCTCTCATCAATCCAGACCCGGCAAACGAAGAGCTTATCGAATTCTGTGTGCACCTTTTTGCTGCATCCGACCTTCGTACAATCAAGTCTATGATTCACCTGCTCCCTCGTAACGAGCAGATGCAACTCTTCGGCGTCTACCTCCAGCAGATGCAATGCATTCGCGAAGAAGCAAAACGTTCGATGAATTAAACCGAAAAGCGATGGCGTTCGTCTATCGAGCGCACGTCCTGGCTCTCTTTCTGCTACAATTATGACCAAGGCTATCATCCTAGGGAAGGAAGCTAACGTCATGGCAGAGGCTGTAAGACAGGACAAAAAAAAGGGCGTTCTGGACTATCTCCAAATTCGGCGATGGATTAATCCCGAGGATGGCTATAGCCAGGAAGTCTTTTTTGTTGGTTGTGTGATTTTCGCGGTTTTCCTTGGCATCGCTCTCGCGAGCTTTTCGCCACTTGATCCTTCCATTTACAACTATAGTTATCCACCCCGCAGCGCTCAAAACTGGGGCGGAATCGTTGGCTCCTACATTTCCGGCTTTCTCATCTTTCAATTGGGTGTCCTCGCCTATTTCCTGCCCGTTCCGCTTTTGATGCTGGCCTGGATGAATCTTCGGGGCGCGCCCTCGGCCTTTGCCGCCGGACGTCTGGCTGGAATTGGCCTTGGCATCGGCTGTGTAGCTCTCGCGGCTCAGCAGTGGGCGCCTTCACTTTCGATCGGGGGCTTTTCCTACCGTTCGGGCGGAACGCTTGGTTTTTGGACCCAACGTCTGCTTTCGAAAACAGTGGGCCTGGGCGGCGTCTACATCTTCTTTGCCGGCGGCCTTGTGCTTGCGGCTCTTATGATTCGTCAGGACAGTGTGATCCGCCCCTTCTTTAAGACTCTATCGAATCGGGTGCCGAAGAAGAGCCAAGCGCCTAAGAAGGCCGATGCCGCCTCTGCTTCGGCCTTAGCATCTATCCCTGATTTAAGGGAAGAGCCGGGCCTCAAGGATATTCTGCAAAAAATCAGCATTCAGGAAAAATTCCAGGCGCCCCTGCCCGCGCCAACCCCAGTCCCAACTCAAAATCTAGGGCCGGACATCGATTTCGATGATGCGTCCGAACTGCAGAAATCAAAGCCGGCCGAAGCCTTTGATCCTCTGCCACCCCTGCCGCCCGATCCCAGCTATGTGCCGCCTCCCACCTCGATGTTTCGCAGCGGTGTGAGCAACGCCGCGATCAATGAGGAGGAGCGCAAAGAGTTCGAGGCAACCTCGATCGCTTTGGTCAAAGCCTTTTCTGAGTTTGGTGTGGGTGGCGAAGTCATTGCGATCCAGCCGGGTCCAGTCGTAACCGTCTACGAATTCCAACCCGATGCGGGAACGAAGCTCTCTAAGGTCACAGGGCTTCTCGATGATATCGCCCTTGCCCTGCGTGTGGATTCGATTTTTATCCATCCTGTGAGTGGCAAAAGAGCGCTGGGTGTTCAGGTGCCGAACACCCGTCGTGAGACAGTGTTTCTCGGCGACATCTTGCAAACGACAGCCTTTACCAATGTGTCCTCGCCTTTGAACTTTGTTCTGGGCAAGGGTCTTACAGGCGAACCGATTTGCTGTGACCTGGCATCGATGCCTCACCTTCTGACCGCTGGTCAAACGGGGTCTGGTAAGTCGGTGGCGATCAACTCGCTGCTCTGCAGCTTGATTTTGAAAGCCAGTCCCGATCAGGTGAAGATGATCCTGGTTGATCCCAAGATCTTGGAACTCAAGATCTACGAAGGTATTCCTCACCTTCTGATGCCGGTTATCACCGAACCTTTGAAAGCCTCGCTCGCTTTAAAATGGGCTTGTTTTGAGATGGATCGCCGCTATCAGCTAATGGAGTCAGCGATGGTTCGTCATATCTCAGGTTTTAATCAACACTGGGATAATTCAACTGCTGAGCAAAAAGCTGAGATGCGCGAGCGATATGGGGATTCGTTTCAAGGCAAACTGCCCTATATCGTCATCGTCATCGATGAGCTGGCCGACCTTATGCTGACTGCATCGAAGGATGTGGAGAACTCGATTCAGCGTCTGGCACAAAAGGCCCGTGCCTCCGGTATCCACCTGGTTCTTGCGACCCAACGTCCATCGGTTGACGTCATCACGGGTGTGATCAAGGCAAACCTACCTTGTCGAATAGCCTTCAAAGTCTTCTCGCGAACTGACAGCCGGACGATCCTCGATAGCATGGGCGCTGAGCGCTTACTGGGTAAAGGCGATATGCTCTTCCTCCGTCCTGGATCGAGTAAGCTTGAGCGTATTCAGGGGGCTTTCCTAAGCGATGAGGAAGTGGTCGGCATGGTCGATCAGCTGAAGAAGAGCAGCATGCCGCATTACGATGCGACGGCGATGGAATGGATCAACGAAGAATTTCAAAAGCAATCCGGCAATCAGTTTGAGATGAGCGAAGAGCATGCGGGTTCTGCGGATCCAAAGTGGAACGATGCGATCAACATCGCCCAGCGGCAGGGTGCCATCAGTGCTTCGTATCTGCAGCGCATGTTGAAAATTGGCTATAACCGTGCGGCTCGTATCGTGGAATCGATGGAGTCACAGGGTTTGGTGGCGAAGGCGGATGGATCGAAGCCTAGGGCTTGGATTGGGCCTAATACTTAAGTTCTACCTTGAATAATCAATGCCGCCTCGATTCGTCGGGGTGGCTTTTTCATGGCAGGAATCTGATCTTTTAGATGAGCGGAAGCAAGAAATTCACGAGTTGCGAACCCATCTTTTCAAGACTGAAATGAGATGCTGCTCGTTTCGCCCTCTCATCACGCGTTCTCTGATCTTCATCAAAGGCTCGCACAATCCAATTTTTCAAGACTTGAACGTCGCGATCATTATTCTGAAAAAGATTTCCAAAGCTTTCATCGATCAGACATTCGGACAAAGACCCCACATTCGAGACCAGGACCGGCGTGCCACTCAGCAAAAACTCTTCAGTAACCCGACAAATCACCTCCGAACCAAGACTCGGCACGACGCCCAGCGTGGCGTTGGCCAAGCGTTCTGGAAGATTCAGTACTCGGGCTTCAACGATTCCCCAATCGACCCCTTCTTCAAGTCCTAGGGACTTTGCATGGTCCCTGAGTGCGCTGGAGCCGATGTTCGAACTCTGACCTATGATCTCGAAGAAAGGTCTTGGACGGTGGCTATCCCAAGCTTTCAGCACTTTGCTAAAGAGCTCAAAGAATTTTTCATGGCCTTTAATAGGATCTAAACGTCCGACGAGAACGAGCCGTGGCCGAGCGGCTTCTTTTCGTATTCGGGAGTGAAAGATTGCCGTGTCGAGACCGAGGGGGATCGAAATGATAGTTTTATTGGGTAAAACGGCTTTGAAACGATCCGCCAGAACCTGAGCCGGTGTAAGGATCGCCCGGCAAAAACCAAGGTTCAAGCCCAGATCAAACTTCGAGAGCGGCTGAACGAGATCGCTATCCTGCCCGCGGAAGCGTACGACGGGCACTCCCAGAAAGCGGGCCAGGAAAGTTTCGGGTCCGCCGTAGGTGATGATGACCGAGGGTTTGAGGGACTTCGCATAGGTTCTCAGGGCAAATACTTCCGAAAACTTAAAGCCAAAACTCGGACCCGCTACATGATGTTCTTTGGCCCTTTGTTCGCAAGGCGAAGCGGGTAGGGCACTCAACTCCGACTGCCAGCCTTGCTTTTGCAGGGCCTGGGCACTTCTCAGCGCGTACTCGGTGATCGCACTATTCCAGCGGTTTGAGCAGAGATGCCAAACAGTAGGTTTCATTATTTAAGACCTCTTTTTTCAAAGAGCTTCGCATACTTCACAAATGCATAGGTGCTGGAGATCAGGGCGTAGGTATATCCGGGATAACCATCTAGAAAGCCGAGGCGCAGGACATAGCGACTGAAGAACTCAAGCCAGGGTCTGAGGATGTGGCTCGCGAACGATGGCTTTTTGCCCTTGGCAGCGTGCTGCTCAGCAATGGCCGAGGTGTAGCGATTGAAGCGGACAAAGTAATCCGTGAGATCGCGATAGGAGTAGTGCCAGAGGACGGCGCCTTTAAGATAAAGGATCTTGCCTTCTTTAGGCACATACTCTTCGTGGATCGAGCCTTTGTACTGGCCAGCGCCCCTAAGAAAGAGCCTTAGAGGTCTATCCCTGGTTTTGCCGAAGGCCATGCGCCGGCCCATAAAGACGAGACGACGATCGAGCCTATAGGCCGTGCCTTCGGATTGTCTGATGATTGTCGGGAGGAGCGTGGCCAGCTCGGGGCTTAACTGTTCATCCGCATCTATAGCCAGAACCCATTTTCGGGTGCCGTAGGCGAGAGCGGCGTTTTTTTGTTCAGCGAAATTGGTAAAAGGCCTTTGATAAACCTGCGCGCCAAATGAGGTGGCTATCGCTGCGGTTTGATCCTGGCTCAGGGAATCGAGGACAATAATTTCGATACCGGGGGGGAGACTTTGGAGACAACGGGGGAGCTGGGTTTCTTCATTGTAGGCAATGATGACAACCGATAGGTCTAAATGCGGCGTAGTCTGAGGCAGCATAAATGGGTCCCGTCCTGAGGATTGGACCAGGGGGAAGATGTCTTCCCCCCTCAAACACCCTCAGAACGGGGCGCTTGTAGCAGTCCAGTAGTCCTGGTTTTCATTGATTCGGAGCATGGCAGGATAACCGGCCATAGAACCTTCATCACGATTGTACTTCGTCAAGACGACGATTGTACCTATTTTTCCCTGCTTCACAACACGTCCGACAGCAACGATGTAGTTGTACTGGTTTTTGATTTCGATGAAATCACCAACCGCGCCCATACGGGGAGCAACAGTACAGTAGACGCGCTTTTCTTTTAAGACATCGCGACTTTCGTCAACGATGGAGTTCTCTTTCAATTTTTTGCAGACTTTTACTGAGGCTGCAAAGGATACTTGAGAGAGAAGCAGAGTAGATAGAACTCCAGAAATGAAAACGAGAGACAACAAACGGAAACATTTCTTCAGCAACAACATAAAAGCTCCACAGCAATTCAGATTCTGGCTCAACCAAGTACAAATCCGCCAGGTATGCGGTTACTAAAGCAAGTCGTGTGCCAAGGCCTTCTTTTTGTACAGTATTGATAAGCTTGGGATTTTTCCGGGCGGGATGAATTGACTCTCGACAGCTGTCAAAATCCGCGACAGTCTAAAGCGCAATGACTGGTAAAGGAGGTCGGTAACATGGCGAATCATTTGGCTAACGAGAGTTCTCCCTATCTACTCCAACATGCGAACAATCCCGTTGAGTGGTTCCCTTGGGGCGATGCCGCCTTCCGCAAGGCCGCGGCCGAGCATAAGCCGATCTTTCTATCTATTGGTTATTCCACCTGTCACTGGTGCCATGTGATGGAGGGTGATTCTTTTGAAAAAGAGGACGTAGCCGAGATTCTCAATAAGCACTTTGTTGCCATCAAAGTCGATCGGGAAGAACGACCTGACGTCGACGGCTTCTATCTGAAAGCTGTACAGGCGATGAATCAGCGGGGAGGTTGGCCGCTCTCCGTTATCCTCACAGATGAAGGCAAACCGTTTTGGGGTGGAACCTTTTTCCCCCGCGAACAACTCAAGGGCATTCTTAATCGTATTCATGAGATTTGGCTCACTGAGAATCACGTTCTGAAAGACAATGCCTTCGAGTTGACGGAACATCTTAAATTAAAGGTTGGGGAGCTCTTCGAGAAAAGACCTAAGGTTGATCTTCGGGTCATCGATTCTTTTCTGAAGAGTAAGATCGAAAGCTTCGATGCGCAATTAGGCGGCTTTGGATCCGCACCTAAATTTCCACCGTCGATGGCGATGATGGTTTTACTGCGCTATCCAGAACATCGCTCCATGGCCTTCAAGACCTTAAACAGCATGGCTCGCGGAGGTATGCGTGATCAGGTGGGTGGCGGTTTTCATCGCTATTCCGTTGATGACAGATGGTTGGTACCGCACTTTGAAAAGATGCTTTACGACAACGCACTTTTAACTCTCGCCTACTGTGATGCCTATCAAGCGGGTGAAGGAAAAAATCGCGAGTATGAATATGTCATCACGTCAACTATAGACTACGTTTTGCGAGATATGACAAGCCCTGAAGGCGCGTTCTTTAGCGCCGAAGATGCCGACAGTGAGAAGACCGAAGGCAAATTCTATGTCTGGAAAAAAGAAGATTTTTCGCCGCAACTTTTGCAGCGGGTCGAAGAATTTTTTACGCTCAGTCCCGAAGGAAATTTTGTTGTCGCCAAACATGTCGAAGAGCTGGAAGCCGCGGCTGGCATGAGTGCCGTGCAAAACGCAAATATTCTGCACCACATGAATGCGGTACAAATTCCTCGCGATGAATCTTACAAAAAACTCATCGAAGAACTTTTACAGCTACGCGCAAAAAGAATTCGTCCGAGTCTCGACGATAAAATTTTGACGTCGTGGAACGGATGGATGATTGCCGCATTCGCCAAAGCCGGTCGAACTCTACAAAATGAAAAGTTCACTTTGGCTGCCGAAAAAGCGATGAATTTTGTGCTCACAAAACTGACACAAAATGATATGCTACTCCGAACTTACCGTGATGGTGTCGCGAAGCAAGAAAGTTTTCTCGAAGATTATGCAGCCGTTATTTTCGCGAACATCGAACTCTACCTCAGCACTCTAAATCCCAAACATCTTCAAAACGCGATTATCTGGCAAAAGAAGCAGGATGCCTCTTTTTTAGACAGAAAAGCGCAGGCTTATTTTGAAGATCGCGGCAGCGACATACGAATTCCAATTCGTAATAAAGAGTTCATGGATGACGCGACACCGGGTGGCAACTCCTTAAGTGCTTGGAATTTATCGAGATTGTTCAAAATGACGGGCGACAAAGAGTGGCGAAACCTCTGTGTCCCGCTCCTGGAGCAGTCTTCAGACCTTATGCAGCGTTTTCCTGCCGCCTTTCCCCTGATGAATATGGCTTTGGCTGAACTCCATGGAAAATCGCTGGTCATAGTTGGTGATTTCGACATAGAAAACCTCGCAAAAAACGTAAGCTTTACGACCTGGATACAGTCGCATGCGGATTTGATGAAAATATGCCCGATTCTGCAGGGAAAAGCGCCGATTGCAGGCAAAACACAGTTCTTTCTTTGCGAAGGTGAGCAGTGCCAACTGCCTACGCTAGATTTTCAATCGATTCTTAAAGAGCTCGCGTCGTAGTGCCTGGACAAACAGCTATATTTTTTTGTAGGCTCCGATCCGAACACAATACGTAGAGAGAGGCAAATCATGACGACTGCTGAGATCAAAAAAACACCCTTACATGCCCTCCATAAGCAGTTAAAAGCGAAGATGGTTAATTTCGGCGGCTGGGATATGCCAGTGCAGTATGAAAGCGTACTGGTCGAACATAAATATGTGCGTGAACATTGCGGTATTTTTGATGTGAGTCACATGGGTGAGATCATCGTCGAAGGCGCGGATGCTCTGGCTTATTTGCAGGGTATTACGATCAACGATGTCGCCCGTCTTGAGCTTGGCAACGGTCAGTACAGTGCGCTTCCCACAGAAGATGCCGGCTTTGTCGACGATTTGATCATCTACCGCGTCGGTGCGCAGCGTTATCTCCTTTGCGTCAATGCATCCAATATCGAAAAAGACTTCGAATGGCTGAAGAAAAACCAAGGCGCTCATAAAGTCACTCTCACCAACGAGTCAACTCTCTGGAGTCAGCTCGCGGTTCAGGGGCCTGAAAGTGAAGAGGCTTTAAAGGCGATTCTTGGTCCTGAGGATCAGAAACGCATTGCCGAGCTACCTTACACCAACATCACCGAAGCTTCGTTCCAGGGCAAAAAAGGCTTTGTGGCTCGTACGGGTTATACCGGTGAAAAAGGCTATGAGATCTACATTCCGAACACGATCGCCTCGTCGGTATTTTCGGAACTTCTTGAAAAATCCAATGCGAAGCCTATCGGTCTCGGCGCGCGCGATACCCTTCGTCTCGAAGCCTGTTATTTGCTTTACGGCAACGATATGGACGAAACCGTTTCGCCGATCGAAGCGGGTATTGCCTGGGCTGTTCGTTTTGAAAAAGGCGACTTTCTTGGCAAGGCCAAAATGGAAGCGCAAAAAGCGGGAACAGCTCCGGCTCGTAAAATGGTCGCCTTCAAACTGACAGACGAAGGCATTGCCCGTCACGGCATGGATATCTATGTCGGCGATCGTAAGGTCGGCGTTGTGACCAGCGGTTCGGTCCTCCCGACCGTCGAAGGCGCGGGCGGAATGGCTCTTATCGAGAAAGAGGCTGCAGCCCTTGGAGACGAGATCAGCATCGATGTTCGCGGCAAAAGAAAACTTGCTAAGGTTGTCAAACGACCACTATATTCGGCCAAGGTTAAGTAATATCTGTCGTCCCTTTGCGGTACATACCCCGAGCGTCTGAGCGATCCGATGCTCTTATTTTAGAGGTCCTTATGTCCTTTCCAAAAGAACTGAAGTACACCCGCGAGCATGAGTGGGTCCGTCTCGAAAACAGCACAGCGGCGATTGGCATTACGTCTTACGCTCTGGAGCAACTCGGTGACGTGGTTCACCTCGACCTTCCAAAGGTTGGCGAGTCTTTCAAAGCGGGTTCAACTTTCGGAAGCATCGAGTCGACTAAAACCGTTTCGGACCTCTACATGCCGATCACCGGCAAGGTTACCGAAGTGAATACCGCTCTCGTGAAGAAGCTCGAAGGCCTTTCTGACGATCCTTATGTCGCAGGTTGGTTGATCAAGATCTCCTTCGCTTCGAACGACGGCGAGCTCATGGCCGCTGCCGACTACCAAAAACTGATCGCCGAAGAAGAATGACATATAAGGCCAGGGAAAACCTTTTCCTGGCCTTTCCTCACTCATCACCGCCTTTGTACGCTGACCACTTTCCCCCGAATAAATTAGATTGGGTGTTTTTTTGCTTTTTGCCGGGCCTTTCGCTAGATTATGAGGGTCGAATAAATTGGGCAAAAAGGCGGAACATATCAATGGGTCATGTTTGGGAAAAAGCTAATAATATCAATAATTTTTCCAGTCGTCACATCGGTCCATCCGATCACGATATCAAAGCCATGTTGAAGACTCTCGGTTACGCGAGCCTTGACGAGCTGACTAAAACAGCCATTCCTAATGCGATTCAGACGAAGAGCAGCCTTGATCTTCCCAAAGCACTCCCGGAGCACGAAGCACTAGCTGAACTCCGTCGTATTATGTCGAAAAACCAAATATTCCGTAGCTTCATCGGCCTTGGCTACTACGATACGATCACGCCCAGCGTTATCCAAAGAAACATCCTGGAAAACCCAGCTTGGTACACCCAGTACACGCCTTATCAACCTGAGATCGCTCAGGGCCGCCTGGAAGCGCTGATTAACTTCCAAACCATGGTGAGTGACCTCACCGGTCTCCCCATCGCTAACGCCTCGCTTTTGGACGAAGGAACCGCAGCTGCGGAAGCCATGACCATGAGCCGCGATATCTGTGATGCGGAGCAGGGCGCGACCTACCTCATCGCTGCGGATTGTCATCCGCAGACGATTGAAGTTGTGCGTACGCGTGCGGAAGCTCTGGGCATCCCGACCAAAGTCGTCGCGCCTCAGGAGATGAAGATATCGAAAGACTCTTTCGGAGTCCTTCTTCAGTATCCCAACACCTTCGGATCGATCGAAGATTACGCAGCTCTCATCAGCAAGGCGAAAGCGGAAGGCCTGATCGTCACTTTTGCGACCGATCTCCTGGCTCTCTGTCTCTTGAAATCGCCGGGTGAAATGGGTGCGGACATCGCTGTCGGTACCTCCCAGCGCTTTGGTGTGCCACTGGGATACGGCGGACCTCACGCCGCATTCTTCTCGACCAAAGACGAATTCAAACGCCGTATTCCAGGCCGTTTGGTTGGCGTTTCCAAAGATTGGCACGGTGCGCAGGCCTACCGCCTGTCATTGCAAACCCGCGAGCAACACATTCGCCGCGATAAAGCGACGTCCAACATCTGTACGGCTCAAGTTCTTCTCGCCATCATGGCTTCGATGTATGCCGTCTATCACGGACCTCAAGGTCTTAAGGTGATCGCTGAACGAACCCATGCGATGGCCAGCATCCTCGCGACGGGACTGAAAAAACTAGGTTACAAGATCCTCAGCGAGAACTACTTCGATACGATCACCGTTCTCGAAAACGATAACCTGATCAATCAGATCGAAGCGGCTGCTGAAGGGGATAAACTCAACTTCCGCACCACGGCGCCTGGCCAAATCGGAATTTCTTTCGATGAGAAGACTCAACTTTCTGACATCGAAAGCATCCTTCGCATCTTTGCTTTGGGCAAGGCCACGCCGCGCCTTGAGGACCTTGCGAAAGACGTGGACGACAGTCTGCCTAAGGGCTTGCAAAGAACCTCGCCTTACCTTCAGCATCCGGTCTTCAACGCCTACCACTCAGAAACCGAGATGATGCGTTATATCCGTAAGCTTGAGGGTCGTGATCTTTCCCTTACGCGCTCCATGATTCCACTGGGATCGTGTACGATGAAGCTCAACGCGGCTTCTGAGCTTTACCCAATCACCTGGCCGGAAGTGAACTCTCTGCACCCCTTCGTTCCTTTAGAGCAGGCAGCAGGCTACCTCGAGCTCTTCCATACCCTTGAGAATTACCTCGCGGCCTGCACGGGCTTCGATGCGATCTCCCTGCAGCCGAACTCAGGCGCTCAGGGCGAATACGCAGGCCTTCTCGTACTTCGTAAATACCACATCGCCCGCGGTGATAAGCATCGCGTCGTTTGCTTGATTCCAAGCTCCGCGCATGGGACCAACCCAGCCTCTGCTGTCATGGCCGGTATGGAAGTGGTCGTGACTAGTTGCGATAAAAACGGCAACATCGACCTCGTTGACCTCAAAGAAAAAGCCATTGAGCACAAGGATCGCCTGGCAGCTTTGATGATCACCTATCCATCGACTCACGGCGTCTTCGAAGAGGAAATCGTGAAGATCTGCGACATCGTTCATGAGAATGGTGGCCAGGTTTATATGGATGGAGCGAACCTCAACGCGCAAATCGGCCTCTGTCTGCCCGGGAAATTTGGTCCAGACGTTTGCCACATGAATCTTCACAAAACCTTCTGTATCCCTCACGGCGGCGGCGGACCGGGTGTTGGACCGATCGGTGTGAAGAGCCACTTGGCTGCCTTCCTCCCGAACCATCCGGTCATCACCATGGGCGGCAAGGACGGCGTTGGACCGATCACGGCAGCTCCCTGGGGCAGTGCCAGTATCCTTCCCATCTCCTGGATGTATGTACGCATGATGGGTGGCGAAGATCTTAAAAAAGCGACTCAGGTTGCAATTTTGAACGCCAACTACATTGCCAAGCGCCTCGATTCCTCCTTCCCCGTGGTCTACCGCGGTGAGTCGGGACTCGTTGCCCATGAATGTATCATTGATTTGAAAGAAGTGAAAAAGTCTGCCGATATCAGCGTGGACGACATTGCGAAACGCTTGATGGACTATGGCTATCACGCACCGACAGTGTCTTGGCCTGTCCCCAACACTATGATGATTGAACCGACCGAATCGGAATCCAAAGCTGAAATCGATCGTTTCTGTGACACCATGATCAGCATTCGTCAGGAAATCGTCGAAATTGAAGAAGGCAAAGTCTCTCGCGAGAACAATGCCCTGAAGAATGCGCCTCACACGGCGCCGATCATGATGGGAGCCTGGGATCGTCCTTACTCACGCGAACAAGCCGCTTTCCCGAAAGAGTGGATTAAAGAAAGCAAGTTTTGGCCGTTCGTAGGACGCATCGATAGTGCCTTTGGGGATAGAAACCTGGTTTGTACCTGTCCGGATATTTCTACTTACGAGAAATAAGAATATTGCAGAGAAGGCTTCTGTTCTTTGGGGAGCAGAGGCCTTTTTTTATTAATTAACCGTCAAGTCCGACATGAATATCACGGTGCGACACACTCAACGCGATGTTGGGAATGTTCTTCGACGCCAACTCAAGAGCCAGGCGTTCCGTCAACGCCACGCTGCGATGCTTCCCACCTGTACAGCCGATACCTATCCGAAAATAATGTTTTCCCTCCGCATGATATGCGGGGAGGAGAAAGCTATGAAGATCGAGAATCTTATCCAGGAAGATATGCGAATTCGGATCTTCAAAAACGTAGCTTGCCACAGCCATATCCTGGCCGGTTTTGTGCTTCAAAGTGGGATCAAAATGAGGGTTCCGTAGGAAGCGCACATCAAAGATGGTGTCAGCCGGTTTCAGCATTCCATACTTGAAACCAAAACTCACCACAGTCACATGCAACTGGCGGTTGAGATTGGCTGAGGAGTAACGCTCCTCGGCTTTGCGTGCCAGGTAATGAGGCGACCAAAGGCTCGTATCAAAGGATACATCCGCGAGGGCTTCAATGGGTTGCATGAGGTTGATTTCGCGGCGGATGGCCGCAATGAGTTCGCCGCCCACATCGAGAAGAGGATGCTTGCGACGGGTGGTACTGAAGCGTTCGGCAAGAATTTCGTCGGTGCAGGTTAAAAAGACGACATCAAGACGAAACTTCGTGCGAAGTTTGGCGGCGAGCGTCGGAAAGTTTTGGATGAAGCGCGTGTCCCGCGCATCGACACCAATCGCAAAACGCCTGGGACCACCGCTGTCTTTGGTAAGGTGGTCAAGAGCGGCTTCGATGAGGTCGAAAGGGAGGTTCTCCATGCAGTAGAACGAGAGATCTTCCAGGGCGTTGATCACCGTGGATTTGCCAGCACCGGAAAGGCCTGTTACCACAACGAGGAGCGGAAGTTCTGCTTTCACAACGTCTACGTCCATGGATGTCAGCCTCAGACTTTCTTAGAAGAATTTTTTGCGTTTACTGCTCGGCAATATTCCCAGTTGCTCGCGGTATTTCGCGACGGTTCGACGTGCTAGCTGGATGCCGCGATCTTCGAGCAATTCGACGATTTTCTGATCGGCGAGAGGGTGCTTTGGATCCTCTTTGCCAATCATTTCCGAGATAATCTTTTTCACCGAAACGCTGGCGAGGCTGTCGCCGCCGGCCATCGATACGGAACTGTTGAAGAAGTATTTGAGTTCGAAGATGCCCTGCGGCGTGTGCACGTACTTATTGCTCGTGACCCGGCTAATCGTCGATTCGTGCATACCGATATCGTCGGCGATATCGCGGAGAACCATCGGTTTCAGGTATTCGTAACCGTTTTCGAAAAACTCTTTTTGACGTTCAACGAGCTTTTCCGTAACGCGCAGAATCGTCTTCTGGCGCTGCTGAATGGACTTGATCAGCCATTGAGCGGACTTGAGTTTTTCCGAGAGATATTCCTTGCCGGTCCCATCCATTTTACTGGCCATTTTCTCGTACATTTTGGATACGCGAAGATGGGGAAGGCCTTCATCATTGAGCGTGACAACCCATTCGCCCGACACTTTGAAGACATAGACGTCGGGCACCACGTATTGAGCTTCGAGTCCACCGAACTGACGACCAGGGACCGGCTCAAGTTCGGCGATAATCTGAACACTTTCAATGATCGTATCAAGAGGCAGCTTCATCGCTTTGGCGATGGCCTGGAAGTTTCGGGTTTCGAGTTCGACCAGGTGATTCTCGACGATGAGTTCGACGACGCCGTTTTTGAGGCGGCCGGCGCGGAGCTGGATGTGGAGGCATTCCTTGAGATCCCGCGCACCAACGCCGCTGGGCTCAAGGTGTTGAACCACATCGAGCATATCCTCTACGAAATCCACCGATTGTTTATTGTCTTCGGCGAGTTCCTCGATCGTTCCATGGAGGTAGCCGCGGTCATCGATGTTACCGATGATACGGCCGGCGAGGTCTTTTTCTTCAGGACTAAGATCCATTTCGCCGATTTGTGCAAAGAGATAGTCCTGCAGAGTCCCGCTTTTCGCAAGATTTTCGTGACTGGGGAATTCATCGCTATCGTTTTGTCGGCTGCTTGAGCTCGAGGGACTTGCCTCTTGCATGCGGGAAAACGCTTCCCAGTCCATGTCGGCAGGCTTTTCGCCATTGATGGAATCAACGATGCCAGCGGCTTCGCTCATGGTTTCGCCAACAGCTTCGGTTTCAGTTCGCTCACGTTCGCGTTCGACTTGCAGTCTTTCTTCGCTCGATTCGGAAACACCCTCCTCCAGCACGGGATTTTCCGTCATTTGCTGGGTGACGAACTCTTCGAGCTCGAGGCGTGAGAGCTGAAGAAGTTTAATAGCCTGCTGTAGCTGCGGCGTCATGAGCAGCTGTTGACTGAGTTTCAGCGACTGTTTTAAATCAAAAGCCATATATCCACCAATCCCAGGAGCCAGTGCGTGTCGAGATCGAAACTAGAGTCGGAAGTTCTCACCCAAATACACGCTACGAACCTTCGGGTCCTCAGCGATCAATTGGGGATTGCCGTGAGCAATAATCTGCCCTCCGGTCAGGATGTAGGCCCTATCGCAACTGCCGAGGGTCTCTCGGACGTTGTGGTCGGTGATGAGCACCCCTAATCCATCTTCGTCTCTCAGCTTTTCGATAATTTTTTGAATTTCTTGAACTGTTACCGGGTCAATTCCTGCAAATGGTTCATCTAACAGGAGAAATTTTGGTTTGATTATCAAAGACCTTGCAATCTCCACCCGTCGCCGCTCGCCACCGGATAGAGCCGCGCCCATTGACTTGGCAATGTGAGTGATTTGAAATTTGGTCAGGAGGTAGTCTAAAAATTCTTTACGCTCGTGCGAGGGGGTCTTGGCTACCTCCATAATGCTGCGGAGGTTGTCCTCGACAGTCATGCGGCGGAAGATCGACATGTTCTGCGGCAGATAACTGATGCCACGCGCGGCGCGATGGTGCATCGGCAGATCGGTGATATTCTCACCATCCAGCATGACCTCGCCTTCGTTCGGAAAAAGCAGGCCGACGATCATATAGAAGCTGGTGGTTTTACCGGCTCCGTTGGGTCCGAGAAGTCCAACGACCTCTCCTTGTTTGACATGAAAAGAAGCACCTTTAACGACTTCGCGCGATTTAAAGAACTTACGAAGGTTGCGAGCTTCGAGTACCGGTTTCTTATCTGTTTCCGCCGGGGCGAGATCTTGGGTCATTTGTTCATCCGTTCTGGTTGCACGACACCCTGTGCTTTATCGACTTTGATCATGCCCGTCGTCATTTCGTAAAGGATGCGGTCGCCTTTGATAAGGTTGCCTTCGCGCCACAGGCGGGCATTGCCCTCAAGCGAAACTGTTTGAGCCTGGTTATCAAAAAGGGCCTTATCGCTCTTGGCGTTCATACGTTCCGAGGGATCATCCGAGTAGCGGGAAATAGCGACTTTACCGGTCAATAGCGCGCTTTTTACACCACCTTCTGATGTCCCCTTGGAAGCTTTGGGAATCAAGGTGATTTTGGCTTCGTCGGATTCAAGGCGCATATCGTCTTGAGTGATGACAACATTTTTATCCAACACGACTGTCGAGCGATCTTTCGAATAAGTTGTGGTGCCATCACTTTGCAAATGGACCGGGGCTTTCTGCCTTTGTTCCTTGGATTTGCCCTTGGACTTGGCTCCAGACTTATTCGGTCGGGCCGCTGGCGGTGGAATAATCATTTCTTCGGCCGGCTCCGGAATCAACTCTGCTTTTTTCGGCTGGGTGGGTATAGGTCCCGCATCCTTATCCTTAGACTTTTGAGTCTTCGGCTTAGTTGGTTGATCCTTGTCTTTTTCCTTCTTCTTTTCTTTCTCTTTTTCGGGCTTTTCTTTGTCGAGTTGATCGATGTCGTTGATGATATCCGCTCGCACAAGCTGGAGCGGCATGCTCGCGGCGATCGCGAAAGAAGCGGCTGCGATAAGCAAAGATTTTAAATTAAGGCTTTTTAGGAACATCAACCAGGGTGCCCTCCATTGGACCAAAGACTTTTACGTCTTGGGTGTTTGAATCGTATTCAAAGCCTTTTTTCCCCAGCATATCGGCCTGAGGATTTTGCACGCGAACCGGACGATCCGAAACGAGTTTGCCCGTAGCGTGATCATATTTTGCGTAGTCAGTGAACATCGTCACATCATCAGAACCGAATCGGACCTGATTTTCAAGGACAACTGTTTGCAGTTTCGCGTCTTTAACAAGCTCAGACAATCCCTTGGATGCAAAACGCATCACGGCTGATTCCGAAGCCACAAATTCCTTGTGCTCGCCTTTTAGGCGATTGCCGCGAACGCTGCCGAAAACTTCGAGGGTATCGGGATCTTGAAATTGGGCAAGCTTCCCTTGAAAGGTGCCAGTCGCGTGATGGTCTTCGTATTCGTAAAGGACGAAGTCTTCGATGGATATGCGGGAATGTCTTTCCGATACAACTTCTTTCGCCTGGAGCTTCTTAACGGCCTGCTTTTCGCTCCGCTGAAAGAATACGACCACTGCCCCTAGAAAGGCAGAGACGAAAGCGACGACGATGATGTGTTTTCCCATGGGCCACTCCTGAGGGTTTGTGTCCTCAGGCGTAGTCTACCATAGGGAAGGTGATGGATTGAAGCGAAGGCTATGCAAGGAAAGGGCCTGAAGGCATAAGTTTTTCCAAGATTTTATGCGGGAAAGGCCAATTTATCAGACGAAATGCGCTTCAGGAAAGGACTAGACAATTTTGGCTGCCAGAAGATCGTGCATTCGAATCAATCCCACGACGTGATCCGCCTCGTCACGAACGAAGAGCGACGTGATACGGGAATGCTCCATCATCTTGACCGCATCGAGAGCGAGTCGATCGTTGAGTATGGTTTTGGGATTTTTCGTCATGATGTCTTTGGCGCTCATGGAAAAGACATTTTCCCGAGCCGTTTTCAGAGTGCGGCGAAGGTCGCCATCAGTAATGGCTCCTATAAGCCTCTCTGTTGCGTCAAAGACTCCGGCAATACCGTAGTTATGGGCGGTGATGATTTCGAGCACCTTGCTGAAGTCATCGTCCGCATGAATGGCGAGCAAATCCGTCTTCATGTGCTGGGAAACAAGCGAGAGTTGTCGGCCCAGACTGCCGTCCGGATGATACTGCGCAAAATCCTGTTTTTCAAATCCACGCGCTCGCATGATCGCGACGGCAAGAGCATCGCCGAGACCCATGGCCACAGTCGTGGACGTGGTCGGTGCGAGATTGAGAGGGCAGGCTTCGCGATCGACACCGCCGTCGAGCACGACATCGGACAGCCGAGCGAGTGAAGATTCCATTTTTCCGGTAATCGCAATCACAGGAATGCTTCGCCGATTGGCGAACTTGATGACTTCGACCGTTTCGCGCGTTTCTCCTCCGAATGCAAGGGCGAGGACAACATCAGCGCTCTGAATCATACCGAGGTCGCCGTGAAGGGCTTCGGACGGATGAAGGAAGAACGAGGCTGTTCCTGTGCTCGAAAGGGTCGCCGCAATTTTACGGCCGATGTGCCCGGATTTGCCAAGACCGGTGACCACGACTTTGCCCTGTGAGGCAATGATCGTTTCCACGGCTTGGACAAAGGATGCATTCAAAGAACGGGCCGTAGCCAGGAGCGATTGGCTCTCGGCGTCTAACACATCGCGACCCCAAGCGATTATCGTGTCTGGGCTATGCTCACTCTTGGTCATGCGTCTTTTCTTTCTACAGCCGAACCTACAAAATCTCGGAAGAGAGGATGGGGCTGCATGGGTTTGCTTTTAAGTTCGGGATGGAACTGGCCGCCGACGAACCAGGGGTGATCCTTTAATTCGATCACCTCAACGAGTTTGCCATCGGGGGATAGACCGGAGAATTTCATGCCCGCTTCTTCAAAGCGTTCCCGATAGGCGTTGTTGAATTCGTAGCGATGGCGGTGACGTTCCGAGATCGCCTCTTCACCATAGGCTGCGCGTGCTCTGGTTCCCGCTTTGAGTATGCAGGGATAAGCTCCGAGACGCATCGTCCCACCCAAATCCTTGAGGCTCCTCTGATCTTCCATCAGGTGAATAATCTGATCGGGTGAAGACGGGTTGAACTCCTGGCTGTCGGCCTGGGTCAGACCGAGTTTGTGCCGAGCGAATTCGATGGCCGCAAGCTGCATGCCGAGACAGATGCCGAGGAAGGGCACTTTGTTTTCGCGAAGATAGCGGATCGCAGCGATCTTGCCTTCGATCCCACGGTTGCCGAAGCCACCAGGAACGATGACTCCATCGAGACCACGAAGCTGCTCTGCCACGTTTTCGTGATTGAGCGTTGCCGCATCGAAGTAAATGGTTTCGACGCGAACCTGGTGGGCGATGCCCGCGTGGATAAGAGACTCGTTGATAGACTTGTAAGAGTCGATAACGTCGATGTATTTGCCGACAATGCCGATTTTCACCGCCCCGAGCGGATGGTCGAGTGCGTCTTGGATGCGCTGCCAATCGCTGAGCTCAGGGTTTCGTGTCCAGATATTGAGGCTGTCGACGATGATCTGATCGAGGCCTTGCGCGTGGAGATAGAGAGGAACTTTGTAGATGGAATCCAGGTCGGGGCAGTCGACGACACGCTCTGGTTTCACGTTACAGAAGAGACCAATTTTCTCGCGAAGTTCAGCAGGAACCGGACGATCCGCGCGACAAACGAGAATGTGCGGCTGGATACCGATCTGTCGAAGTTCTTTCACCGAGTGCTGAGTCGGCTTGGTCTTCAACTCATGCGCGGCGTTGATATAGGGCACGAGCGTTAAATGGATATAAAGGACGTTTTCGTCGCCAAGGTCATAGCGAATCTGGCGAATGGCTTCGAGGAAGGGCAGACTCTCGATGTCACCCACGGTGCCGCCGATTTCGATAATCGCGACATCCGCTCCTTCGGAACCAGCGTAGATATTTTCTTTGATTTGATCGGTAACGTGCGGAATAACCTGTACGGTTCCGCCAAGATAGTCACCTCGACGTTCCTTGCTCAGCACGCGATCGTAAACCTGCCCTGTTGAAAAACTGTTCAATCGCGTGAGGCTTGCGGACGTAAAGCGTTCGTAGTGACCAATATCGAGATCGGTTTCGGCACCGTCATCGGTGACAAAGACCTCGCCGTGTTGAAAGGGACTCATCGTTCCCGGATCGACGTTGAGGTAAGGGTCACATTTGGTCATGCTCACACGCAGACCTCGCCCTTCGAGAAGTGAGCCAAGACTGGCGGCAACGATGCCTTTTCCTAAAGAGGAAACGACCCCTCCGGTAACGAAAATATACTTCGTGCGATGACGCTTTCTCATCTTTTTTCTCATTAAGGGCAATATTATTGGGAAGTTACGCATCGGTGCGTTAAGGAATTCCAGACGGGAGTTTATGCTACCTAAGGGGACCTAAGTGGTCAAGAAGCTTCGTTCACAATTTAAACATAAGTCAGCACGGATTCGGGTGGGGGGTTACAGGGTCATTTCGATCTTGTTAGACTGAAAGGAACATCTTCTAAAAACCTAAGCGCGTGAGCTGGCTGTGTTTAAAAAACTTGTCGTACTGGCAATTCTTTTCCTGCCTGCCTGTAAAATTCTTCCTAACAAGATCAGGAGCGGCTTCCTAAGCAACGAAGTGACTTCTATGCTTGACCAGGATAGCCTCAAATTTGAACGCGTTTCAGACGCGAAGAGCGGTCTTCTCAGCTTTAGTCTGAAAGACGAGCACAAATGCCGCGTTGAATACTGGGCCGACGATCCGAGCGGGACGCCTCCTCCGGCTTCGCCTCTGAGCGTCGACTGCCCAAAAGACAAGCTGAGCCTGACCCAAAAACTTGAGATCCCTGGTCTCACGGCGGGTTATCCTCTCTCCTTTCGAATCTATGTCTGGCCCAAAACCACGACTCTCCTTACGCATTTTGTGAAAGAATTTCATGAGGGCCAGGACCTTTTAAATGCCAAGGCCTCCAATCTCGTCGTCGTGCGCTATTCGAGTCCACGCAATAGTGCGGAGATCTACAGCTATCGCTTTGGTAGTGCGCTGAATCTTAAGGACATCAAGTCAAAATTAGGTCAAGTGCCAGCCACGGCCTGCACGGCCAATCCTAAGCCTGAGGCGATCCCTTTCGCCCGCAACAGCTCCCTGGAAGACACTCAAAAACGTCCTCTCATGGGTCTTTCAGCCGTAACGACCGAAGGCTTTGCCAGCGCTGCTGCCATCCAGCACCCCTTTTTTCCAACCCGTCTGATCGAGTTCTATGACCAGACTGCCCGCCAGGAGAACTGGAAGTGGAATTTTCAATGGGAGGCGCAGCCCTTCTCCTTCGAAAGTTTGCCTCCTGGTTATATCGGGTCGCTGAGCGTGGGCGATGGGGTGACGAGTCACCTGATCGTCAGCCGCAATCTCACGGGTGCAACCGAGACGATCGAATTGAACGCGAATCTCTTACAATTGGCGCCGCGCATTCTCTTTCCTTCGGATGTCTCGCGTTTTGAAATTACGATAAAATCGGCAGATGCAGCTAAAACTCTGCTGACCTGCCGCTTCGCAGTCGACAAGGATACCGTGACGATTCCATCTGAATTTATGAGTAAGCTGGCGCAGGGAAGCTACCTGGCAACCTTCAGTTTCGAAACAAATCAGGTTCATTACAAAGATCAAGGTGCGTACCCACCGTGGATTATTACCGCATCTGATTGGGTACTATTTCGTCTGAATAAACGGTTATGAGGTGCTGAAGTGCGCACAAATCTCTGGGTCGCCCTTGCGCTTCTCCTGACCGCTGCGAGCGGGGTCGATGCTGCAACTGTTAAAAAAATCAAAGCTCCCAAACGCCTCATCATCTTGGATCAGGGTTCGAAAGAAGGCTTTCTTAAAAAGAAGAAGGTCTGCTTTTACGATGCCAATGACCAGAAGGTCGCTTGCGGACGCGTGCGGGCTGCGAAGGCCAAGGCCTCATCCGTATTGATCAAAAAAGAAGCGGACGTTGAAAAAATCACCGTCGGTATGCGCGCGGAAATTGAAAACATCGACAACAAAGACGTGAAGATCACGATCGACGAAAACGCGCCGGTAACGGTGGAAGAGGGTTATGTCGCCCCCAACTACATCGGGCTTTTTGGGGCTTTCCCAGTAAAGGACGCCGTCAGCTATCAAAACCTCGTCTACGATACACCACTTGGCCTGAATGCTGACTCGATGTGGACGCAGGATTCGGCAGTGAAGGCGATCGGGGTCGGCGGTGAGGTTGGCTTTGGCCTCAAATCCTTTACGCTGGCCATTGGCGCGCGTACGCGGACCTTTTCGCCGAAGCGCGTCAGCGCCGACTACGATAACAAAGATGGTGATTTCTACTTTGAAGAGTATGTGGAATCGATCGGTACAGGCAAATCGCTGGGCTATTGGCTCGACTTCTACTACCTCCGCTGGGACTGGGGTGTAGCCTCTTTGAATCTCGGCAACGGCATCGATATGGACAGCTCAACTGTCACCTTCACGATGGATCATCTCTCGGATAAAACCACTGATGTGACTCGTTACTACGATGTGAAGTCGTCCCTCAAAGCGATGTCGCTTAGAACTAATTTACTTTTAGATTTCAAGTTTGGGCCGGTTGGCTTTAAAATGGGAACAACAATCTTTGTCCCAGTTTCGCAGCAACAGTCGATAAGCGTTAAACAAATTGACCCTTTTACGAATAGTTGGCTAAAAAACAAGACGGCGGAAGAGGATGTTAAAGAGAAACTCGCCCACAAAGCACAAGTTGGCATGGATCTTTTGTTGATGGGTTACTTCGCCTATTAATTATACAGAAAAGCGAAGCGGCGAAAACCCTGCGTAACGTCGTTCTTCACTCCTTCCGACTATGTCCAAAATCATCTCCTGCGCACATGTCTCAGCGAGATGCATCCCGTTTTTATAAAATCCCGTTAATAAATAGACTTTTTTGGCGTAAGGGCCGCTTGAAACCCAGCCTACGAGCGGCATGCGGTCTTTGAAACGCAGCCGAACGCCTGTCCTGGACTCAGTTTCGCCTGCGAGATGAAGTCCAAAGCTTGCCTCAGTCTTGGCCAGAAGTTCGGCGGCGTCCGCCTCAAGCGACTCGGACACAAAGCCTTTCCAAGATGTGGATCCGAGAATGGTCAGCTCAGGCAGGAGTGCGACGGACTGATTGCCTTTCACCAAAATCTTCGTTTCGATCGCCTGGGAACGCTTGATGCGCAAGGTTTGTCCGCCTATCAAAAACATGCGTTGATCGGCTAGACCGAGTTGTTTCCATAACTCTTCCGTGCCTGCACCCGTGGCGACGATCACCGTATCGAAACTCAGCTCCTGCTGATCTGTCTTCAGTTTGACCTTCCCTTGATCCCCATCTCCAAATTCCAGAACCTTCTCATCGAGCAAGCCAATCCCCTGAGCATCTAAATACGCCTCCAGAGCGTCGAGGACTGCCGAGGGGTCGAACCATCCATCATTTGGGTAAAAGAGCTCGCCTAGGGGTAAATACAAGCTTCCTGGAAGGCTTAGCCAAGGGCCTCGCGCTTCTGACTGATGACAGCCCCAGAATTTGTGTCGATAGACGCGGGAGACCGTGGCCTGAAAATCCTCGGCGGTCCAAAAGGGTTCGCTGACGCCTCGGAAGAAACGGGGGATAGGATGGCCCGACACTTTTTCCAGTTCGGTCAGGAAGACCTGCATCGTCGCGAGACTTTCGACCTTGGCCTTGAATAAAGGGGAATCAAAAAAAATGAGTCCCTTGTTGCAAAGAACTCCCTGGGCGGCTCGGGAAGCTGTCTCGGGTCCGCTTTTTTTACCAAAAACTGTCGGATGAAAACCGGCTTTGACCAGGTGATAGGCGGCGCAAAGACCAGCGATGCCCCGACCGAGGACTGCGATCTGCTTAGGCGAGTTCATTGAGAAGCCCAAAGACCTGCCGGCGGACGGTGGTCGTGTGAGGGTTGAGGCGGCCGCTGATGACTCGGTTGCTAAGAAATATCGCATAGCGTTTCGAAGGGAGGTCCATCCAGAAGGCGGTGCCGGTGAAACCAAGGTGGCCCATACCTTTGCCATCGGCAAAGAGAGCAGCGCTTGTGCCATTGCCACGGCGCATGCCGCTCAGGCCTTCGAAAGAATGAGCGGCAAGCAGATCGTGATTGATCTTGAGATAGGCGGATCCTTCGATCGAATGGGAGAGCTTTCTCAAGAAGTCTCCAACGGCAGGACCTCGTCCGAAGAGACCTGCATGGCCGGCGACACCTCCTAGGGCTGCGCAGTTCTCATCATGCACTTCACCCAGCAAAAGACGTTCACGAATCGCACAGTAGGCACTGGGAACGAAACTCTCGGAGCTTTTGAGCTGCGGACGATACCCGAGATCGGAGGAAAGCATGCCCAAAGGCTTGAGATAAGCCTCCCACAGAGCCGGGAGAGATCGGCCTGCCGTCGCTTCGAGAGCGTAGCCGAGCAGGATGTAGCCGAGGTCGGAGTAAGTGTCAGGCCCTGTGCTCAAGGTATTCAGTCGAGCGAAGGTCTCAGGAATGATCGGATTTTTGATAGAGGGCGCTGGAGCCGGGCCTTCGTTCAGATGACCCATCCAAAAGTTTCGCCAGGCGGGAAGGCCGGATTGATGCGCAAGCAAAACCTCAGCACTGAGATTCATGAGATCGGAGGAAAAGGCCGACTGCCAATCAGCCGGAACCCATTCCTTCAGCGGAGCGGATATTTCGAAGGAATGGTCCCGAAGATAATGATGGGTAAGGGGACCGGTCGCGAGTGCCTTGGTCAGACTCGCGAGATCAAAAAGCGAGGAGGTGTCGCCAAAGGAATAAGCTGCCGAACTCTGATCGAGACGTCCGGCTTCGACGTAAACGTCGCTGAAAAAACCTGAGGCTTGTTCCTTGAGGAGTTCGGCCTCAAGAGTTTCGCGCGTCCCCATCAAGGGCATCCTTTAGCGAAGAGTTGACCAGGGCGGGATTGAATTTGCCTTGAGAGACCTTCAAAACCTGCCCGACGAGAAAGCTGAAAACCTTGGGTTTGCCCGCGCGATGCTGAGCAACTTGATCGGGAAACTGAGCGATGATATCGGTGACGACACTGTTGATTTCCGAGGTGTCCGAGATCTGCACCAGACCTTTGGCATCGATGATGGCTTTCGCACTTTGACCATTCTCCAGCATCTCTTCAAAGACTGTCTTCGCGATCTTTCCAGAAATCATGCCTTCGCCAAGATAGCGCAAAAGCTCGCCTAGGGCGTCACTCGAAAGAATGGGCTTCGCCCACTTGCTTTGGCGATTATTGAATTCACGCATATATTCTGTGTTGATCCAGTTGGCTACGATCTTAGGTGCCACCTTGCCATCAACTTTTGCCACGACGCTTTCAAAGAAGGCGGCGAGTTCAACCTGTTCAGTGAGCTGGGCTGCATCACTTTCCGGGATGTTGAAATCATCTTGGAAACGCTTTTTTTTGGCTTCAGGCAGCTCAGGGATCAGTGCGGCCATAGCCTTGATGCGATCGGATGAAATATAGAGTGGACCGAGATCGGGCTCAGGAAAATAGCGGTAATCAGGGGCATCTTCCTTGCTACGCATCTGAGCCGTGCGGCCCGAAGCAGCATCAAAAAGCAGCGTGGCCTGGCGGATCGAATCGCCGGAATCGAGGACATCGGCCTGGCGCATGATTTCGTAAGCTATGGCTTTTTCGACGTTTCGGAAGGAGTTGACGTTCTTGATTTCGGTGCGGGTGCCGAGCTTGGTGGCACCGCGTGGGCGAAGCGAAATGTTCACGTCACAGCGAAAGGATCCTTCGTCCATGTTGCCATCAGAGATACCGAGGTAACGCACGATCGCGTGAATCTTGCGCAGGTAATCAACCGCTTCTTCGGCACTGTGCATCTCGGGGGCGGAAACGATCTCAAGCAGAGGCGTGCCGGCTCGGTTGAGATCGACGTAACTTGCGTTGTCCCCATGAATGTTTTTGCCCGCGTCTTCTTCCATGTGAATGCGTTCGATATTGATACGACGACCGTTATCGAGAGTCAGATGACCGTGCTCACAGTAAGGCAGATCGTACTGGGTGAGCTGAAAACCTTTGGGCAAATCGGGATAAAAGTATTGTTTGCGAGAAAAAACGCTTCTTTCGCGAATCGTGGCACCGACGGCTAAAGCCATGCGAATGGCGTAATCGACAGCTGTTTTGTTGATAACAGGCAAAACCCCGGGAAGGCCGAGACAGAGAGGACAGGTATGTTGATTGGGGAGAGCGCCGAAATCAGTTTTACAGGCGCAGAAAAGCTTCGAGGCAGTGCTGAGCTGACAATGAATTTCAAGCCCGATGACAGGCTCGTATTTGGCTAGTGGGCCCTTAGAATTTTGGTCGCTCTGACCAACGCTTGTATCGCTCATACTGATAGGCACTCCTGAGCAGCTCCCCTTCATGATGGGCTTTTCCCATCAATTGCAATCCGATCGGCAGACCTTTTCGATCGAGATCGATAGGCTGCGAAAGGGCAGGAATACCCGAGAGGTTGGCTGCGATCGTATAGATATCCATTAAATACATAGCTAGGGAATCTTGGGTTTTTTGGCCCAAAGCGAAGGCTGTCGTAGGAGCTGTAGGCGTGGCGATCATGTCGACTCCACTCGCAAACACAGCTTCAAAATCACGGCGAATGAGTTCGCGAACGCGATTGGCCCTGGCATAATAGGCATCGTAATACCCGGACGAGAGGACGTAAGTCCCAAGCATAATGCGCTGTTTCACTTCGCGACCAAAGCCCTCGCTACGGGATTGCCCGTAGAGTTCTTTGAGACTGATCCCTGGTTTCGGGGCGCGGACTCCAAAACGAATACCATCAAAGCGGGCAAGGTTTGACGAAGCCTCGGCGGTCGCCAAGATGTAATACGCGGGGATGCTGTGGCGAAGGTTCGGCAGCGAGACGTTTTTGATGATGCAGCCCAGTGCTTTGTAGTGCTCGAGGCTTTCGTAGAACGACTTGCGAACGTCTTCTTCAAGTCCTTCGGCGAGAAGTTCTTCAGCGATTCCGATCGTCAGGCCTTTGAGGGGGCGTTCGAGACCGGCTTCGGTCTTTTCGAAGGGGCTCGTGTCAACCGAAGTGGCATCGAGCGGATCGTGTTGCCGAAGAAGGTCGAAGGTCCTTGCGAGGTCGCGAGCGTTGCGTGCGATAGGACCCACTTGATCGAAGGAGGAGGCGTAGGCGACAAGTCCATAACGGCTTACAGCGCCATAGGTTGGCTTGAGGCCGAGAACGCCGCAAAAGCTTGCGGGCTGGCGGACGGATCCGCCCGTGTCGCTGCCAAGTGCCAAAGCGGACATACCGGCGGCGACGGCCGCAGCTGAACCACCCGACGATCCGCCCGATACATGACCACGATTCCAAGGGTTACGAACGGGCCCGAAGGCGGAGTTTTCGTTCGAAGAACCCATACCGAATTCATCCATATTCGTGCGACCGAGTAGGATGGCTCCGGCTTGTTTGAGCTGGCGAATGACAGTGGCATCGTAAGCGGCGCGATGGTTCTGGAGGAACTTCGATCCGCAGCTAACGATGGCACCTTCAGCCATAATATTATCTTTGATGGCAACGGGAACACCGGCCAGCGGCAAGTGCTTTTGGGCGCGGCGAGCCGCTTCAATGTAGTCGAGCTGTTTTTCGGTTTCGTTAAAAACCGCTTCCTTATCCCAAAATACATGGGTGTTAAGATCCCGATGCAAATCTTCAGTGCGCTGGAGGAAGCTTGAGGCGACGTCGGCAGCCTTAAGACTTCCTTCGTTCACCGCGCTTGCAATTTCGCTGGCGCTAATCTGAATGGGATCAAAACTGGACATCACTGTGCTCCGGAGCTCTCACTCAATAATCCTGGGGACTTGAAACGCAGTGCCCACGACTTTGGGAGCGCTCTGCAAGACCTTCTCAATAACTGAGGAAGGTTTTGCCTCATCTATTCGCTCTGGGCAAGGAGTCCCGGAGGTATCGGCTCGCCAATCGTCGGGGAGCTGGTCTGCAGCGATTTGAATCTGCTGCATGTAATCCAGAACTGAACCCAGTTGCCCTTGGTAATATTCGATCTCCTCCTCGGAGAGCTGAATATTAGCCAAGCGGGCTACTTTTTCCACGGTTTGGCGATCGATTTGCATTATTCTGCGTTTCCTTCGTCATCGCTTCCAGTATCAGCATCGCTGTCGCTGTCTGCGTCACCCTCATCGAGATCTGCATCGGCCTCTTCAATCTCAGCGTCATCGACGGCTGCGATTGTGATTTTGCCTTCTTCGCCTATTTCCTGAATGTCTTCGCCTTCAATGCGTTGGATTTTCGCGAGGCTGATGATCTTCTCACCCGCATCGACGTTCATCAAACGAACACCTTGTGTGAGGCGGCCTATGAGGCCCACTTCCGCAACGGTGAAACGCATGACTTTACCACCCGAGGTCATAACCATGAGGTGATCGTCTGCCGCAACCTGAAGGATACCGACAACCGGGCCGTTACGCTCGGTGACTTTGATCGTGTAGATACCTTTACCAGCACGGGTTTGCGTCCGGTATTCCTCGATCGGTGTGCGTTTACCGTAACCGTTTTCACAGACCGAAAGGATCGAGTCGGTGTTGTTTACGACCGCTACGCCGATAACTTCATCGTTCTTATCGCTGAACTTAATACCGGTAACACCGCGCGCTGAGCGGCCCATAGGCCTTGTCTCTTTCTCGTCGAAGCGAATCGCCTTGCCGAGTTTGGTCGCGAGGAGAATGTGTTGATCACCCGAAGTGATCTTACAATCGATCAAACGATCTCCGTCTTCCAGTTTCAGCCCGATAATACCGGTCTGACGAAGATTGGAATAGGCCATGAGATCGGTCTTCTTCACATAACCCTGTGCTGTGACCGAGAGGATATATTTGCCTTCAACGAACTCTTTAACCGGAAGGACTGAGACAACTTTTTCATCGGCTGTAAGCTTGATGAGGTTGGCAAAGTGGGCCCCACGGCCGGATAGAGCGACTTCAGGCAATCTGTAAACTTTGAGTTCGTAAACCCGGCCCATATCGGTGAAGCACATGAGCGACTGGTGATTCGAAGTGATAAAGAGATCACGCACGACATCGTCGGCCTTGGTCTTCATACCTGAACGGCCTTTGCCGCCGCGCTTCTGTGCCTGGATATCAGTGATGGGCGTACGTTTCACATAACCGGCGTGCGTGATGGCAACCGCCACCTCTTCGTCGGCCACGAGACTTTCCATCGTGAATTCATCGGCGTCGCTGGCGACGATTTCGGTGCGGCGTTCATCGGCGAAGTTGTCGCGCAGTTCCTTGATTTCGTCTTTGATGATCGCAATGACGCGCGATGGCGTTGCCAGGATGTCTTTTAGATCTTCAATAACTTTCATCAATTCTGCGTATTCACTGGCGATCTTATCGCGCTCAAGGCCGGTGAGGCGCGAGAGACGCATATCGAGAATCGCTTTGGCCTGGATCTCACTCAGAGTGAACTGAGCGATCAACTCAAGCTGGGCGGCATCGCTGTCAGGCGATGCCCGAATGATGCGCACGACTTCGTCGAGATTTTCGACAGCGATCTTCAAACCGAGTAAGATATGTGCGCGTTCTTCCGCTTTTCTCAGCTCAAAGGCTGTGCGGCGGATGACGACTTCTTTACGGTGATAATAGAACTGCTCAAGGATGTCCTTGAGATTCAGGATGCGGGGAATACCGTTGACGAGAGCGACTGTGTTGACACCAAAGCTCGTCTGCATCGGTGTGAGCTTGAATAGGTTATTGAGCAGGATCTCGCCCATTTCGCCTTTTTTCAGCTCGATAACGATGCGGATTTCTTCCTGAGCGGATTCATCGCGGAGATCGCTGATGCCTTCGAGACGTTTTTCGTTGACGAGGTCAGCGATTTTTTCGATGAGGTTAGCTTTGTTGACCTGGTAAGGAAGCTCAGTGACAATGATACGCTGCCGCCCGTTGGCAAGGTCTTCCACATGGGCGCGGGCCCGCATGCTGATCGAACCGCGACCAGTAAGGTAAGCCTGCTGAATCCCACCACGGCCGTAGATAAGGCCGGCAGTTGGGAAGTCAGGGCCATGCACGTACTGCATCAAATCTTCAATGGTAACAGCCGGATCTTCGATAACAGCCAAGAGCGCGTCGAGAATTTCGCCCAGGTTGTGGGGTGGAATGTTCGTCGCCATACCAACGGCAATACCGCTGGCACCGTTGACGATCAACGCGGGGAAACGGGTCGGAAGAACGAGTGGTTCTTCCTCTTTATTATCGTAGTTCGGCCCAAAATCGACAGTATCTTTTTCGATATCGGACAGGAGCTGCTCAGCAAGCTTTTCAAGTCTGACTTCGGTATAACGCATAGCCGCCGGCATATCGCCGTCGATAGAACCGAAGTTGCCCTGACCGTCGACCAGGGGATAACGCATCGAGAAACTTTGCGCCAAACGAACCAGAGCAAAGTAAACCGAAGAGTCACCGTGCGGGTGAAGACGGCCGATAACGTCACCGACGATACGAGCCGATTTCAAATAAGGACGGTTATAATAGTTGCGCATTTGATGCATCGCGAAGAGAACGCGGCGGTGAACAGGCTTAAGGCCATCGCGCACATCTGGAAGAGCACGCGAGACGATAACGCTCATCGAGTAGTCGAGAAACGACGTTTTGAGTTCATCTTCAATATGAATCAGCTGCACATTTGCGTGTTCCATGATCTTCCCTTAAGCGTCCAAGTTCTTAACGTTCAATGCATTGGTCTGGATAAATTCGCGGCGTGGTTCAACATCGTCACCCATGAGGCAGCTAAACAGAAGATCTGTTTCAATCGCATCCTGGATCTCGATCTTGAGCAATGTGCGTTTATCCGTTTCCATAGTCGTCTCAGCAAGCTGATCAGGGTTCATTTCACCCAAACCTTTATAGCGCTGGACGTAGGCACCTTTGCGGCCCTCGGCAACGACGAAGTCTCGGAGTTCTTCTAGACTGGCAAGGCGACCACTGCGCGAGCTGTTGGTCACAACAGTTGCAGGATCCTCTTCCAACTCTGATTTTTCTGGCTTGCCCTTACCCATGCGTTCAAAGGTGAAAGGTGCAATTGCGATCTCTTCGATCTGTTTACGAATTCGACGCAATTCTGTGATTTCACCACTGGCGAACAGTGTGGCATCCACAGTAGACACACGAGGAACATCTTTGATAACGGTTTCGATAAGAACTTTAAAGCGACTGTATTCCTGATCGAAGACCACACTACCGACGGCGTGGCTGCGTGAGCCCTGGCTGTCGATGTGCTTGCTGATCTCTTCCATCAAGGCTGTCGCACTCTCTTCAGTGGCCATCGATGTCGCATCGATTGCCGAGTGATCGAGTATGTATTGGATGACGCCACGCGCCCGGCGTTTGGTTGCCATATCGAGAAGTTCGGTATAACGGGCAAACTTCGAAATGAGGCCTTTGACAACAACCTTATCCAGTGAACGACCCAATGAGTCTTTCACTTCGAGGTTACTCATGCCGGTGTCGCTCAAAAACTCGAGGAGCTCCCGATTGTCTTTAAGATAACGCTCAACTTTGCCTTTTTTGTATTTATACAAAGGCGGTTGCGCGATGTAGAGATAACCGCGTTCGATGATCTCTGGCATTTGACGGAAGAAGAACGTGAGGAGAAGGGTTCGAATGTGAGCGCCGTCGACGTCCGCATCTGTCATGATCACGATTTTTTGATAACGGATTTTGCTGATATCAAAGTCTTCTTTACCGATACCGGTACCGATGGCTTTGATGAGCAGCTTGATCTCTGTCGAGGAAAGCATCTTATCGTAGCGGGCTTTCTCAACGTTTAGGATCTTACCGCGAAGGGGGAGAACCGCCTGAACACGGCGATCACGCGCTTGTTTTGCCGAACCACCCGCCGAGTCACCCTCGACCAGGAAAAGTTCGCACTCCGCAGGATCCTTTGACTGACAGTCAGCCATCTTGCCTGGAAGGCCCGCGAAATCGAGAGCACCTTTCCGGCGAGTCAATTCACGGGCTTTTTTCGCAGCGATACGCGCACGGGCGGCATCGATGATTTTTTGAATAATACGGCGGACGACCGATGGGTTTTCGTTGAAATAGTCGGTGAGTTTCTCCGACACGACAGTCTCAACCCAGGTACGCACTTCCGTGTTACCGAGCTTGGTTTTGGTCTGACCTTGGAACTCTGGGTTCTTCACGCGAACCGAACAGATGCCCACGAGACCTTCGCGAATATCTTCGCCGGTGATGCCATCCTTAAAGGTTTTGAGCATCCCTGAAGATTCTGCAAAGCCGTTCACTACGCGGGTTAGCGCAGCTTTAAGGCCGGTAAGGTGAGTACCACCTTCCATCGTGTTGATGTTGTTCACGAAGGAGAAAATGCTCTCGTTATACGCATCAGTCCATTGCAGAACGACTTCAACCTGACCCAGGATTTGTTGGGTATCGTTGAAGGTTTGTCCGAAAATATAGAGAGATTTGTCGTGAAGCGGGTTTTTGCCCTTCGCGAGAAATTCACAATAAGAAACGAGACCGCCTTCAAATTTAAGGTCGGCGACTTGATCGGTGCGTTCGTCGGTGAGGACGATATGTAGGCCTTTATTGAGGAATGCTAGTTCTTTTAGACGGCGTGTGAGCGTCTCAAAGACAAAAGTCGTATCGGCAAAGATCTCGTGATCGGGCTTAAAAGTCGTATAAGTACCGTGTTCGTCAGTCGAACCGATGACAGAGAGCGGAGCATCGGGTTTACCGCGCTGATAGGATTGCTTGTGCACTTTCCCATCGCGACGAACTTCAACCGTACACCACTCGGATAGAGCGTTCACAACAGAGGCGCCCACGCCGTGCAATCCACCCGAGAAAGCAAAGGCTTTATCGTCGAATTTACCACCAGCATGGAGAACGGTCATAACAACTTCAACCGCAGAACGGCCTTCTTTCGGGTGAATAGACACGGGAATACCGCGGCCGTTGTCCCGAACAGAGGCTGAGCCATCGATGTGAAGTGTGACTTCGATCTTATCGCAATGCCCACCCATGGCTTCATCGATAGAGTTATCCACAATCTCATACACAAGGTGATGAAGACCGTCGACCGAGGTCGAGCCGATGTACATACCCGGGCGCTTACGCACGGCATCGAGGCCTTCAAGAACCTGAATATTATCAGCAGTATATCCCTGACTTTCTGATCCAGCAGGCGTTGGACGAGATAAATCACCTGTCGATTCTGGGTTCGTCATATCCATCCTTTAGCTTTCCTTAATGGGCACCAAGACATGCATCGAGTGGCAACTGGCAGGTTCTGTAAAAGGAACTATAACCACGGGATCTTCATCAGATCCGAAGTTGATCGTTACTTCATCGCTCGACATAGTTGAGAATACGTCAGTCAGAAATTTGCCGTTGATCGCTAGCTCACGATTACCGTCACAGTAATCCGCCAAAGCGATACTTTCTTGTCCTTCAGAGCTTCCTAGAGTCCGCGACCTAAGGGTAAGCGAGTAATCTGAAAAGCACAACTGCAAAGCACGGGTCTTGTCCGAGGCTAGCAGTACGCGTTTCGCGACGTTTTGGAGATAGGGTCTTAGCACCTTTACAGCGCTCGCATTGTTCTTCGGAAGGACCCCAAAATAGTTCGGGTAACGCACGGCAGAAAGCCTTACGAAGAGTTGATAACCTGGAAGACGCGCTTCGAGAGTCGTCTGATCGGGCGCGATGGCAAGAATGATCTCAGCAAAACCTTCCGAACACATCTTCTGCAATTCCTGGAGAGCCCGTTTGGAAAGGCATACACCGGATTTCAAAAATTCGGCTGGGAGATCCAAGTCCACTTCTGCATAGGACAAACGATAACCATCCGTTCCGACGAGACGAAGGTTTTTGTCGGTCGGGCGATGAAGATAACCAACCGAGCCATAGTTTCTTGGCGAGTCCGTTACGACGCAGAATTGCACCTGATCGATAACATAGGCCAACTTATCACAGGGAAGAGCGACTTCAAGTGCCCCATCAAAATGAAGTGGCTCCTGCCAAGAGCGATCTTCGATCTTCGGCAGCTTCATCGTGAATTCGCGCTTCTCGCCGGCGATGAGGACGACCTGGGTACGTTCTTCATAAAACTCGACCTGGCCCTCTGGGAGCTCTCTTACGACATCGGAGAAGAGCTTGGCTGGAACGAAGACTGTGCCTTCTTCCAGAACTTCGCAGTCGAAGCTGGAGTAGATGGCTATCACTCGATCTGCCGCAGTCAGTTCCAATTGGCCCTTACTTGCTCTAAAGCCAATCTGCGCCAGGTTGCGCTCAGTCATAGCACCTTGGGATCTTGATGTAGCGGTACTGAGTTGGGCCTTGTCGACTTTCACTCTCATCGGGTTTCTCCGGGCAATCTTCTTCTTTATTAAGAAGTTATATTTATTTACAGATAGTAGTAGTAGTAGGTGACGACCAAAAAAGTGGATAACTCGCCATCGTATTGAAATCACTTCTTTATTCGACAAATTTGCCTGTGCAAAAGCTGTGGAAAACTTGTGGATAACCCTGTGGATAGAAATGTGGATAACTTTCGAGCCGATTCTATCCACAACTTATACACAGCTTGTCCACAGGGTTATCCACAAGCTCAAACCCTATAAAACTAGGTAATCTGATCGAGCTTTCTTTCGATCATTTCCACCTGAGACCGCAGTTCTAGATCTTTCTTACGATCTTTTTCGATTTTTTTCACAGCATGCATCACCGTCGTATGATCCTTACCGCCGAAGGTTGCGCCAATTTCCGGATAGGAACACTGCGTACGAACTCGCGAAAGATACATCGCAATCTGTCTTGGCACTGACAAAGCGCGGTGCCTCTTTTTGGACTTAAGATCAGCAACCTTAAGCTTAAAGTGATCCGCTACGATCTTCTGAATAGTCTCAACCGAAATGGAACTATCGTTTTTGTCGACCAGGATATCCTGGAGGATCTCTGATGCTAGCTGGGTATTAATGGGCCGACCCTGTAGAGCGGCAAAGGCAATAACCCTGCGCAGAGCTCCTTCGAGCACGCGGATGTTGCCTTTGGCGTGAGTCGCAATATATTCGGCCACCTCGGTTTTGAGGAGAATGCCTTGTTTCTCTGCTTTATTCATCAAAATCGCCACCCGGTGCTCGATATCAGGCGCTTGGATGTCGGCGATCAAGCCCCACTGGAAGCGGTTTCTAAGCCGATCCTCAATGTCGGGAATGTCCTGAGGAAAGATATCGGACGTGACGACGATCTGTTTTTTGGATTCGTAAAGGGCGTTAAAAGTGTGGAAGAACTCTTCCTGAGTGCGCTCTTTCCCCGAGATAAACTGAATATCATCGACCAGTAGAACATCGCAGTTTCGGTACTTACGTCGAAAGTCCCACATCTTGTTGAAGCGTAAGCAGTAGATCATCTCGTTCATGAAACGTTCGCTGGTGATATAGGTAATCACAGCGTTGGGCCTGGCTTTGAGCACGCGGTTGCCCACGGCATGAAGCAAGTGGGTTTTACCGAGACCGGTGCCCCCGTAAAGAAAAAGTGGGTTGTAGGTCTGACCAGGTGCATCGGCGACAGCGAGACAGGATGCGTGGGCAAACTGGTTGCTGGGACCGTTTACAAAGGTTTCGAAGGTATATTCGACATTGAGTTGAGACTGGAGCGTGAGAGCCCGCGCAATCGTATTGGGACTTTCTTTGAAGTCATCGGGCGGCGCGGCTGGATTGGGATCGGGATAGACGTCCGGAGGCGGCGCGATATCGGCGAAGTAATCGAGATGCTCAAGAGTCTCGGAATCGTTGGCTTCCGTGCCCTCAATTTCAAAACGAACCAATACAGAAAGTCCCAGCGTCGCCTTGCAGTAGTCGAGTTGATCCATATAACTACCAAGGACTTTCTGATAGGAGGCCATATCAGGAAAGCTGATGATCAGTTCGGAGTCAGACACAAGTTTGGAACGCAAAGGTTCGATCCAGCGTTTGAACTCATCCTCCGCCATCATCTGGTGTAGCGTATCTTTCATGCGCAGCCAGGTGTCTTGCGCGCCTTCGGTTTCGGGCTGCACAAGTTTTGACGGTAGCGACTGGGGGAAACTGGTTTGCATCGATGAGATCCTGCTGGCGAACAATTGCTCGGGACGTTCTATTTATAAGGACGAGATGACTGTGAGAAGCAAAAAAGCTACCACAGGCTCCTTTCGCTTATCAAGGCCAAAGAAAATCTTTATTTCACGTATAATAACAATATGTTAAGTCTCTTTTTTGCTTGTGGATAAACTGTCGCTGACGGACAATGCGGTGTCAAAAAGAGTTCCTGTATAAAATGACTTTCTTTCTCCTGAAGGAGTATCTTCCCGATGACTCAGTTTCATAAATTTGGCTTGGTGATGGGTGCCAACTTTGAGGCCATAGCCTCTATGGCAGCGGCATATTACAGCGCTCAGTGGTTGAATGCGCACTATCCCAAAGGCTTTGACTGGGCGTCAGTGACTTACGTTTTAGGCTTGCTTCTCATCGCACGCTCTTGGTATGTCGTACTCCGCGTCCTGATGAGAGATCAACGGACATCAGAAGCGGCTAGCGAAAAAGGTGCGACAGAAAATGACAGCAGGAACGCTTAAAAAGACACTTCTTATTCTGGGACTTGGGATAGCCATATTGCTTGGTATCATGTCGCTGTTAGAGGATCGAAAGATAGGACTGGCGCTGCTTGCCGGTTATATTCTCTTCGCTCTGAACTATATTCTTCTATCCCGCATCTACGCAGGCCTTGTAGCTGTCTCCCAGACTGGAGTTGCGACGCCTCGTCTGAAGACGGGGCTTCTGATTGGAACAGCAGTTAAATTTGTCGGGTTAATTGCCGCCATGTACACTTTAATCGTTTTATGGAAGCTCCCAGGGCTCTACATCGCGATGGGTTCGCTCTTTTCGCTCTTTCTTTTGACGAGCCTTTTGCTCTTTTCGTATATGAAAAGCATCGGTCCTTCGTCACCGTCGTAACGAATGTGAGACCTGCATTTTGAACTGTTCATTACCGTAGAAATCAGTTAGTAAAGTAATCCGTTTTAAAACTGGTTTAGATGAAAGGATTGTGTCTACATGACAAAGAAGACGCTTAAGATATTTACATCTTTGTCGGCCCTGTGCTGGAGCACAATTGGACTAGCTGAAGGCGGCGGCGATGCCCCGATCATCAGCTATTACGAATTCCTTCTTCATAGTTTCGGCATGGATCACCATCAGATGGAAGACTGGAAGCCCGTCATCGGTTCTTTCCTTACCTTGCTTCTGACCTTCATTCTCGGTCTTCTCTACAAGAGTCGCGTGCAAAAAGCCGGTTCGGACGTTGTTCCCAGCGGTAAATTTGATCTTCGCGGCATCGTCGAAACTGTTATGGAATTCATCCATGACCTCGCGAACAACATCATCGGCCCAGAGAAATCTGCACCATTTTTGTCGACGCTTTTCGGTGTTTTCCTCTTTATTTTCGTCAGCAACATGACCGGCCTCGTGCCTGGTTTCACACCGGCTACGGAGAGTTTCTCGACCAATCTCGTGATCGGCCTCTTCATCTTTCTCGTCTTCAACGGTGCTGGTATCAAGGAGCACGGACTCTTTGGTTATCTTAAGCACTTCGCTGGACCTCTGCTCCTGCTTGCTCCACTCATTTTCGGCATCGAAATTATTGGATTGCTCGTTCGCCCTGTATCACTAGCACTACGACTATACGGCAACATATTTGGTGATCACTTGGTCCTCTCTGTATTTACGAGCCTAACCAAGGTAGTTCTTCCTTCTATGCTGTTGTTTTTTGGTCTGTTGGTAGCTTGCTTGCAAAGCTTTGTTTTCACACTGCTAAGCGGCATCTATATTTCGATGGCGATCGCTCACGATCACTAAAACTTTCTCAGTCTCCGGAGTACTTATGAAACGTAATCTTACTGGTCTTATGGCAGTCTTGGGCGGCGTATCTCTTAGCTCTTTGGCATTTGCTCAAGAAGCTACTTCTTCTGCAGCAGCTGCTGGTAACGGCGGACTCGTCGCTATCGGTTCAGCACTTGCAATCGGTCTCGCTGCTCTCGGCGGAACTATGGGTCAAGGTAAAGCAGCTGGTGCCGCTCTTTCTGGTATCGCTCGCAACCCAACTGCAGCTGACAAAGTTTTCACACCGATGATCATTGCTTTGGCTCTTATCGAATTCCAAGCGATCATGGGCTTCATCATCGCTTACATCCTTTCTGCTAAAGTCTAATACTCACCAAGTATTTATGACGCATTGCCTATGTTTCACGTGGAACGTAGGCATTTTTTTATTCAGTTTTTCTCCTGATTTCGTCCTCTCTTAAAGCCTCTTTTTTCAGCGAAAACCACTCATTTAGTTCCATTCGAATGCATTTTTCAAAGCAGGGCCAAAACTTGTCGTTGTACTTCGAGTTTATATTCTTGTGTTCAATGGTTTTGATCTGCGTATCAGAAAAATCAATTCAATTTCTTCTGACAATCTCAATTCCATTAAGATCTTTAAAATTTTTGAAATAATGTGAGCTCTAATAGCGATTTATCGAAAGATGATTGAATTTTTTTCATAGCAGGCAATATAGAAGTAAAAAACACTCATATTGGGACTAAATGAGTTGTGGAAAAAAATTCAGATTATATAAACCTGAAAATTTAAAAAAATAGATTAAATATTACCTAAATTCACAAAACGGCTAGAAAAAAAATAAAAATAGCCTTTTATTGCACAATACGTAAATTTTTATTTCTGTTTGACTTGAATTAGCAAAAGTGGATCAATTTTGTTTGTTTGATGCAAAATAAGAGGAAATTGACAAAATAATGGTAAAAACCATTGCATAAAACGGACATTCTTTTCAAAAATAGAAAAATCAGGATGATTTTTATAATTTGAGAGATGGAATGATTAAAAGCTTGAAAATAGAAGTTCGTAATGGGTTTTTAAATCAATTGGAGCCGAAATGCACAAGAAAGCTAAAAAATTATAATTTTGGAGTCTAATGGATGCAGAAGTGAATTCTCAAATTTTTTTAAGCAACAATTGAATTTTAGGATCGAGTTGCAGAGCTTTTAAGCACATTTCTAATGATTTATTAAAACAAGAGAGTGAAATTTAGATTCCTGCCCCATAACTCCTCAAATGCTCAAATCGATTTTTACTTCGCAGAAAACCTCTATTCCCTTCCTTTCTGGGTTTGAATTTAAGCTGGCGTTTAATTGTGAGAAACTAACCCAAGAAACGGTTCAGACATCTCTATTACTCACTTCTCTTCGAAAACCACAGATTATTAGATTCCCGATAGAAGTGATGAGTAAGACGGATGTTCATGAATCCTAAAGCCAGAGTTTGGGGATTGATAACTCCGCCCAGGGGAAGCTAATAATTTGGCTCAAATAACCCCAAATTCTTTGCCCTTGAGACCAGGGATTCGCACCTGGTAGTTGGGGTGGATTATCTTAGGCGAAACGTAGGAGCCTTGAAACAGCGGAGAACGTTCCACGTGAAACATCCAGACCTCAAAATGCAGGGGAGAACGTTCCACGTGAAACATCCAGACCTCAAAATGCAGGGGAGTGTTCCACGTGAAACATCAAGACCCCAAAACTCAGGGGAGTGTTCCACGTGAAACATCAAGACCCCAAAACTCAGGGGAGTGTTCCACGTGAAACATCAAGACCCCAAAACGCAAGGGAGTGTTCCACGTGAAACATCAAGACCCC
>JACMPP010000066.1 GCA_014377445.1 Oligoflexus sp.
ACCACCACTGTACCCTTCACGTATGCTCTAGACTTGAGCGAGGATTTTAAACTCACGGGCGCACAAGGTGCTAACATGCAACCCGAAGTTGTTAACTCGCTCGTGATCGCATTCAAACCTGCCGCTTGGTTTACGGGCATTGATTTCTCTAAAGCCGTTAAAGATTTTAGTGGCACGATTGTAATTGATAAGGCGAATAACCCTGGTCTTTATTCGGATATGAAGAAGCAAATAAAGTCATCAGCAAAATTCGGCAAAGATGACAACGACGATGGTGAACTTGAAGATGGCGAAAGCGACGGAGAAGCTGAGTCCGAAGTTTCAGAGTCTTAATTTGGATTGGGGTTTCCTGTTTAAAACATAAGGATAGACGCAATGAAAACGGGAATCACCAAAACAAAAACGGCAGCCCGATCGCCTAAGCGGTCGGGCTCCCCCGAAGGAGTCTCTCAAACGAAGATCTTGGATTTTGCATCGAAAATTGATGTCATGCAATTCATGGATTATCGTGACTTTTTGGCGAAGCTTTACGAGTCTTTAAAGACCACTAGGAAATCCTACTCATATGCAAAGTTCTCTTCTGCCATTGGTCTCTCTGAGAGTAACGTAATCTGGCAAGTGTTGACACATCGACGAGACCTGAGTGAGGCCTCTGCCGAAAAAATGAGCGAATCCTTAAAATTTAGTTTTGAAAAAAAGAAGCATTTTTTACTGCTCGTTAAGCATAATAATTCAAGAAATCCTACTATTCGCGAAGCCTGTATGAACGATCTCATTCAGCTTCGTTCGCGTTTCTTAAATGATGAAAGCCAAGAACAGACACTCGAGTATTACGAAGAGTGGTACAATCCCGTTCTCAGAGAAATGATCGGACTAGATGACTTTCAAAATGACCCGGATTGGATTAATGATCGGTTATTTATGAAAATCACTCCAAAACGAATTGAAAAATCTATGCTACTTTTACAAAAACTAGAGCTCATCTGTTTCGATAGCGATAGAAAAAGATTGGTGCTGACGGATAAGCAAGTTTTTCCAGATAGAAAAGTTAAAGCTCTTGCATCGATTCGATACCATCAAAAAGCTTGTGAAATCGCACGCGAAAGCGTCACAGCGGTGGCCTCTCATCGAAGAGATTTGAATGTCCTCACGCTTTGCGCATCTGAGAAATCTATACTTGCTATGAAAGAGATAATTCATGAAGCTGGCCGGAAACTGATGGAAATGGAAAGAAATGAAATGGATAAAGAGCATCTCTATCAAATCAACCTTCAAGTATTTTCGCTTACAAAATAATGAGCAACGGAGTTTTTGTGAAAAACAGTTCTTCTAAAATCCATATAGTATCGAGCAGCAATATGCTCTCGTTATGTCTAGCAAGCTTTCTCGCATTTCAACCAGGATGCGGATCATGGTCTGGAAATCCATCTGTAGATGGTAATAACCCTCCGACAGGAAACGCTGCGATCGGGACTGTATCCCTCGCAATATTAGGTAGCGGGACGGCTACGCAACTCATTGCTTCGTCCGTTAAGGTACTCGGTAAAAATGGTACGCAGATCGGTATTCTTCGCCTGACTCAAGCACAAATAGCCCTCGAGGGTATAAAATTCAAGCAGGGAAAAGACGACGCTGAAGAACGCGAAACATTCTCTGGCCCTTATGCCGTCGATCTTTTATCGAACTCAACGATTCCGTCGCTGAGTAAGGTTGCGCTCTCACCAGGTAAGTATAACGACATTCAACTGAAAACTCACCGCCTGGAACCGAATCAGATTCCTGGTATTTCATCGACTCATCCTCTGCTGGACAACAGTATTTATGTAGAGGGCGATTATATTCCGACAGTTGGAAGTAGTGTCCACTTGGTGATCAAAGTCGATGTAAGCGAAGAATTCTCACTTTTTGAAGAAGGCAGTACAGCAGGCGGTGCTAAGGTTGATTCTGGGAGCAATCTAAGTATATTAATCGCATTTCGTTTGAATCACTGGTTTGATTTTTCTAATCAACGATATGACTTCTCTGACCTTTCAGGCTCCAATGTAACAATCGACAGCAAGGGCGGTGAAATCGCTAAAAGCATTCAAGAGATTCTGAAGGAAAAAATTAAAAACTCTGCGGATTTTGGGGAAGATAAGGATTCCGATGGAAAACTAAGTCCAACTGAAGATAATGATGATCAGAACGATAATGAAGCTATATCCCCTGTTACTGGGGAATAGATCTCACCATGGCCAAACTACAAGTTTTATCAATGCCAGCAAACTAGTTTTCAACGCCGAGTATTTGAATTCTCCAAATCTTTGTGATCGCGCAAAAGCCATGAGGTTTCAAACATTGATTTTGCCGCTTGCTTTGGATGACTCGTCACGCATAAGTTGTAATTAATGAATATCGCAGCTCAGTCTCTGGCCCAGATTTCGACTGGGGACTGCCTATTCAAAAAACGTCAATCCTTCGCCTTAAACTGGTCCGGAAACATCGCATTGTAGACCAGCGCGCCCAGCAAAACGCCGAACATAATCGGGAGAAATACATATTCCGGGATGTGCATGCCGAGCAAAGGAATCTCGGTCGAGCCAATCGTTAAATGACTGACTTCCGCAACAACCTTCAGGCCGGCTATACCCACGAGAACGAATGCGGTTGGAATAAGTATAGGAAACTTCTCTATCAGCTTCACAAAGTAGGAAGCAGCGATCCGCATCATGAGGATCCCGATGATGGCACCGGCGATCAAGACCCATTTTTCTTTGGATACCGCAAGAGCCACGGCGATGGAATCGATCGAGAACATAAGGTCCATCAACTCAACCGCGAGGATAACGCCGATGATCTTTTTGATAGGTGCTTTGCGCGCGCCCTGAGGACCGACGGTGTTGAGGATATCGTTGACGTCCTGACCCTCTTCCACTTCCTCTTCTTTCTTCAGCCAGAGTTCGTTGACCGCCATCCAGATCAGATAGGCACCAGCCAGCAGCTTGACCCATTCGTGCTCCATCAACCAGACACCGACGAAGACGATGGCGACGCGAATGATATACGCGCCCCAAATACCCCAGAGGAGCGCGTGCTTTCTATCGTCAGGATGTGAGAGTCGCCCGGAGACAAGGGCTGCAAGAGCCAGGGCGTTATCGAAGCTAAGTAGGCCTTCCAAAATGGCCAACTGCATTACCATGCCGAGATTAGTAAGCGTGAGGTGACTTAATATAGCTGTGAAATCCACGGGAGCCCTCGATAGACAAGCGAATGAGTAGGCAGGTTACTTTAACGGGAGGTGACAAGTTCGTCCAGAACCTTCCTCCATTCTTCACGGACGACTGTGGTCTTTAGACCATACTTTTTGGTACACAGTGCTGGCGAAAATCGCTCTATCCTTGTATACCCATGAATTGCGACTCTCAATGCAGCCGGAAAGGATGTCAAAAGTGATGACGGGAACCACGGAGAAAAAAGTTATACTTTCGGGAATTCAGCCTACCAACAAACTCACGCTGGGAAACTACCTGGGCGCGATCAAACAGTGGGTGCGGATCCAGAACGACTATGACGCTTACTTCATGGCCGTCGATCAGCATGCCATCACGGCTCGCCAGGATCCTGCCCAATTGCGCAAGAACACCCTTTTTAGCGTGGCTTGCTATATTGCAGCAGGCATTGACCCGGAGCGCTGCGTGCTCTTCATTCAATCGCAGGTTCATCAGCATTCCCAGCTTGCCTGGACACTCAATTGCTTCGGCTACATGGGCGAACTGAGTCGAATGATTCAATTTAAAGAGAAGAGTGCAAAGTCCGGTAGCAACATTCCCGTTGGACTTTTTACCTATCCCCTTTTGATGGCTGCTGACATTTTACTCTACGACACGGCCCTCGTCCCTGTCGGTGACGACCAGACACAACACGTTGAATTAACCCGGGATATTGCCGAGCGCATGAATGGGATCTACGGGCCGGATACTTTCGTAATTCCGAAAGCCCATATTCCAAAAGTCGCAGCGCGCGTCATGGACCTGCTCACTCCGACCTCAAAAATGAGCAAGTCCGCCGTCAACGAGAACGGTTCTATATTCATTTCCGACAGCGCTGCTGATATTGAAAGGAAATTCAAACGCGCGACGACTGACTCGGAAACCGTTATTGCATTCGATACTGAGAACAAGCCGGGTGTGAGCAATCTTTTGAGCATTCAATCGGCGATAACCAGCGAAAGCCTCGAAGAGGTCATCGCGCGTTACGAAGGCAAACAGTACGGTCACCTCAAGCTTGAGACGGCGCAGATTGTCATCAAGGAGTTGATTCCGATTCAACAGCGCGCGCAAGAATTGGTCGATGAAAAGACCGAGCTCAATCGCATTCTGAAGATGGGTGCGGAACGCGCCTCGGAACATGCGGAGCGCACCATCAAACGCATTCATGAACGGATCGGCTACGTCGTTATCTAAGGGCAAGTTAAACAATGGAACTGCGAAGCTTTGCACAGCAACTTCTACTCGGGCGTGAGCTCAGCAATAAACTCAACTTCCCTGAAGTCGTGAGCGATGAGCATCCTGGACCCGCGTTTGATGACATTCCAGAAGTTCCCGGTCGCCCGGTTTTCATGCAGTTCACGAGTGCCGGGAAAAAAGTCCCCTTTCCGGCGCCCAAGGATCTTCATACTCCAAAAATGCGTGGAATAGTCCTGCATTTCTTCGCTAATCACGAACTGCTTGCCATCGAATTGATGGCATTGGTTCTTTTAAAATTTCCCGATGCGCCGCCGGCTTTCCGTCAGGGAATTCTGCGCACGATTCGGGAAGAACAAGAGCACCTGGGCCTTTACATCAAGCGCATGCACGAACTCGGAACGAAATTAGGCGACGTAAATGTCAATCGTTTCTTCTGGGATTGTTTGAAGGACATGAAAAATCCCCTGGATTTCGTCACGGGAATGAGTCTAACCTTCGAACAGGCCAATCTAGATTTTGCATCGCACTACACCAAGATCTTTTCAGAGCTCGGCGATCACGAGACCGCAGGCATTCTGCAAAAGGTTTATGACGATGAAATAGGCCACGTGAAACACGGTGTGAGTTGGCTTGAACGTTGGAAACCGAAAGACTCGACTCAGTGGGAAGCCTACGAAGGAAACCTCACACTTCCGCTCAGCCCAGCCCGAGCGAAAGGCCCCATCTTTGATCGCGAAGCTAGACGGAGAGCAGACTTGACAGAAGAATACGTCGACAGCCTCTATATTCATGCCGGAACCAAGGGCCGCGTCCCATCCCTTTATTGGTACAACGCCGATTGCGAGCTTGAACTCGCACGCGAAGCTCCAGGCTATCATCCGCAAAAAGGCACACAGAAGGTGATGGGCGAACTTATGAGCAGTTTGCTCTACGTTGCCAAACCGGGTGACGTTGTCGTCACACATCGCGCGCCATCGGCTGGTTATCTGAAGCAGCTACGGGATTTGGGCTTTGATCTTCCAGAATTTCATGTTCTGCCCGAAGAGCAGCGCAGCTTGCCGAAAGAGTTGAAGGAAAGACGTTGGGAAAGTCTCCAACCCTGGGGTTGGACACCACGTACTCTCGATATATTCAAAGCAATGAACGCCCGCACGGCGATGCCCGTCGAAGTTTCTGGCGAAGGCTTCTGGCAAAGTTCGTGGATGGAGCTTTTCCGCAAATCCGCTTTGCCGAAACTCCGTTCCGAATTGCGCGAAGAATTTCCGGAACTCGGTCCCGAGATTTGGGGACCGGTTGAAGCCGATGGCGCTTTGCTCCACGATCTGACCGATGTTCTGATGACGATCGACAACATTCACAAGCAATACAATATTCCGGCGGTTATCAAGAGTCCTTACGGATTTGCAGGATCGGGGATGCTCAGAGCCTATCCCGATCAGCACCTCACCGATGCGCAATTGGGTTGGATCGAACGGCAGCTCGAACTCTACGGCTGTATCCTGATCGAGCCTTGGATGAAACGCATCGTCGATATGTCGGTGGTGTGGAGTCATGAGTCCGATAAGATGGAAAGCTTCGTCTTCTACACGAACGCCAAGGGCCAGTACAAGGGCCACTGCCTTCAATCCCTGAGTTATGCCCTACTCCCCGAACATCGGGCCTTCCTGCACGATTCCCGTCGCTTTAAGAAGCCCGGAATCGAAGCCCTGATGGAAGTGGCCCAGTCGGTGAAACGTCGCCTCGCCCAGCATGGGTATCGCTATGCTGCGGGTATTGATACGATGCTCTACGAACTCCAGGGTCAGCTTTATCTCAAAATCCTCGGAGAAGTGAACTGCCGCATGACCATGGGTCACGTCGCCGGCAATCTCCGTCGCCACATCTCGCCCACACAATCCAGCGTCTGGCAGTCGGTGACAGTGATTGAAGCGCAGCGTCAGGGTTGGCAGAATCTTCAGCAGATGGCGGACGATCTGAGCAAACGTTTCCCACCCAAAATGAAATTTGGTGTGATCGATGAAGGCATTTTCTTCACGAGCGATCCATCCCAGGCTCAGTTTCTGGTCAGTCTGGTGGCCGTCGGGTATCAGGCGATTGAAGCCTGTGAGGGACTCGGAGCTTTGGAAAAGCAGGACTGATATTTTTAGCGATTCCTAAATTTCTGTTCGGCGAGCGACCTCTTTCGAGGTCGCTTTTTTTTCATATCGTTTAAATAAAGACTTGGGATCCTGATTATTAGGGCAGCGGGGCGTTAGACTATGTAGATCGTCTAAAAGACGAGGCGGCCCGAAAGAGCAGCATTCCGGCAAGCATGGAAACGACAAATATCCAGGGCCGCGATTGAAAGCTCGCAAGGGAAACAACGGCTGGACCGGGACAAAAGCCGCCCAGCCCCCAGCCGATGCCGAAGAGCAGGGAGCCACCGATGAGGCTCGGACTAATATCCTTGTGTGTGGGCAAATGCCAACGACTGTCGAAGAGTGGGGCTTTTTGTTTCATGATGAGGCGATAGGCGATAAAATGCACAACGATGGCTCCCCCCATCACAAAGATAAGCGCCGGTTGCCAGTGCCCAAAGATATCGAGAAAGCCGACCACCTTCTGCACCTGGGTCATACCCGAAACGCCGAGGCCAAGCGCAAATAAAAGCCCGACCCCAAAGGCCGCACACGATGTTTTCATCCCATGACTCCTAATGTCTTGGCGAGGGCGACCGAAAGAACTCCAAACGCGATAAAGATGATTGTGGCGACGATCGATCGGAGTGACATTCGGCTGATTCCGCAAACTCCATGACCGCTCGTACATCCGCCTCCCATGACTGTTCCAAAACCTACGAGGAGTCCGGCTAGGATCACCGTCCATAGAGGAGTGGGGAGTTCGCTGGAAAAAACCTCAGGCTTGAGCAGCTTGAGTATGAGCCCCCCCAAGAGCATGCCGCCGAGAAAAAACCAACGCCAAAAGTTTTGTTCATTCGGTGGATTCATCAACCCATTCACGATACCGCTGACTCCGGCCACCCGTCCGTTCCAATAAAGCATAAGGGATGCGGCCAGACCGATCAGCGCCCCCCCGATGAGAGCATTGAGCCATTCTAAAGGCATATCCGTCTCCTAAGATCGACGCTTTGTAGAGCAGTATAATAGCGTCTTTGCGCACATTTTCTATCGTTAAATCTGCTTCTTTTGCTGTAGGATGGCCTTTCTCTGCTTGTTTCCCGATGGCGATGCTGATTTCAAGACAAAGGACTTCAAACAATGGTCACTCTAACCCAGTTGGAATACATTGTGGCTGTTGAAAAGTTTGGTAACTTTAGCGCAGCTGCGAAATCCTGTTTTGTTACGCAGCCGACTTTGTCCATGCAGATCCAAAAAATCGAGGAAGAACTGGGCGTGATGATCTTTAATCGGAGCAGGCAGCCTATCACCGCGACGGCTATCGGTCGCAAGATACTCGATCAAAGCCGGGTGGTTCTCAGCGAATCGGGACTTATCAGGGACTTGATCACCAAAGAGAAGGACAGTGTCGAAGGCGATCTTCGTCTCGCGATTATTCCCACTCTGGCCCCTTACCTGCTGCCTTTGTTTCTCGGCGATTTTTCCAAGAATTTTCCTCTGGTGAATCTTTATGTGGAAGAAAGTAAGACCGACGACATCATCAAGGGCCTCAAGCAAAACCAGATCGATATCGGCCTCGTCGTGACCCCCCTCGATGAACCTTTGCTGCGCGAGCACATCATTTTTCACGAACCCTTTTACATCTATGCCTCCAAGGACAGTGAGCTCGCCGGCAAAAAGGCGATTGCCGAAGGGGATCTTCAAGATCAGGAACTTCTGCTCCTCACCGAAGGTCACTGCATGCGCGAGCAAATGCTGAAAGTCTGCCGTCATCAACAGACCCGGTATAGCAACTCTCTGGCCAAAGTGCAGTTTGAAAGCGGCAGCATTGAAACGCTCTGTCACCTCGTGGAGAAGGGCAACGGATACACTGTGATTCCCCATCTCGCCAAGAGCTGGCAGGATTATCGGGACGGCAAAATCATTCCTTTCATCAGCCCCAGTCCCAGCCGCGAAGTCAGTTTGGTCGTTCATCGCAGTTTTGCCCGGGAATCGATGCTCAAAGCTCTTGCCGACTGCATTAAAAAGTCACTTCCCGCAGAACTCAGGCAGCTCACGATACAAACCACCACGATCGGCATTCACAAATCCTGAACAATTGAAGAAGGATCCCGGCCTGAGCCGGAATCCTCATAATCGGGAGTGGATTTCACTTCAAACGCGCTTCAACTTCTCATTCTATCTTCAAAAGCGGTGAGAGCAACTTTCGCGCCTTCACCCATAGCAATCACGATCTGCTTGTAAGGAACTGTCGTCACGTCACCGGCTGCATAAATGCCGCTCAGGCTGGTGCGGCCTTTGACGTCGACCATGATCTCACCAAATCTATTGACCTCAACCAGGTCTTTCACGATTGCGCTGTTGGGCGACAAACCGATTTGCACAAAGATGCCGTCGAGATCGATGTGATGTTCGTCTTCGCTCGCACGGTTCAAATACTTCATGCCAATAACCCTATCGCCGTTGCCAACAACGTGACTGGTCTTCGCGCTGGTTACAATCGAAATATTAGGCAAGGACTTGAGCTTTTGAATCAGGACTTCATCCGCTTTGAGCGTGTCGAGATACTCGAAAAGCACGACCTCACGGGCGATGCCGGCGAGATCGATAGCGGCCTCAACACCGGAATTGCCTCCCCCGATGACTGCAACCTTTTTATCCTTGTAATAAGGTCCGTCGCAGTGAGGACAGAAGGCGACACCGCGGCCGATGTATTCCTTTTCGCCCGGAATGCCGAGCTCGCGCCATTTGGCTCCCGTGGCAACGATCAGAGAATCGCAGCTAAAGAACTCTCCGCTGTCCAGACGAACCAACTTCTTCGCGACCTGGTCTTCAATCATGACCACCCGGCGATGCTCAAGGATCTCGACCGGATAGGCTTTCAAATGTTTATAAAGGTTCGAAGCCAACTCAGGACCTTCGGTGTAGATCACACTCACAAGGTTCTCAATCCCTTTGGTCTCTTGAACCTGGCCACCGAGTTTTTCAGCCACCAGAAGTGTTTTGATACCTTTGCGCACGCTGTAGATCGCTGCGGAAGCGCCGGCAGGTCCACCCCCTAGAACGGCGACTCCAAAGTGTCCCAAATCTTTTACTTTTGGCGCCTGAGTCTTATCGACGAATTTTTCTTCGAGGCGTGTGATGAGTTCGGCAAGGGTCCCACGACCCGAGTGAATCATTTCGTCACCGACCCAAACGCTTGGAACGCCTTGGATACCAAGTTCCTTCAGTTCGTCAGGTACGTGCCCCCCATCGATCATCGTGTGCTTGATTCCCCCGTGAGCCAGGGCGATTTGATTGAAAGCTTGTACAATCGCCGGGCACTGCTCACAGCTCAGGGATACATAGGTGCGAACTTCGATCGGGCTGACCCTTTGAATGCGGTCAACGAGACCGCTGTCCGGCAACTTGCCTTTCCTAGCTGCATTTAATACAGCGAGGATCAGAGAGGTAAATTCATGACCGCCGGGAACGCCTTGAAAGACGATACCGGTCGCTTTCCCATCCCGGTGGATGGCAAAACGGGGTGTAGGTGAATGTACGTTCGAGTGCGTGACCTGTAGATCACCACTGGTAGCTGCAACATCGTCCAGCATCCCGACAAGTTCCGCCTGCTTATCGTGGCCGCTGGAATCGACAACGAACTCGATCTTATGATTCAAGCTTTGAAAAAGCGTATCAAGTTGTTGTTTGATGGCTGCGTCTAACATAAAGAAACTCCTTGGGGATCGATGAGCCCGCGGAGCAGGCTCCGCCGGCGACAGACTTAGATTTTACCGACGAGATCCAGACCTGGTTTCAAAGTTGCTTCGCCTGGTTGCCATTTAGCGGGACAGACCTCGCCTTTGTGAGTCGCAACGAACTGAGCCGCTTGTATTTTGCGGATCAGTTCAGAGGCATCGCGACCGATACCGTTATCATGAATTTCTGAAATCTTGATCTCACCTTCTGGATTGATCAGGAATGTACCGCGGTAGGCCAGGCCTTCTTCTTCGATGTGAACACCGAAAGCGCGGGTGAGAACACCGGTTGGGTCGGCGAGCATAGGATACTGGATCTTCTTGATCGTCTCCGAGGCATCGTGCCAGGCTTTGTGAACAAAGTGGGTGTCGGTGCTGACCGAATAGATTTCAACAGCAAGTTTTTTAAATGTTTCGTAGCTGTCTGCCATGTCGCCAAGCTCGGTTGGGCAGACGAAAGTGAAGTCAGCGGGATAGAAGAAGAGAACCGACCATTTACCCTTGAGATCGTCCTGAGTCACAGTTTTGAATTCGTTCTTGTGGTAGGCCTGTACTTTAAAATCCTGGATCTTGGTGTTGATGAGAGTCGTCGCCATGTATCGCTCCAAATTCGTGTCAAAGTTGATGCTGTGGGCTGGGGTTTCGAGAGCGGATCAAACCTTTGCTCCCCCCTTGCCTTGCTAGATGATAATCGGGAATAAGTTGGAATAAATCAAATCTATATTAGTTATATCTTGATAGATAATATCTATAGTTAATAATGCTGTGATTTCAATATTTTATAAAAGAAGTCTTGAAATCGACCCCATAAATCCGGCCCCTGCCTGTCAGGAATGGCTATATAAGAAATTCATCAACGTAACTCATATGACATAGATATGTGCGATAATGACTGTATCCCCCCTTTCAAAGGATACAGCTATGAAACAGCGGCTTGCCCTGTTTATTGCTCTGATATTCTGTGCCTTCGCTTGTAAGAGCTCGAGGCTTCAGGATCTGGAGTCAACCCTTGCAGTGAGCGTCGATTTCAATGAGCCGCAGACTTATGCGAAGCTTGCGGACGAGCGCGTCCATGAAAGCTTCCAGGCTTTGCTGAAGGATGTCGATAACCTGGATTACGATCTACCGCCTTCTCAGATTCATACCCTTGAGAAAAATCTTATCGAATTTGAAGATATGCTGGAGATCTTTGTCCATGTCCTACCCATGCGGGAAGACGAGGATCCATTTCTGGATCTCTACGCGAGTCTGGAGGAAGGTCGGATTCTTTTGGGTCGGCTTCGTACTTCAGTGCTCGCTGCATCTAAGAAGGCAGAATCGCAAAAAGGGCTTTTAACCTGGGTGCAAAGCCTGGCAAGCGAACCCGTTCGCAAGCGTTACGAACAATATCTCGCAGCGCTCAATCGAAGCACCGCGACGCGGCGCACAATCCCTGTCATGGAAAGCTATTGCTGGGGTCGGGTGGACTATATCCCCGAGCTGAAGGCACCGGCCGCTCAGGAATTGCAAGCCTTCATGAAGGCCTTGCTCAACGCCACGCGCATCGCCTCACAGGAAGCCAAAGAAATCGATGATATTCTATCGCCGGATCAAAGGCAGGCGTATGAAGCGACCCGCCGAAAGAGCCGATCCATCCTTGCGATCAACAGTTACTTCCCTTTGGTCTTTGGAGACCAGGGACGCCTGCAAAAAGCCTTGCCAGTGGTCAAAGCTGTTTCCGAGCACTATGAACATCTCCAGGGAATGCTTGACGCTTACGATGCGATCAAGGACAAGAAGTCACCAGACGCCCAAAACCTCGGCAAAAAGATCGCTCTGGAATGGAGCGCGATCAAGAGCGGGCAAGGGTCGGCTGGAACAATTTAGGCTTCAGCGGCAAACTTTGGCAGCTTCGCTGAATCCGGCAGGGATATAGCTTGAAGAATAATCTCAGGCACAACTTCGGTCGATCCCGAATACTGACCTGCTCCCAGTGCAACTGCTTCCGCAGGCATTCCATAGACGACAGAGCTCTTTTCATCCTGAAAAGTTCGGTCTTCTGTAAGATAGGGTATTAGGCATATATTTCCGCGATTTTCCGAAGGAAAGTGGAGCCGATAATGTCTAGGTCGATGGCAGCGGGAAAGTAATCAGCGGAAGTCGTGGAAGCCAAGGAGCGCGGCAAAGATAAATAGGGTATAGACGGCAATCCAGACTGCGATCCGTTTGCGGCTGGTCAATGGCTTTTTGGAAACTTGCCATCCATTTCGGGAATGAGAAAGTCCGAGAGTATCGCAGCGATTTTGGTGTTTCTGAGAATGTCAAGTGCCTCGAAACCATCGGTAACGGTCAGTACTGTGGCATCGAGGGCCGAAAGGATTTACACATAATGATTCCAGAGATGACCGTGACTTGAAATAACCAAAATAATGGTTTCATCGGTTGCAACCTGCAGGTCACTGTTCATGGAGTCTCATCTTTTCTAATTGCCGTTCGCTTCGAAAATCGCAGAGTGTGTTCCAGCATTTTAGTGCTCTGAGGCATATGCTCAATGCAATGATAGATCATAAAACAGCAGCGTTCCCCCGGGCGGCTCAACATCGCATTGGCCACGGCCTGGTTGCGACTGAACTTTGCTTCGCGCTCAACCGCCTCGCCGCTCGACGATCCGCTTCCATCGCTGGTGCTTCCGTCCGCTTGAGGGACTGTCGGATCAAGAGGAGCGGGGGAGCCCGTCTGCATTTTGAATTGCAGCGGGGTTCCCTTCGCATCCGAGTACTTTATCTTTTTCAGAATCCCGGCTGCTTTGCTTTGAACCTTGGATTCAACAGTCGCAAGCTGAGCGAGAAGCTCTTTAGCGGAATTGAAATCATTGTTGCGAAGATAGGCCAATGACAGGTTAAACTGAACTGTGCAAATGAGATCCCGGCGTTCATCTGGAATGGAAAGCATGGTTTTTTTGTACTGGTTAATCCCATCCTCCACCTTTCCACATCGCGCCATCGCGACGGCTAGATTATTCATATAGGACACGACGTTTTCAGCGTCTTTTAATTGTCCCATTATCGACTTCGCCGATCCATCACCCGAGTTGATGGCAATCTTGGCTCTTGTTTCTTTAAGCTTTTCGCTGTCGGGATCGAGTTCACTCACCATCGCCAGAGAGCTTTCCGACTTCTCGTTTTGACCAAGGTCGGATTGAATTTCGGCGATCTGACAAAGCCTTGTCAAGTTCTGTGGAGCTAATTCTTGAGCTTTTTCAAAACATCTCAAGGCAGTCACGATATCGCGGAGCTGCATCATGATTTTACCGAGGAGATTCAGGACGAAAATGGAATCGCCTGAGTTCTTTAGCGAACCGAACGCCTGTTCGCGGGCTCTTTCGAAATCACCTTGATAGTAGGACATTTCTGCCTCAAGGAGCAATTTCGCGCCGACGGAGATGCCCGGACTCGCGAGGTAGCGCTGAAGAAGGCCTTGGGCCTCTTCAAGATTGCGCTCTTCTAAAAATTGGCGGAACTTCCGTTCCAATGCTTTTTTATCGGTTGGACTTCGCTCCTGTTGGACCGTCCAAATGATATTCTTAATGATTTCCGTTCGCGATGTCGGCTTGGTCATGACACAGGCCACACCCATTTCCTTGACGAATTGGGCATCGTTTTGATCGATCAAACTCGTGTAGAGAATAAACGGTGCGGATTGCCCACCTTCATCCTTGGCTTTTTGCAGGAAGAGTGGCCCCGTAATTTGCGGGATCTTCCACTCCTGGATTATAAGATCATTATCCGCGTTCGCTTTTAGATATTCAAGGGCGCTACGGCCATCACTAAAGACTTCGATCCGCTCCACACCCATTTCATGCAAAGCCGATGACAAGTCTTTTTGAATCGCGCTATCGCTTTCCACGATGACCGCTGATTTTAAATTGAGGATATTGATCGAGGAGCTGGCGGTGCTGGGATTGACGTTAGGCAAATGCGTCGTAAATATTTGTTTGATCTGTTTATCAAAGCTCGGATCCAGCTTTTGCACCTGGATCAGGATGGATGTCGCATCTTCGATCTTATTCAGCTTGATGAGCGGGAGTGTCAAATTGAGAAGCTGCTGGAGATTGCCCGGCTGGCTTTGCATCAACTGCTTCTCGAAGTTCAGGAGCTCAGCGTAGTTTCCCGCTTCGCTTAAGGCGCGACGAAGATAGGACGCGGAAAGAGGTAACGATTTCCACTGCAGGGCTTCGAAATCACCCATAAGATTATCAAATTCAGATTTGAGTTTGTCTTTGGTGAAGGGTTTGAGGTGGTAGCTCAGGAGACCGAGCTCAAAAGCGGCCGGCAAAAGGACCTTTTCGCCCTCTTCGATGAAGGCTGAGACACGGACGGATTCCAATGCAGGCGTTCGACTGATCATATGGAGCAGTTGAAAGAGGTTGACCTCCTGATCCGCGTGGATAGAACTGAGGACCCAGGCCACCGCTTCGTTTTCGAGAACGGCTACCGCTTCCTTGATACTGGGAACCGCCTGGACATCGGTAAAACCTTTGTCCCGGAGAAGTTCGGTAATGAGAGTTCGCGTCGCTCCGTTGGATTCAACCGCGACTACCTTTTTCTTCTGATCACGAAAGTTGATGCCCACAATATTCCTAATGCCTGTCAGTCGACAACGTTCAGCGATTGTTTGAAATGGTTCAAGCGTTCAGCGTTTCCAGTCGTTTTCCAATTCCTGGATAGCATTGGTGTAGGCCTGAGTGAGAAGGATACAGATCTCATCGGAATCGTACTCCTCCAGAGCCGAAGCATGATCTTCGATTGCTTCGCATAGAGAGGACAAACGAGAAACACCTATATTTCCTGAAAAACCCTTCAGTTGATGCGAATAGTGCAGAATCGATGCCAGGCCATTCAACCGAATGGCCTCGACCAGTGAATCGAGAATGCCCGGCGTTTCTTCGACGAAGCTATCAATAACATCGTCGAGAAATGAGACGGAATCTCCTGGTCGTTCCAAACTTCGCAGAACCGAGAGTATGTCCCCGTCAAGGACAGCGACATCCCGAGCTTTTCTGAAAACATCATCCCTGAGAGCCCTCTTACCCTTATTGACGTTCGGGTCAGCCATCGACTGTCTCCGACTGAGTTAAAACCGCCCTCTGTGAAGCGGTCGATCGGTCGCTTTCGATAAGCATACGCATAGGCATCTCTGAAAAAGTTGGTATAGGCCTTATTACACTAGCAACGATTCAACAAGATTTAGACCCTTTCCAAATCCGCGTATCGGAAGAAATCAAAACTTAGAAGCTGATTTTTTCGTAAGTACATGAATATTATTACGTATTCAGATATTTCGGGTTTGATTTCTTCCCTATTTGTCAGAATGATTCTGACGCATGAATCGGACTCTTTAATGCGACGTCGAATTAAGTTTGTGAAATTCGCGTAGGAATGAGCAAACCTTGTAGCACTTCGCTTAGAATGTCCTTTTTAAGCGGTTTAGTGATATGGGCGTTCATCCCTGCATCGAATACACGATCCTGATCCTTCTTCATCGCGCTGGCCGTGAGAGCGACGATAGGAATATCCCGGTAGGCCTCACCGCTTTCCCGAATCGATTTCGTGCACTCGTATCCATCCATCTCAGGCATATGGCAATCCATCAGAATCAAGTGATAGGATTGTTCGCCCAGTGCCCTCAGTACGTCAAGACCATTGCTGACGGCTTGCGCCCGGTAGCCCAAGCTGTCGAGAAACTTCAGAATGACTTTGCGATTGATCAGGTTATCATCGGCGACGAGAATGTTGGCACCCGTCTCCTGGCGGACGGGTGACTGAAGTTGAACCGATGGACGAACGGGTTCTCCCTCTTTCAACCGAATGGTAAACCAAAACCTGGAGCCAGCACCCTCGGTGCTTTCAGCGCCGATTTGGCCATCCATTCTTTCCACAAGGTTTTTGCTGATCGCCAACCCAAGCCCGGTCCCACCGAAGCGCCTCGTCGTCGAACTATCGGCCTGGCTAAAAGCGCTAAAGAGCTTGCCCATGCCTTCTTTCGAAATCCCAATCCCACTATCGATCACTTCAAATTGCAGAAATTCAACGCCCTCCCCCGTCAGCTTCTGAAGACGAAGGTGAATGGATCCGAACTCTGTAAACTTAAGGGCATTGCTGAGAAGGTTGGTCAGAACCTGCCTGAGCCTTCCCGGATCGGCCTGAACATAACGCGGCACTTCGGTATCAATTTCCGAATACAGCCTCAGGCCCTTGTTTCGAGCAGCATAGAACAGATCTTTTTGGGTGTCTTCAATCAGCTCAAATAGATCGAAATCGATGATTTCGAAATCGAGTTTACCCGCTTCGATCTTGGAAAGATCAAGAATATCGTTCACCACGGTCATCAAGGTATCGCCCGATCTCAGGGCGTTTTCTATATATTCTCGTTGTTCCGCATTCAATGCCGTGTCGGAGATGAGGTGAACCATACCGATCAATCCATTCAAAGGCGTGCGGATTTCATGACTCATGTGCGCGAGGAATTCGGATTTGAGCCTTGATGCCTCCAGAGCCGAAGCTTCACGGATCCTATGCTGATTCTGAGCGATTTTAGATTCGATTATGAGTCTACGATCCTCTTTTTGTTCGTGAATATCAGTGGCGATTCCCATCCATTTGATGAGCGTGCCGAGTTCATCCCTCAGCGGAATGATTCGACTGAGTTGCCAACGGTACACACCATCATGCCTCAGGAGACGAAACTCACAATCAATCGCCTGTTCTCGATGAAAGGCATCGTCCCAGAGTCTATTTGTGGCTTCTCTTTCATCGGGATGGATCAACTCGAGTAGCTCTCTAATAACATAGTGAGGACTAAACCCGAGGTGTTCGATGAGATTGGGATTCGAGTAATCCGCTCGGCCGTCGATCAGATGACTCCAGACCAATTGCGGGACAGCATCGACCAGGGACCGATAGTGAATTTCGCTGAGTCGCAACTGCTCTTCGGCCATACGTTTCTTCGTGATATCAGTGACCATCCCCAGGCTTGAAGAAATTTTCCCATTCGCATCAAGGATGGGATTGCATGCGACTTGTGTCCAAACTTCGCTACCATCTTTGTGGCGCATTTTGAAGATATTATTCTCAATTGCGCCTTCCGTATGCTTCCCCCGTAACTCCTCGAATTTTTTAATTTCAGCGAAATCCATAAAATCACTGAGCGAACAGCCCATCATTTCCTCGACTGTAAAGCCGAGAATTTCTGCCATGCGGCGGTTTACAAATTTGTTTTTGTTGTCGAGATCGAGCAACCAGATTCCTTCGTTGGCGGTATCCACGATCTGACGATAGAGCATTTCGCTCTTTCGGAGGGCCTCCTGGGTTTTATAAAGGAGAGCGCCGCGGGCCAGGTCGCGCGCTTTGCGGAAATAGAAGGGCAAAAGGCAAGCGGTGCCAACCGACGCAACGGCTGTTCCAATTTTTATGGACACTGCGGCCCAGTAGGCGGGGATCCAGACATTGATGATCTCCATAAGATGGGTGACACCACAGGCAATGATGAAAAGCCCGAATGCTGCATAAATGGATTGGTAAGGAATTTCCTTAACTTTTGTTTTGAGAAGAATCAAGCTAATGGAGATGGCGAGATAGGCGGCGAAGATCAGCCCATCGGAGATCACGTTCATGTAAACTAGAATCGGTGTCCAGAGGTAGCAATGACCGTGAGGCATGAAGCCGGAAGTATCAAATAATTTTTGAATGAATTCCATTTTCTTTTCCCGCAAAGCAAAGTTAGAAATTGGTATTAATTTTTACAGGAATCTTTTGGCCGGAATTGTTATGCTCAAGGTCCCTGCTGCTCAGATATTTACTTTGCTTTCGACCCTGGATACCGTGGCCGAAATACATCAGAGAAAGTATTTGAGGTCGTTGTCCAGTTCAAACTTATTGCAATTGTATAAAATCTGACTCTTTATGCAAATCAATGTCGCTCCCAAGACCCGAGAGGCATATAATCCGTATTGTTTGAGAGGATTTTTTCACTTTTACAAATTTTTTTTTGAATTTTGCAAACCTTTTCAGGCCCTCGATTGCAAGCTTTCACTAACGCAGCGGAGACGATCGTTTATGCCAACAATTGCTGGTCAATACACTATCACTCTCGACGATGACCCCATTGTGCACAAAATTATAGCGCAGGCGACAGGCGTTCCATCTATTCCCTTTACCTGCCCCCAGAAACTTTTGCGCAAATCGCTGAGTCTCTCACCGATCGCGGTTTTTCTGGATATCAACCTGAAGGAAAACGTCTCGGGCCTTGATTGTTTGCCAGAGCTACGTGGTTTGTGGCGTATGGCCCCGATTCTGGTCATGACGGGTGATAGGAATAATGCGCTGATCGGCAGGTCTCTCGCTTCCGGCGCCAACGATTTTCTCCGTAAGCCAATCAATCCCGACGAATTGATCGCCCGCATGAAGATACGAATCTGCGAAATGCAGGAGAAGCGCGGTTTTGACGAAATCAAACTCGCTGACACAGTCTTCAATCCACGGCTTGGGACCTTGGCCAAGGGTGATCGAGTTGTCTATCTTCCCCGTCTTGAAGCGGAAATCCTGCTCCACCTCTCCAACGGCAACGGCGTGACTTTTACCAAGGAAAGCATTCGCCTCAGGCTCTGGGGCAAGACCAAAGTCTGTGACAACGCCATCGATAAAAAGCTCACGACTTTGCGCAAAGCCTTTCGCGAACTCAACTCCTCCATGGCTTTGCGAACGGTCTATGGCGGTCAGGTATCACTGGCCATGTCGAACGAAATCTTCATGAGCACCGCCAACTGAACAGAATCTAATTCGGCTTTTGCCTTAAAAAGCAGTTGCATAACCACCTTTCCCCTTGCAAACTTAGGCAAATCGCTTGCCAGCAAGGAGAACCCCTGTGATCGATCGCAAAACCATAGCGGATGAGTATCCGAAACAACAACATGTCGAAGATAGTTTCCTCCTCGTTCTTGATAGCGCAAGCAGCCCTGCGAGTTGGGTTGCAGAGCTTAAGGAGCAAGCGATTCCCGCTCTGTCACGCGATATTCACTACGCACAAATCTCGATCGGTCTCAAGGATGGCAAGCGTCCTTATGCTGTTGTTTCCTGGAAACGCAATGACCGCCATGCGCTCGAAAAGCGCTGGATCCTCTCGCAGTTCTACCGCACGCTGCGCCAGCAATGGAAAACGAGCCGCCTCAACATCCTCCTAACCAACCCGACCAGCCAGGACACGGCTCTGGCGGAAGACGCTTATCTCTGCAGCATGCGAGCCAATGACGAAGGTAACGAATGGACTCAGGTCACCATCCTCCAGACCAAAACCTCTGAGAGTGCAGATCCCTTCGCTAAAATTCGTTTCGAAGCGGTTCAGGGCTATCGTCGCTGGATCAATGAAAACCCCGACGAACTCACGTCCATCGAGATCGGTCGTCGCCTCAAAGCTTTTGCCGAAGCCAATGGCTGCGGATTCGTGGAGCTTGGTTTGGACGAGTTGAAGAAGGAGAAGATGAACCTTCTCCTCGCCGTGGGTCAGGGCTCGCAAAAATCCCCGGCTCGCTGCTATTATCTCACCCATAAACTCACACCCGGCAAAAAGCCAGTCATGCTCCTCGGCAAGGGTATTACCTTTGATACTGGCGGCATCAACGTCAAAGCCTTCGAGAGCTTCGTCAATGCGATGAAGAATGATATGGGCGGCGCCGCACTGATGTCGCACCTTTTCATGGCTCTCGTCAAATCCGGCTATTCCGAACCTTTGGTTCTGGCGATTCCAAGCTGTGAAAACCTCGTCGATGCCAATTCCATGAAACCGGGTTCACTGATCCAGAGTCGCAAGGGTCCCAAGGTCTTTATCGAGCATACGGATGCGGAAGGCCGCTTGATTCTTGTCGATGCGCTCTCCTACGGGGAAGACAACTACTCCCCCTCCGTGACCCTGACGGCTGCGACCCTGACCACAGCATCCCTTCGCCAATTCACGAACTACTTTACCGCCGTTCACTTTGCCTCCGAGAAATTTCAGGCTTCGCTCCATGAATCGGGCAAGCTCTGGGGCGAGCGCTTTAGCTGTTGGGAGGACTTTCTCCCCTTCCAAAGCGGCAACAAATCGAAGTTTGGGGACCTGACCAATATGGGTCGTCTGCCCTCGCATGCTAGTATGGGAGGGGGGTCAAATGTCGCTGCTCACTTCCTGCGTGAGTTTGCCACGGGCCCCATCATCCATTTCGATATCTTTGCTAGCTGCTGGAACTGGAGTGGCGATTATCCGGGTGCCCCGAACGGAGCGACTGGTGCGCCCTTCAATTCCTTATTTGAAACGCTGCGCAAAGGCATAAACTAGGCCTTTGAAAGAGGGAGAATAGCATTTCTATGACGGATTCGAATTTAGAGCTTTCATCCGAACCGACGTCTCCCTCTGGCCCGAAAAAGCTGTGGCTTAAAGTCCCTGCGGCCATCATTGCCTTCTGCATCATTTTTGAAGTTCTTTTCCTCGCCTGGAACTGGTTCGTGCCGCCCTGGGGCGATATTCGCGAGGGGAAGATTCCTCCTTCGGCTCTCATCAAAGACTACCAGGATAAAAAGGATGATGATCCCAAGCTTCCCGCTTTGCGATGGAAGCCGATCGTCAAAGCCGTTCCAAAAAATGTAAGCCATATTTTTATTCTAGCTGAAGACAGTCGCTTCTATGAACACGATGGCTTCGACTATGAAGCGATCGCAGCGGCCATGCAATACAACTGGAAAAAGGGCAAGGTTCTTCGCGGCGCGTCGACAATCAGCCAACAGACGGCAAAAAATCTCTTTCTGAGCCTCTCCCGTAATCCCCTTCGAAAGTGGCACGAAGTTTTGCTGACCTATATGCTCGAGGCGAAACTGAGCAAGGCCCAAATTCTTCACGCCTATCTCAACATCGCCGAATTCGGCACCGGAATTTACGGAATCGAAGCGGCCGCACAAGCCTATTTTCATAGATCCGCATCGAGTCTTTCCCAAGACCAGGCGATCATGCTGGCCGCGACTCTTCCCAGCCCTAAGAAGCACAATCCAGGCACTCAGACCAGAGCCTTTCAACAACGCCATCGACGCGTGGCCACCGCGATTCGCATGGTCGATCAGTATGCAGCCATCGCTCGTGGAAAAAAGGAATCGGGCGCTACCTCCGCCCTTCCCACTGATGCCGAGTTAGCCGAAAAACTCCGTGAGGTGATGGCGGATCCGAACGCAGAAAAAGCCGAAGTGGAGGCGGAAGCAGAAGCGGAGGCCAACGAGCAAGCTGCATCGGATAAAGAAGCCAGTCCTCCCGTCGAAAGTCCTGCCCCCAAAGAGGAAACTCTCAGCGGCGAAGCATTGGAAGCCCAAAAGTCGGAGAATGCACCTCCACAGACTGCGCCCGCCTCGGCCGAAACGCCAGCCGACCCCATTCACGCAGCGGCGGACGAATCACCTCCAGCTCTCCCGCCACCTGCGGCGCCAGAGACCTCTCCACAAGGATCAGAAAGCCCATGACGACGACACCCTACTGGCTCGATATACCATTGATCGAAGGCTCTTCATCGGCACCGAGGACAATCGCCTTATGATTGGCGGCTGGCGCAACAATACTCCCGGTGGCGAAATCGGAACCTACGACATCACACCCAATCCCAGCGTGGAGAAGGGCCTTCAGGACTTCGCTGCAAGGCATTACGCTATCGAAGAAAAAATCGAGTGGCAATACTCCTGGGCAGGAATCATGGCTGCTTCGAAGACGGGTTTTCTCTTTATAGGACCGACTGACAGCCAGAGAATATTTACGGTATCAGGATTTACGGGGCATGGGTTTTCGTGGGCGCACGGGAGTGCGAAGTACCTGGCGAAGATTATGGCTGGCGAAGCTATCCCGGATCTCGTAGCTCGCCAGTTTAATCCTCGAATGCAGAGTTAGAGTTAATTATGCGGATTTCGAAACTTCCAGGCTGATGCCTTTGGCTTGCAGCATTGTCAGGAAGGCTTCTTTTTCAATCGCTTTCATGTAGGCGTCTTTCGCATCGACAATCCCTTTGACGACGAGATTCAAGAGGGAATCGTTTAGCATGATGTTGCCCTTGGCCTTTTGGGTTTGCATGTGGTTCCCCATCATGTGCGTGTTCCCCTCACGAATCAAGCTTGCCACCGCTTTGTCCACGACGAGAATCTCGAGTGCAGCGACACGACCGCCCCCTTTCTTACGAACGAGAGTCTGAGCCACGACACCCTTGAGCGATTCGGCAAGCATGACCCGAATCTGCGCCTGCTGATTCGAAGGAAACTGATCGATCAATCGGTCGACGGTTGAGATCGCGGTGTTGGTGTGGAGTGTACCAAAAACCAAGTGACCGGTTTCCGCCGTTTCAATCGCGATTTCCACCGTTTCCAAGTCGCGCATCTCACCGATGAGGATGATATCCGGATCTTCACGAAGGGCGGCACGCAGCGCTCTTGAGAAAGAGCTCGTGTGTTTGTGCACTTCGCGTTGGTTCAATAGACATTTCTTTTGTTTATGGACGAATTCAATTGGATCTTCAATGGTCAGAATATGTTCATGACGCGTTTCGTTGATAAGGTCGACCATGCCCGCCAGAGTCGTTGATTTACCGGAACCGGTAGGACCCGTAACGACAACCATGCCCTTGGACAGCTCACAGAATTTACGAACGGCAGGAGGCAGACCAAGGTCATCCGCAGAAAGAATTTTTTCAGGAATCTGACGAAGCACAGCGCCTACACCCATACGATCGCGGAAGATGTTCACACGGAAACGGGCGAGCCCCGGAATTTCATAGGCGAAGTCGGTGTCGTTGCCTTTCGAGAATTCCTCGCGGTTGCGCGGCGGAATGATCGGGTCCAGCATAAGTTTCATATAATCTTCGCGAACGATATCTTTGCCGATACGCTCAATTTCGCCGTCGATTCGCATACAGAGGACTTCGCCCATCGTTGCGTGCAAATCAGACGCTTTGCGTTTGATCATATCGTGGAGAACGGAGTCGATAGGGAAATCGCGGCCGGCGCGATCGATCGTCTCACCCGGAATAAAAGCGCCGAAGTGTATAACGTTTTTCTCGGGCTCAGGCTCAGGCGCTGCCTGGCGCGAAGGTACAGAGTAAAGACCCTGGTAGTGATAGTCGGAGTCGGTAGATTCACTGTGAATATTGCCGCGCGGCATCTCGTGAGGGATAGAATGATTGCTGTCGAAGGCACCCATTTGACTAACTTCAGAAGGTATTGGTGCAAATTCCTGCCTGGGGGCGGGACTTGCCATCGGCGCCATACTCGCAACAACGGTTGGATGAGTCTTACGAACTTCAGGGGGAAGGTTGGAATGGAATGGATTGATCAATGCCCCTGTTGCAAAGGGATCTTCGCTGAGACCGGAAGGAACCGACGCCAGTGCGGGCGGTGGAAAGGGGGCTGCTAAAGGATCAGCCAGACCGGGAACCGCTCCGAACATATCCGCGGGCGGTACGGGCAGGGCTTCTTTTTTGGGAGCCATCGTCAACTTATCGAAGTCTCCCGATTGCGCAGGGAAGGTCGCGAGCTGAAATTTGCCATGGTTGGGCAGGATATCGAGAGGCTTCGGTGCTTCCCTGTGTTCACCCAGGACCTGGTTGCGGATCTGTTGGTACATCTGGTTGCCTTGCGGCGGGATGAAAGCAAAGAGACGAAGGGGAGGGGTTAACTGAGCGATCAGTTTCACTTCGCCGAAATTGACGATGGCGAGGATGCCTTCGCGAGCGTTTTCACCGAGCGGCTCACCATTCGCCACCAGACTCTCCATGAGAGCCTGAACATCGGCGGTTGTGGCGGTCGCTAAGTTTGAAAGCGGCTTCTCGCTGGAGAAATGAAGAAGGTGAGGCTGCTGTCCGTCTTCAATACGAACTGCCTCAGCTTTATCAACGATGGCCTGCTTCAATGCTTTTTTGAAATTTTCCATTCGGCTATGCTCCCATGAATGCATCTCTGCTATCGGTAGCCGCCGTAAGAATTTAAGGGGGCCAAATTTGGTTAAACCCAAAATTTGGCCCTTTTGTATGGAATCTCAATGTTTAATAAACTTAGCGCTTCACTCCAGAAAGGACTTCCAGGGCAAGGTCCACCCGACCAAAGGGGGCGGAGACCTGGAATCCTTGAACGGCATTTCCGAGACTCGCGACCATTCCCCTGGCGATATCAACGCCGACCGCACGCGCTTCTTCCGCCGTTTGGGGTACGGCCATCCGCTTCATGATGTCATCTGGAATCGAAACTCCGGGGACTTCGTTATTCATGAATTGGGCATTTCTATAGCTCATCAGAGGCCAGATACCCGCGACGATAGGAATCTTGATGTTATGCTTCTCGATGTAATCGAGGAATTTATAGAGTGCCTTCAAATCAAAAACCGGCTGGGTGATAGCCCATTCCGCGCCCGCTTCGACCTTGTATGCAAAACGTTTCATTTCATATTCGAAGTCAGCATGCACAGGGTTGACGCCCACACCCACGGAGAGAGCAGTCGGTTCGCCGATAGGACGCGAGCCCAGGTCGACTCCGTTATTCAAACGTTTGACCATGTTGGTGAGACCGATCGCATCGATATCAAAAACACCGGTGGCGTTGGGATAACTGCCCATCTTGGGTGGATCCCCGGTGACGAGCAATAGGTTTCTGAGTCCTATTGCGTGCGCCCCGAGCATATCGGATTGCATCCCGAGCAGGTTCCGGTCGCGGCAGGTATAGTGCAAAACCGTTTCGATACCGGCTTGTTGTTCGATCATGACCGCCGTGAGAATTGCGCTCATGCGTGCACTCGCACGCGGACCGTCCGGAATATTCACGGCGTCGACGCCCGCTTCTCTGAGGCGCACCGAACTTTCGAGAATCTTGGTGGGCACAACACCGGCTGGCGGCAGAAGTTCGACGCTGGTCACAACTTCGCCGTTCGCGATTTTGCGACTCCACTTCGATTTTTCAGCGAGTGGAACCGGCGTGCAGTTCGGAATCGACTTCGTTTTGGTTTCGTCGCTGCTGATCACTTCGATGCGGGTGGAATAATTTGCATCTTCGGCGGTGCGCATCGCCCTTTGGTGACGGAAGGATTGCGACATTGCGCGAATGTGTTCCGGCGATGTTCCGCAACAACCGCCCACGAACAGCACGCCGGCCTGAAGAAAGTGCTTGGTGAACTCAGCCATGTATTCAGGCGTACACATGTAGAGTGTTCGGCCATCCACTTCCTTTGGCAAGCCAGCGTTTGGTTGCACGATAAAGGGAATGGAAAGGTCCGGAAGAATTTTTTGAATGAGGGTCAAAAGCGGCTGGGGTCCAACGGAACAGTTAAAGCCAGCAACATCGACGCCCCATTCCACGATCTTCTGGACAGCCCAGAGCGCTGCTGTACCAAAAGGCATGTTGCCTTCGATTCCCACGGTAATTTCGGCGATGATAGGCAGTTCGGGTGCCACTTCCTTCGCGGCGAGAATCGCCTGTTGAAGCTCGCTGATGTCGCCAAAGGTTTCGAGTGAGAGCACATCGACTCCGCCTTCTTTCAAGCCTAGAATCTGCTCAGCGAACGCGGCCTTTGCCTCGTCAAAACTCGTTGGGCCCCAAGGTTCGATGCGAACACCCAAAGGTCCGACAGAACCTGCTACGTATCCCTTGTCGCCGATCGCCTGACGAGCCAGTTGGGCCGCCTTTTTGTTGATAGCGCGGGTTTCTTCCTGCAGATTGTGCTTCTGCAGTTTGTGCCGGTTCGCGCCCCAGCTATTGGTGCTGATGACTTCGGCACCGGCTTTTACGTAATCGTTGTGCAATTCAAGGATAAGGGATGGGCTTGAGAGGTTTGCATCCTCAAAGCAGCGATTGATGAATATCCCTCGATTATAGAGTTCTGTGCCCGTTGCTCCATCGAAGAGGAGGGGGATTTTTTTATCGAGGGCTTCGCGAAAGCTTTTAGGTAATTCCATAACTCATATTCCCGATTGGAAGGTCCAGCATCGCGGGATCGTCTGTCAAAGAGCCTTTGAGTCGCCTGCTCTTCGTCAATGTCATTAAGACGATATTGCGATAGTGGGCCTATACTAATGTTTCTAAATAGGAATGAAAAGTAACTTACGCCCTGAACGGTCAATTCGCGGGATTCAGGCCTTTGAAAGCCTAGCAGAATAGGCAAGGGCCCGGATTGCTCCAGGCCCTTGCTTCATATCGTTAATTGTAATTTAAGCTTATTTGGCTTCGAGAGCCGATTCGATTTCATCCGCTTTCACGTCGGACAAGGGTTTGTCCTTCTTTTTCGCCGGGACTTTTACCGCTTGGGCCTTATCTTTTGCACTGCCGTAAACCTGAGCCTGGATGCGGCGGAGAAGGAAGTTCGCCTTACGCTGCATCTCCATATTTTTGGCCTCGGTGTCATCGAGCATCTTTTGCAGTTGAGCCATCGCTTCTTCGTTGTCGTTCTTGCCATACTTGGCAATCAAGGCCAGGTAGTAGCGAGCAAAGGGATTGTGTTTGTCGTCGCTCAAGACGTCGTTGAACGCATCTTCCGCTTTGGAAAAACTTTGGAGACGCGCGAGTGCGATACCGTAGCCCAAACCCGCTTCGGAGCATTTCCCGCAGCGTTGGTAGACGGCCTGAAATACATCGCGGGACGCTTCGAGATTCCCCATTTCCAAGTGGAGTTGGGCGAGGTTCATACCGCTGGCAATTTGAGTTTGCGAGGTATTGAAAGCCGCTTCAAACAACTTGATAGCATCTTTGTAGTCTTGAAAAGTCGCGCCCGGTTTGCTCATCTCGGCGAGACCGAGGATGTTCTTCACTTCAGGATTGCCGGGATGATACTTGTCGAGGAGCTTCGCGTAGTAACCCGCGAGACTGTAGTTTTGTTTCATCGTCAAAGCCAGGGCGAGAACGGTGAGACCGACTTCGTCCTGGGGATGGTTCTGAAGATAGTTGCGGGAATCGGTGATCGCCACGTCCCACTCGGCCGCGCCGAGGTTTGCGTAGAGCTTCACATGCTCGCTCTTGGTCGTGTTGCGAACAGCAACCCAACGATCCCGCGATATCTGGCGCATCAGAGTTTTACCTGATGTTTGAAGAACGATAGGTTTGTCTGCAAAATCGAGTTTGGGTTCGACCACCTTACCGCCAGGGCCGGTGTCGCCGCCTGTGGTGTTACAGGCTGGGGCGAGCAATATACTGGATACGAGGATAATTTTCTTAAACATGGGCTCTTGCTCCTAATCGTATGTCTCTTCGCGTCACCGCTTCGTTATTCGCTCTTGATGGGCATCCATTGAACGTAACCGCTGCCGGTCGCTCCGTGGCCGCGCTCGAGGTTGCTGTCGGTGTTGTTGACCAGGATCTCCTGACTCCATTCGGGAGTGGTTTCACCTTTTTCAGAGATGCCAAGAGCGATGGAATCAGCTCGGGCGCCGGATCTACTGATGGCGGTGATAATCGCCAGCTTTTGCGATTCAAAGGCGCGCACCGATTTTTCGTCGAGCGTTTGAGCGATGCTCAGGTTCTCAATGGAAGCCAAGCTGTTTCTTGTGCTTTCCGACAGGCGAAGCATGGCAAATCCACAGTAGGTCGTCGACCCGACAACACAGACCCGGTCATACGCGGCCTGAGTCTTTTGGAAAATTGTGTATTGCGCGTTCATGGTCTTCAATGGATCCGTTTGAGCCAGGTTGAAGATCTCCTGCTTGGTTTCCAAGGCCTGTTTCTCCGCGATGAGGAAACGCAGTTGAGCGAGAGATTCCGCGACGCTGCGTTCGTTGACGTTCAGCTTCGAGAGCTGAGCCTCAAGAGTACGGACCTTATTCATATCGCCGGATTTCGCTGCGCGACGGGCATCGAAGCTTACGACGCGGGCGACGATGATCGGATCCTGATTGGAGATCTCGCGAGCCTTGGCGGCTCCCCAGACTGCATACTTCGCATCGCCATATCGTTCTTCGATCGCCATGATCATAAGAGCGGAATCGATGCGATCACTCTTGCTAACACGCGTGTCTTCAGTATGGGCGGCGTGGAGGCGAACGGCATTCCCGTAAAGCTCGCGACCCATGTAGAGCTCGGAGAGGCTCATGCGAATGGCAGGAACCTTTGCATCCTTGGCAAAGCGTTCGATAAATCTTTGGTAGAAGAAGATGGTTTGATCTTCCCAGGCCATCGGCACGGTCCAGTCGCCGCCGAAGAGAAGGGCGTCGTGCTCGTAAGGTGAAGCGGGATATTCATTGACGAGAGCGAGAAGAGTCTCAACCGAAGCCGGGTGCTTTGAGTCGAAGTGATAAGCCTTCGCGAGGACGAACATAGCTTCGACGCGGCGTTTGTCTTTTTTGTAATTTTTGCTGAATTCAGCGAGCTTGTCGGATGCGGGGCCATAACGTTTCTGAGCGAAGTGTTCGCGGCCGCCTTCAAAGAGTGCATCACCGAGAAGAGCCACGGAGTCGAGAGTTCTTTTACCAAAGACTGGACTCAACTTGGCCTTGATCGCGAGACGGGCGAGGTCTTCAAGCTTCTGCCAGTTGCGCGCACTTTGGTAAGACGCCATCATCATGCCGGCAGCAAGTTGGGCATGCTGGCCCGTTGGGTTCTTTTCAAGGTTCTTCGTCCAGACTTGGAAAGCCTTGGCGTTGTTATTGACGTTGATCAACAAGAGACCGTGATGAGCCAGGTCATCCCAGCTATTGCTGGCTGTAAAGCGCTCGTCATACATCTCGGCAAGCGTCGTGCGAGCTGCAGCATTCTTTTTGGGAACGCCATTCCATGGAGCAGTTGCGGGCCATTCAGCCAGGACACGTTGGGAAGCCATGGCAGCGAGAAGGAACTCCTGGGCCTTGGGTCCAGTCGATTCTTTCTTGAGATCCATGAAAGTTTTGACGGCTTCGCCGTGTTGGCCGTTTAGCGCGTAGATGCGACCAAGATCGGCGCGGAAAGGAACTTTGTCAGCCGGAGACGAGTGGTTCGCAACATACGTGTTGATAATGGAGATTGTCTGAGACCGGATGGCCTTTGTGGCCTTCGGTGCTTTCGAAGCGGCAATCATGTTCAAGACAAAGGCTTTGTAGCGAGCTGAGATACGGGCCAGGGCAGCTACAGATTCTTTCTCCAGGCCTTTCCCGAGAGAGCTGCGGTCGCTCATCATCTCTTTGGCGCTGATCAATGCTTTTTCGTAACTCGAGTAGGATTTGCTGGAGTTGGCATTGGACTCTTCGATTTCAAGAATGCGCTCGAGAACAGGCGCTAGGAGTGACGTACCGCGATTCACTTCAACGATTGAGCGGTAGAATTGAAGAGCGGGCGTGAGATTCTTAGCCGATCCTTGGAGCACAGCACGTTCACGAATCGCACGAGTGATAGCGAGGTCAGAATGCGGCTTGAGATCAAAGGGAAGTTTTGCGAACTGAACTTTGCCGTTGGCCTTGTTGGTCCAGATGGCCAAGGCGTAGCTGATAGCGTTTTCGCGATCGACGCGTGGGAGCTTGCTTGCGGCTTTGACAGCTTTCGAGAGCGAATCAGCAGGATTCTTATCGATTTTAGCAAAGTAGAGATAGCCGGCAACCTGGCCCGAAGCACCGAGTGCCATCATGTATTGAGTCAACGTTTTCCGAGCGGCCGGGCTGTCTTTGCCACCTGATTTGATTGCGGTGAGAAAGTCGAGGCGAAGCGCGCGGTCTTTACCGAGAGTTTTGCGCGACCTGTTCAATGATGCAAAGCCGCTCGAATCGCCATTGACGATTTGATTCATGCCTATGACGTAGAGGGCCTGGCCCTGATCACCCATTTTGCCTTTGATGAATTCCGCAGCGTAGCGGCTGGCTTCGCTGCGATTGCGTACGATCACGCTGCCAAGGTCGCCTTTTTCAGAACTGGGAAGTCGGCCGGCACGGACATCTTCAAAGAAGTAGGCCAGACGTTCATGAGCTTTCATAAGAGATTCAAGAATCTCCTGTTTTCGTGTGGGATCGGCTTTGAGAAGGCCTTCCGCATCCACCTTCGACTGAGCGATCAGTCTATGGGCTTCGGTGTCATCCACGATCTGCTCGTAAGCAAGATCCGGATCGCGAACCGCTTCCAAAAGCATGGGGATTTCAACCGAAGGTTTGGCGATGGGAAGGACGGGGCCTATCGCCAGGGCCTGCCCTGCCTGAAAGCTCAAGAACAGACCTGTTAGCACCTGTATCATATGTTTGTGTAGTTGCTTCACGACTTCACTCCCTTCTACGAGCCACACGGAGGCATAAAATCACTCGATGCCGACCTGGAACAGAATTGATTAGTAATCCAATGATTCTACTTAGCTAACCCGAAAAAAAACAGCCTCTTGTTCACTATTGTGGAGCCTCGCTGTCATCGGCGGGCTTTTCGGTCTTGCGAGAACCGTTGTGCATTTCCGAATAAACCTTCAATTGATCAGTAAATTTTCCACCTTGTTCCTCGACCGAAGACCTCGTCTGCATCGCAATGACCAACGCAAGACCTATACCGATGGCGACCAAGGCCGCGATTTTCACTTCCTTGGGTATGTTTAGGATCGCTTCCCAGATCGACTCAACGAAATCAGTGACTTTGCTTTCCGAATAATTGCGATCGATAACTATCTGATCTTGCAGAGGACGAACTTCCGTCGCCAGGGAGTTGAGCGGAGCCAAGGGTGCGGAAGACTCAACGATATCGCGGAGTGGGCGCGCGACTTCGGTCCGCATCGGTCCGGCACCCTGATGGTCAGGCATGTTGATAGCAAGGGGAGACAGGTCTTCCTTACTCTCGCGGACGGGGTCGCGCGGCGTGTTCTGCACAAGCTCCCGGACGGCCTCTCGAATCATGGAAATATCCTGGTCTCTTGGCAGAAGCTGTTCAGTGAAAACATGAACCAGCGCAGCGGCGAGCTTGGTGCGCTCATTTTTGGTCAAGTCGACGATGAGCGCGCGAACGTGGAAAGGAAAGTCCTTGAGAGACTCCTGATGTTCACCATCCCAGCTGTCCAAAACTTTGCCATGAACCTTTTGTTGGACCGCTTGCTGAAATATGGGTGCATCCAAACCTACGAGACCGAATCGTCCGAGTGGGAAAGCACAGGCAATCTCGACTGTATCCGGGTGTAAGCTCAGAATGCGCGCGGGCAGATTGATGGTCGCAAAGGATAGGTTGTGGTTCTTCGGAATCTGCGTTGCGTCGAGGTTTACAGCCTTGGGCTGGCCCAAGGTTTCCTCGAAGAAACGTGGATAATTGTTGGGTACGTTCACAACCGGGATCAGGCGGTGCCCGGTATCGGTGGCCACCTGTTGAGCCGCATCGCCGATGACGACCACCGGAATTTGGGTATCAAGATTTTTCAACATCTCCATGAAGTTGTCACGGAAGCTCCCCAGACACATCTTATCTTCGATCAGAACGGCGTCAGGTGAAATGTATCGTGGTTCCTGAATCATATTATTTTTGTTGAGCGCGATTGTCAGTTGAAAACGGTCGGTGGGAAGACTCTTCACGAGCGTGTTGCGAATCTCGCGATTGCGGATAATCGCGTAGAAACGATAGTGAGCGGTGGTTCCCTGACCGGCCATGAATTCGCCTACCGCGGATTTGCGCCTTTGATGAACCGGCGAGACATCCCAACGACAAAGCAAAGCTTCGGAATATCGGAAGTGAAGATGGCTGCGGTAACGATTCAGGACTTTCAAACGCACGGTCTTTACGCCTAAGAGATCGGCGAGACCTCCACTCACACTCAGTTCGGTTCCAACAGGCGGCGCAAGGCGGGTTTCCAGCCAAAGCTCCTGATGCGTAATCCAGGCGATACGGCCCGGAATCTGCACCGATGCCATGCCCTGCATGGACATTTGCGGATGGACAGCTGCGAGTTCTGTGGGACGGCCCGACGAAGCAAAGGCGTAACGGCGAAGCCATTGGGCATCAGGAATATCGATGGGTATGATGTCGCGAAAACCGAGGTCGACGGCCTTCTGCACGAGAGAAGGACTCGCTTTGCTCAGCGATAGAATAAAACGCACGCCGGAATATTCCGGATGATTGCTGAGGCGCATCATCGGAGCTTCGATTGCGGCCTCTTCATCTTCATCGCCCAGGACTATAGTATTGAGCCTGGTCTCACCGTAAGCTTTGATCAGTGCCGCAACATCCGGCAACAGGCGCACCGTGATTTGGTATTTTTGCAAAAGTTGAATCTTCTGCCAAACTTCTGTGCTTGGTTGACGGCTAACCCAATAGATTTCTTTGGTGGAAGACATAACATTCCCCTTCTTCAGCATCCATGCATCGGTGCACTTGGAGACTAAATGTAGGTTTTCAAAGCCTGTCAAAAACTTGATCGTCCGGGATCCCGTTTAATTGATTCTGATAAATCAAGGAATTGATTTTCTTCGCAAACCAGCCATGAGCTCTTTCACTCCATGCCGGGAGCTAGGCAGAATACGCAGTCCCCGGCCTCTATCCTAGCCCTCCTTCTCCTGTGCTAAAATAAGGTTGTACCAATTCCAATCAATTCTGATCCCGGGCGAGATCACCTTCTCCCTCCGTAAAGATGTGAGTGAAACATGGATTTATTTAGTCTCTTGGGGCCACTCGTCGCCGGTGGGATGATTCTTCTCGGAATGGTTTTGAAACACGCGACCGATCTCATCGTAGCACTCGCCTGGAGTCCTCCCTCAGTTGCGATCGTATTCGGCGGAACAACTGGCGCTCTCATGATCGCATATCCGATGAAAGACTTTATTTCGTCGGTCAAAGCCTTCGGGACTTTCATTAAGAACCCGCCCGCCAATCGCGAGGAAATTCTTACACAGATTATCGACCTCGCGCAAACCGCGCGTAAGGAATCCATCCTTGCACTCGAGAAAAAGCGGGACGGTCTCACCTATGGTCCTCTCCGTAAAGCTGTGAAGCTGGCGGTTGACGGTACGGACCCAGCGATTCTCACAGATACGCTCGAGGCTGAAGCGCACTTTCATATGGAAGAGGCCGAGGTCGCCGTTCACTTTTGGGAAGACATCGGTGCGATTGCACCGACCGTCGGTATCTTGGGCGCCGTTATCGGTCTCATGAAAGTTATGAACTCGCTCGACAAACCGGAACTCATCGGTCCTGGTATCATGGTTGCCTTCGTTGCTACGTTCTACGGTGTTGCGACGGCCTCTTTGATCGGACTTCCCATCGGCAAAAAACTCAAACGCAAAGCTCACCTGGATCACTATGCTTTCACGATGGTGATCATCGGCATGCAGGGCATACTCTCCGGATTGAACCCCAAAGTTATCGAAGAAAAGCTGAAGATCTACACCGGTGCTCACGACGAAGAACACTGATCTTCACAGTAAGGAAAGCCCTTGGCTCAGAAGCAAAAGTGCCCGGAATTTGAAAACCATGAACGTTGGCTCGTCCCTTATGCGGACATGCTTACGCTCCTCTTTGCGGTATTCGTGGTACTCTTCGCCTTGAAAAAGGAAGGTGCTGATGCTGCGAAAGTGCAGCAGGCAGCGGTCTCCATTCAAGAATCCTTCTCCGACTCCATGGAAGAAATTCCTGAGAATCGCCGGAGTACGCCGACCGAACAAGGCTTCGGCATCTTCGAACATCGCAAGGGCGATCGTATGCGAGCTCCGGTTGTACCGAAATTTCCTGATGCAAGTCGGGCGACGAAGGTCATCGATGCCGAAATGAAGAAGACCCAGGAACTGATCAACATGAGACTCTATGGTCAGCAGAAGTTCCGCGAAATGGAAAAATCCGGCAAAGGCCTGGAACGTATCGTATCCGTTACACGCGACCAGGATGGCTTCCGAGTGAAACTTCTCGCCAGCCACTTCTATAAACCCGGCGCTTACCAGTTAAGTCAGTCCGCTTTAAAAGAAGTGCAGGAGATCGGCGGCATTCTCAAAGAACTGGGGCGCCCCATCACCATTGAGGGCCACACCGATTCAGTACCGGCTTCGGGCGACAAGAACAATTGGGAAATCTCGAGTCTTCGGGCTTCCAACCTCGTACGCTACTTCATCGACAGTATGAACTTTGCGCCGACATCCCTTTCTGCAGCGGGCTACGCGGACACCCGACCGATAGCCAGCAACGCAACGGAAGAAACGCGCGCACTCAATCGACGGATTGAGATTAAGGTCCACTACAATGATTAAGATGCGCCGCCAATGGCTGAAATTTATTCCCTTGCTTTTGATCCTGAGCAGCTCTTTCGCCTGTGATCCCTCCCGCAAAGAAAAGTGTGAGTGGTATCTCGTGCCCGAGCCGGCGCAGATCGATCTCGTTCCCGAGGGCTGGGTATCCCTTTGCGCCCGAAACTATGTCTCGAACATTCAGCGCTGCTACCTTAAGGCAACACTCGATTATGCGAAGGCCTTAAATGGCAAAACGTTTCGCATGACCAGTCTCAAAATAGAAGAGGAAGGTACTTTCCCTCGCGAAGTTTTGAGCATAAAAGCCTGCGGTCCCAGTGAAGAGGAACGCAAGCGTTTGGAAAAGGCAGAGAAGTAGATTTCGATACCTGTTTACATTTAAACCCTGAAATCGAAAGATTTCGCGGTTTTTTTAGGCATTTCCAATTCTCAAACCCTCCGATCGAAATCTCGATATTGAAGCCCCCCACAACAGACTCTAACCATCGTCTCCCTATCGCTGAAAACATCTTGGATCGCTATTTCCAGCCGGGTCAGCCTATCAAAACGGAACATATTTATTTCGAGACTTTTCTAACTCGGCGACAGGCAAAAGAGAGCCTATTCGAGTGGATCGAAGTTTATTATAATCGTCAGCGCATGCATTCTACGCTTGGCTACCGAACACCCGAGTGCTATGAGCAAATCGCTAACGCGAACCAAGCTTAACTCACAGTCCGTTTTATGCGGGGAACATCAAGCTGCAGCCTCAGGTATCCGACGACTAAAACCATAAGCGATTAGGCAATCCGATCCAGCTATTCTGTCGTTATTCTTAATCGGCATGCTATCATATATCAACCCATTCATACGACTCAAGTATACTCTGCCAGCATTCGGGACTATATGAACGCACATCAACATCGTCTCAGACCCGGTCAGACCTTAATGGACGGCGAAATCGAAATTCTCGATGCGCTCGATTCTGGCAGTTTTGGTCAGGTTTATCGCGGCATCTGGCATCGCAAGGAAGGCTACCAGACGGTTGCAATCAAATGCTTCGACTCGAAGATGATGCGTGACAAAGATGTGCTCGCGATCAAGATGGTTCACCGCGAAAGCCTTTTGATTAGCGCCATCCAAAATAACGCTATCGTCAAAGTGATCGCTGTGCAGCTGGATGATCACATGCAGTTCATTGTCGAGGAGTACCTGGCCGGTGGCAATCTTCAGAACCTCCTGGACGAACGGCGCCTAAAAACCGAAGTGGGTCAGCCTTTAATGAGCGCCCTCGAAATCATCAACCTTGGCACGCAGCTCGCCCAGGCGCTGAATTCTGTGCACAGCCGCGGTATCTACCATGGCGATCTTAAACCTAGCAACATCTGCTTTCGCGATCTAGAGCGGCAGGAGCTTGTGCTGGTGGATTTTGGTCACGGCGGCTTTTACGACGATAATATACTGGATCTTCAACTTAACAGCGGTACGCTTGCCTATCTTCCTCCTGAACGCACGGGCTTTGTCAAATTCGCTGGCAACGTTGAAAGTGAGCTCTATTCCATTGGCGCCTTGCTCTATGAATGCTGTGCCGGGGTACCCCTTTTCAAAACCAAGGATGCGCAAGAATTCATCAATCTTTTGTTACGACAGGTACCGCCTCCCCTCCATAAAATTTGTGCGGACTTCCCTGAGCAGCTTTCCGATATTATTCAAAAATTGATTCGTAAACAGCCCGGGCAGCGTTACTGCTCCGCGATTGGCCTTCACGCGGATCTTGAGCGCTGTCATAGCGCGCTCCTTAAGGGGGAGCCACTTCTCAGCTTTGCCCTCGGAACGCGCGACAAACTCCGCGAGCTCAATTATAAAATTCCCATAGTGGGTCGGCAGGCCGAGATGAGCCGCTTGACTCAGGGCTTTGAGCAGGCCGCCAAAGGTGAGGGCTCCATCATCCTCATCGGAGCTCCCTCGGGGACAGGAAAATCGCGACTTGCTTTCGAACTCCTGCAGAAAGCCAAAGCCCATGACGCCAGCATTATCTCGGTGAAATTTTCAGATTTTGAACGGAATCTTCCTCTCAGCGCGTTAGGCATTTTGCTGCTCGATCACGCCCATACTTTGCAGACCATGCCCACTGCCGATCTCATTAAATGGCAGCATCGACTGCTGCAGCAACTGGGCAGTGGTGGCTATCTGCTCACCAAGCGATTTGCATTCTATGCCCCTTGGCTGCCGGAATTTCCGCTTATTAAGGGTATCGAGCGCGAGCAGGAAACGCGGCTGTTCAACCAAACTTTGGCCCGATTCCTCACTATGCTTTCGGTAGAAGACAAGGTGCAGGTGCTTTTATTGGACGACCTTCAGTGGGCCGATGCGCATAGTTTAGCCGTGGTGCGTGAGCTGACCTCACTGAGTCAAGAGCACAAAATAGGCTCTACTTTTTTAGTGGGGACCTACCGGAGTAACGAAGTTCGAAATGGTCACCCGCTGGATGCCATTCTAAAAACCTGTATTCTGCCGCAGCAAAATCTCCTTCTGAATCCACTGCTTCGTGACGAATCTGATCAACTTATTACCTGTCTTTTAGATGAAGCGGGCCCCGAGGTGGCTCGTCTGCAGCAGTTAGCTTATAAACTCACCGAAGGTAACCCTTTTTTCATTTCGGAATATCTAAAGGCGGCGATCGTATCGGGGTTGTTCGCCATGCGTGAGAGCGATCAAACTTGGCATCTGGACGAGGATAAAACCAACAGCATGACCTTTCATGCCGGCGTGGCGAATCTGGTTTCTGAGCGAATTAAGAAGCTTGACGACTTGCCAAAGCACATGATGCAGGCTGCGAGTATCGCCAGCAACGCGATCACTCTTAAATCCCTCACGACTCTACTGGCTGTCCTTGAACCAAACATTGCCACGGCTTCTAATTTGGACGCATTGCAGATCATTCGCGGCGTGCAAGATGAACTGGTGCAGAAGCATCTAGTACTGGCTCATGACGAGCGCTTTCTCTATATTCATGATAAAATTCGCGAGGCTTCGCTCGCCCTCCTGAGCCCCGAGCTCAAAAAAAAGCTGCACAGCTGCTACGCACGCAGTCTCGGCGAGGAGCTGCTAAAGTCCAAAAAAGTTGGGCAAGATAAGAAACTTTTCGAAGCTGCGTGGCATGTGATTCAGGGGGCTCCTGAGGAATTTCCACAGTTGGCTCGCCGCATCTTATTTAGGGCCGCGCTAAGTGCAAAGTACATCTTCGCCTATAAAAAGGCTCGAGACTATCTGGCCCATGCATCTGAGCTCTTTGGGAGTGACTACCATTATGATCCGGAGCAGCTTCAGGAATGGCTCGAGGTCCATGAACTGTGGGCGGATACCCTTGCGGTTTCCGATCGGGTTCACGATGCCCTGAAACTCTATGATAAGGTGCTGCAGCATGCGACTGACCCTTTACTAAAAGCAGAAATTTACGCCAAAATTACTGAATGTAACCTCACCCTATTCCGATATATTGATTGCATGAAAGCCGCCATCCAAGGACTCGATGCGATAGGCGAGCGCATGATCGTCGAGGAATGGAAGGCCTATGTGTCCCTCGTTATACAGGGGCCATTGTTCATGATCACAGTCCTATGGTTTTGGATGTTTGGTAAGCAGACAAAGGAAATCAAAACAAGGGCAGAGAAAATCCGTTTCCGGCTGCTATTGGCATTACAGGTCCCGCTTTTTTTCGACAGCCCTATTATCGCTGTGGCCAACGCAATACCCGTCACCAGGGAGCTGCTGAGCTACAAAACTAATGAATTTCGCGCTCAGTTACTAGGGAACTGGGGGGGAGTGGTGAATATTATGGGCTTTAGCAAATCGGCGGCCAAATTATTTGCCCATGCCTTTGATTACTTTGATCAGCAATCCGATCCCATTCGCCGTTCAATCGTCCTTTTTGAGTGGAGCTACCTCCATGATTTTAATTTCGGAAAAATCAAGGAGGCCACTTTCAAATTCAATGAGGTCTGCCGCGACCTGGCAGCAGTCGGCGAGTCCTACTGGCGATCCTTGAGTTTGCAGGGCATCATGCACCTGAGTTACTACGGAGCCGAAAATATTGATGCCAACCTCATTGTCGCCGAATTGAAGGACCTTTGGAAACGGCTGCAGTATGTCCCGACCATGTTGGGTTGCACCCTCCGCAGTTACCTCCATGAAGGACAGGATGAGCAACTCGAAAGCACCATGAGGCTGGTTCGCGAGGCCGAAAGCAGCATGAAGGCCCAAGGTATCAACTCACTTGATGCTATTTTCGCAAGGGCCGCTCAGGGCGAGATCTATCAACTTAGGGGCGATTACCACGCAGCCGATCCATTTCTCGCTGATGCCTTCCGCTTTTGCGTGCTGAAGCATCACCGAATTGCCTACTGTCTTTACGTTCCTATTTTATATGCGAAGAATTTGATTCGGCAGGAACGTTTTCTCCGCGCCTTCAGCGTGCTCGGTATCTGTTGGTTCAACCAGGCGGCCAAAGTTCGTATCTATTTGCCTCAGACACTCTTCGTGACCGGTGAATTCCTGCATGCGCTCGGATTGCAGCGCCTGGGGATAAGGTTTCTGCATCGTGGCATTCGTGTGGCCAATCTCTACGGATGGCGATCCATTGTCGCCGAGGGAAGATTGCTCATGGGCACCTTGCTCTGTAAAGATTCGCCTGAGGAAGCTGAAATCTATCTAAGACTCTCGCAAAAATATTTCAAGGAGAAATCGTGGCGCTTTTTTGAAGGTCAATGCGAACACTTACTAGTCAATCTCCAACTTAAGCACCGCGTGCAGACCGAAGTTCACACGGGGCTGGATATCACTCAGACCCAGTCCAACGGCGCCTTTAAAATTCGCCAAAAGATGGAGACCCAGGCGCTACTCGAAATCTTTCTGCGCCTCAGTTCGCTTGGCCAACAGGATGATTTGTTGGAAGCGTTAATGGAATCCCTCGGCAACTGCACTGGAGCCGACTTAGCCGTGATTTTTATGCCCGATGGTGAATCCTTTAGCCCCTACAAGGCCATGAACTGCAAACTTATTGATTTGCAAAGCCAGGGCTACGAGCGACTTGGGATTGATAAGGTGTTTTTGGATGATTGTGTTCGCCAGGGTAAAATGGAGCCGGTGATCCGCTCCCAACAGGGGAACCTAGGGCATGGTGCTCCTTCTGGGTCCGCGCTGGTTTTGCCCCTTGCCTATGATGACCGTATCTATGCTTACTGCTTCCTTGCAAACCAAGCCATCAATGAACTTTTCGATACCAGAACTTTAGAGACGGTGCAGCCGATCGCCACGCAGGCCGCTATCACATTGCAAAGCATTCGACTCGCCAATGATTTAAAGCATCTCAATAGAACTTTGGAAGATCAAGTGGACGAGCAGACGCGGGAAATCAAATCGATCCTGGCTAATCTACCGCTCGGAGTGATGGTGATCGAAGGCCACGAGGGTTTACTGCATAAGACCTATTCTCATCATTTAGAAACTCTCTTGCAGACGAAGAATCTCGCAGGTATGCGCGCCATTGACATTCTGTTGATACATACGAATGTTGGCGCCGATGAACGCAATCAAATTGAAGCCTCACTCAACAGCATGCTCGGTGAGGATAGTGTGAACTTTGACCTGAACGCTCACCTTCTACCAATCAGTTTGATTAGGCACGACTGTCACAACAACCAAAGCTTCTGGGATTTGTCCTGGCAGGTGATCATTAATAAAGAATCCTTAGTGGAAAAGGTGCTGGTCGTCATCAGTGATGTCACCGATCTGATCCGTCATCAGACGGTTGCCCAGGAACGTGGCCACGAGCTCGATCTCATAAGTGAAATTCTTGCCGTCCCTGCTGATGCTTATACCCGCTTTATAAAAGCTGCACTAAACTTTCAGCAGGAAAATGAGCGGCTATTGACCGACTGCTTCGGTGATTTAAACAACGCTCAAAAAATCTTCATTAATCTTCACACTATAAAGGGCGCAGCCAGGACTCTGCGCCTCAAACATCTGACTGATTCGCTGCATCTCATCGAGCAAGGCTATGCGGACAAGATCAAAAATCCAGCCATGCTCTGGCGTCTCGACATTCGACTGAAGGAAATGCAAAGTCTTGGGAGAGTCATTCAGGATTATTGTGACACGGCTGAGAATAAGCTGGGCCGCTCGCTAACCGACAGAACCCACGTGAGCTTGAACCTTGCAGATGTCTGGAGTCTCATTGCCGAGATAGATTTGGCTTTGGGGAATCTAGACGCGTCAGCGAAAGCCCCACTGAGCCGCGTGCATGAGCGCCTGATGGCAAGCATCGCTACTCCCTTTCCCATCTTAGCCGAACAGTTCTTTCACGGCATAGACTCTCTCGCTAGCGATCTCGGTAAGGCTGTACCGAAGGTCGAAATTGAAGTACCATCCATTTACTTAAATACTCAAATCGAGGAAGTTTTGCGCCTGGTCTTCCTGCATCTCGTTCGCAACGCACTGGACCATGGCCTGGAAAAACCAGCCGAAAGACATTTGCTCAAGAAAGCCGAACAGGGCACCCTGAAGCTCCACGGCTGTATTGAGGGTGAACACCTAAAGTTGCGATTCTTTGATGATGGCCGAGGTCTAGCTATTAGCAAACTACGGCAAATGGGGCTAGAAAAAGCACTGCTGAGTAACGAGGAAAGCCAAAAGGCTCCGAATGTCGCCCAGCTTATCTTTGTCGAGGGTTTTTCCACAGCTGACCAACTGTCAGATATATCCGGGCGAGGAGTCGGCATGTCAGCGATCCGTCAGCAGTTGCGCGAGGCGGGTGGGGAAATCATTTTAGAGTTGGAGGCTGAATCGAATCTCAAGGCAGATTTCATCGCCTTTACCTTTATTATCAGTCTGCACATTCCGGAACATATTGCTACTTTGAAGCTTTGAAACCCTCGTCGAGGAAGTCGCTTTGTATAAAAATTCCATCACAATTCGTCGACTGCTCCTCAGATTTCCTAAAGGATCAGATCCTCTGATCATCCCGAACCAACCGGAAGAGTCCTATCTCTACATTGGTTTATCGCTACTCTTACCTTATCTCGAGCCCTATCTTGTCCGCTCTATGCTGTCGGCAAAGACTATCATTCAGGACGAAGGTTTAGTCAAAGATATGGAAGCTTTCATGGGTCAGGAAAGTCAACACCACAAGTTGCACATCCAGTTTAATTGTTCCCTGGATCTTTCAAAATACGAAGGATTGAAAGAGCTCGAGGAGAAACTCGCTGCTGATTATAACCGTTTTTCGGATACGAAAAGCCTTCGTTTTAATCTTGCCTTTGCAGAGGGATTTGAGGCTTTTACATTGGCAATGACCCGTTCCTCTTTTCAAACGGGGATGTTCGAGCGTATTCAATCGGAAGCTCGTGACCTTTTTCGTTGGCATCTTATGGAGGAGATAGAACATCGCACCGTTGCTTTTGATGTCTATCAGCAGATAAGTGGCGCTTATTTTTACCGCGTCTGTATTGGTATTTTCGCTCAATGGCATTTGTGTCGGTTTGTGTTTCGAGTTTCTCGACTGATGTTACGTACGGAAGAAAAAAATTGCCCTAAAAAGTTTGGGGGTCGATGGCGCTCATTCCAAAGGCAAGGATATTTGCTATGGCTGTTTGTGTTGTATTTTTTTCCTAAGCTTTTAAATACCTATATGCCTTGGTATTCGCCATACCGAATCGCTATGCCTGAAGCAGCGCTAGCTATGGCGAAGGAATTCACCGAGAGGGCGCGATCGGGAGCGAAACTGCCCTGAGGTCACGATTTGAAAAAGCATCGGTTTCGACATG
>JACMPP010000006.1 GCA_014377445.1 Oligoflexus sp.
ACAAGTAAATTATTTCTATAGCGGTTTGAACTGAGGCGGGTTCAAAAATTACGCACAAAAACCGACGCCATCGGGGGGGCCGGTCGACTGCCCCTTTGCGTCATGCGAAGGCTGGAGGTCGGATCGACTTCGAGCGTATACTCATTGATCAAAAAAATCAGCCAGGTTTACCGGAACGGTAGCTCTATACTCCTCTCGCCTTCCATCAAATGCAGATGAAATCTGCACCTGACCTTCAAGCTACAGGGTCTTGATTCAGATTTCGACAGCACTGGATGAAAGGGTTACATTATAAAGGATGAAATCGATGCGGCAAAGCAGAAAGGCGAGCTGTCGCTCTCGGAGCACGTCCTTAACAAACTCGAAGATCGCTACGACGAAATTTTAAGATCCGCCCGATACTCGTGTGGGCAAAGATAGAGACATGAAAAACCACAGGCGGAGAATTTCAGGATACCTGTCGCATCGGTGTCAGCTGACTGTTGGAATATTGATCTCTCTAGCGGATCGACCTTCATCTTTCAACCAGTTTAATCGAACCACCGCTATTTTCTCCCAATTCCCGGTCTTTGTAGACCACCTTAAAGGCTTGTTTTCTCGGGCTTTCTGATAAACACTGTCACGCTTAGCCAAGATCATCTCATCTGCTCCTGAATGCCTAGAACTAGGCGTCGTAAACGAAATCGCCGAATGCAAATGCTCTTCGTTGTACCACGTGACGAACGTGGAGACCCACTCACGCGCGCTCTCAAGGCTTAGGAACGGCTGCGAAGGGAATTGCGGGCAATACTTTAGAGTCTTGAATAACGACTCGGAGAAGGGGTTGTCATTGCTCACGGAGGGCCTGGAAAATGACGGCATTACTCCGAGCTTCTGCATCGTCGCGAGCATGGTAGCCCCCCTTCATCGGACCTCCGTTATCAGCATGAACACTGAGCTGATCCCGCTCGATCCTTTCATTTTCGCATATTTTTCGCAGTAACATTGATGAGTGGTCTGGGGATTCACACTCATGCACTTCCCAACCTACAATTTTTCGAGAATAGACGTCTAAGAATAAGTAAAGATAGAAGTATCGGCCCTTAATATTGCTCTTGAGATAGGTGATGTCCCAGCTGAACAATTGCCGTGGCTTTGTCGCTTCATACGCTCTTGGTCTGCCGACAGTTCGAGGCTTGGATCGACCCCGATGGGCGAGCAGATTATTGGCTTTTAAAACTCGGTAAAAACTTGCTTCAGACGCTACGTACTCACCTCGGTCGGCCAATGTTGGGACGATTTGATGGGGACTTTTATCCTGAAATTCCTTGCTGCTGGAGATATCCACAACTTTTTTTTGCTCATCCTCGGTCAGGGCATGAGCCGACGTGGTCGTTGGACCCTGCCGAAGATCTTCCTGCCCTGGAACGAGCGACCAACGCTGAAAAGTACGATCACTAATCCCCATGATCGAGCAGGCGCGTTTCTGAGAAGCTCCGGCCTCCCGGCATTCGGAAACCAACGCTAGAACCGAACTTCGTTCCAATGCGCTTGCTTTGGATCCAGGTTGTCCCAGATTAGATTGACTTTTTTTTGGAGAATGAGCAGTGCGGACGCTTCGGCGAGAGCCTTGTCCTTGCGAAGGATCTCTTTCTCAAGCTGCTTGTTTTCCTTCAGGAGCCTCTCGTGCTCCTCATGGCTAGGAGATGGCTTCGAAGATGCCTCAAGAGACGACAGCGCCTGTTCTTGCCACTCCTTCAGCTGTTGGCTGTGGAGTCCTTCTTTTCGAAGATAGCTACCAAGCTCGACTTCGCTTGCTGAAAGCGTATCGCCGATCGCCTTAAGCTTTTCTTTTGCAGACCATTTTTTTGACTTCGTTTTTTTATTCATAGCTGGCAGTGTAGCATTTCGTAGCCAATTTGCAGCAGTTGATTGACCGATTCCTTCGGCTTCGCATACTTGAGCAACTGTTTGATTACGCCTGTTTACGATCTTTGATACGATGGCTTCTTTGAATTCTCTCGAATAGTTCGAATGCTTTCCCACTTGTCTCTTCTTGCTCGCCCGCCTGAATGTCTTTTTGAGTTAAGCGACAACTTTCCTGAAACAGGGGGGTATTGAATTTGTTAAATATTAAGCCATGTGTAGAAAATTGAGTTTCTTTGAAAAGGATTTTTCGTGGTTGTGGCTGGCCTTGACGTGTTGGTTGCGAATGACTGATTTGCATTTCCTTGCGTTTGAAAAAACTACATACGTCATGCAAAATCGAAATCAATTGCGAGTATTGCGTGGTCTGACATGAATTAACTACCGTTTCCAACTAAGTTCTTACCACTAGACGTTGATTCGTACTGAGTGCTTATAAGCTTGAGAAGTGGTTTCAGAAGCGCGTGATCGGCACAAGTGCTTCTCCCCTCGAGTTTGGAAAGTCAAAGCCGCCCATCGGCGGTGCGTTCTCCGATCGGCGAATTACCCTGAAAGCGCGGGCCACTTTAGGGTTTGTCGCGTTGGAAGTTCAGCAAGAAATCGCCAATTATTATCGTCGGTCTATCAATTATTCGGGAGTCCTTGCTTGCAATCCAATTTCAATACTCTTTCGTTTCCGCTGCTCTTCCGTAGCTGGGGATTCTAAGGCCGAGAAGGTTAAAGCAAATCGAAGGAATATGAATATGAAGAGTATTTTAGCATTTGGTGAGCTGATCCGAGGAGCCCGGGACGCAAGTCGCGCTTACCCTCGGGCGCGGGAAATATTTAGATCCGATCCCTTGAACGATGGGATGCGATGGCAATATGACCGTAGAAAGAATAGGTCTTGTTCTGTTAGCTCGTTTTTTGAAATGCGGGTAGCGAGTTCGACTTGCTTATCAAAGACACGAAGTAATGAAGTGAGGAATTGTTTTTGTATTCCAATCGAAGGATCGCGATCGGAGGGCTTGTCATTCTTGAAATCTATTCTCCAAGACATGTAAAACCTCGAGAAAAGTAGGGTAGTGTGCTCCCAGCCAGACTTGAACTGGCACGCCCTTACGAGCGCAAGATTTTCTTACCACTTCGACTTTCGCAGCCTCTCCAAAGAGAGTTCGTGGTCTGGACTTTCCCTTCATCATAGATTCCGAGGAATCCTTAGATGCGCGCCGTCAAGTCTCTACACTTTCAACATCGTTTCCGATGAGCTTAGCTCGGGATTGTCATTCACTTCGCAGTGATTAAGAGTTCCCCGAATTTGACGCGTTCTACTCCAGGCATTTCCACCTGGGCACTCCGTGACTGCAAACCAAATAAGGCTGCAATATCAAAGTCTTGTGTGTCTACCGATTCCACCATGAGAGCATAAGAAACATTTTTCCTCCGATTGCACCGTGAAAACATGCTTTAATGCAGTGTCATCATCAACTTAAAGCGATCGGAGGCGCTTTAAGATTTTTAGTACCGTTCCGCACTTGAAAATTAGTAGTTTTGAAGACTTGCATAGCTGTTTTTGAAGTAGCTGAGCTTTTAAGTCTTGTGTGTCTACCGATTCCACCATGAGAGCATAAACCAATTCTTACCGAAGATCAGAGTCAACCCTTGAATAAGTCATAAGATGACTTGGGCTTACAAAGAAATCTCCGAAGAAGGGTAAAGTATATGCCAGCCGCTCCCGTGACAAGCGGAAATTGACCAATATTATGCCCCGATGGGCCTCCCGACTCACAATCTTTACTCAGTGAACTCCTCAAAATGGCCGATACCCCTAGGAGAGCAGTCGTGCCGACTGCCGACGTGGGGGGCTTGCACTATGGAAAAGCGGAACAGCTACAATCCAGCTGAGTTCAAAGTCCTTCGGGTTTGCGAACTGCCCAATGAAGTCACTCATTTCGACCTCTTTATCGAGCAGGGCGGGGAGATGGTTCCCTACACCAAGGGGAAGCATCAGTGGAGTACGGCCGAAAAGGTCGAGCTTCTGCAAAACAGCAACTTCGTGCTCTTCTTCGAATCCGCAAAACATTTAGAGGTCAAAGGTCATCTGGAAGGCAACCCCTGGCGGCCGCCGCTTTCCAACGACGAATTCTCACTCGTGATCGCCGACGGACTCTCGGAGTTCATCAAGGCTCGCTATGAGTTTCCAATCGGCGAAAATGAAACGACCATACACAAGGCTCTGGCCACGGCACTGTCTCGTTATCTCTATCAGCAGCCGCGCATCCGCAATCTTCTCGAGCAGATGTCCGAGCATGATCCCTATACCTTCTACCACTGCATGCGCACAGCGGCCTATGCCGTGACTCTAAGCAGCAACGTCAAGCTCTGGGACCTGGCTCTCGGGGCCGTGCTTCACGATATCGGCAATCTTTATCTGTCGCCGGCCGTCCTGAATCGTCGAGGCCCCCTGAAGGATGAAGAGTGGAAGCAAGTTCGTAAGCACCCGGAGGATTCCGTTCAACTTGTGCAGAATCTCGGCCTGTCGCCGGGCGTTTTAGATATGATCCTCCACCACCACGAACGACCGGACGGCCAGGGATATCCGCATCGTCTAAAGAAAAAAGACCTGTCGTTAGAGGTGAAGGTCTTGAGTTTTGCCGAGGTCTTTGCGGCCTTGACGAATCCTCGTCCTTACCAAAAAGCGCACAGTCCCGAAGACGCTTATCAGCTCATGCGAACCGGTCTCGCTCCCTTCCTGGACGAGACCCTTTTTGCACCCCTGGCGCGCCTTATCGGGCTAGAACCCGCGCTGGAAAGCTTGAAAGTCTCCTAAACCCGATGAGAAGTTCTTTGCGCCTCCAGGCTTCTTCAGTCTAAAATGCGGCTGAAGTTGTCCAAGGAGGTCGCCCGTGCTTTCGTCTGTTGCCCTAATGTTGAATATGCTCCTCGCGCAAAGCCCGGCCGGGAAACCATCGCTAGCTGATGCTGCTCTCAAAGCCTCTTCTACTTCCACTCCTTCGACCTCTGTGGAATCGTCATCTGACAAAGCCAAAGCCCCGACCAGCGACGAACACCTCGTCGACGAACTGGCTGCCGAAAATCTCAAAGACGAAACGAGCAACGTCGATCTCCTGGACTACACGCAGAAAGAGCTTCAAGGCCGCCTTGAAGGCGGTCTAGCTCTCAACTTCGGCCCTGTGATGCCTTGGTCGGAATATGGCGCGAGCGTTTTTTGGAAGGGTGGCGACATCATTCAGAGCGTGAGTCTCGGGGGAGGGGACTTCAATTTTTCGGATAACTACAAAGAGCGCAACTACCTTGTCGATGTCGATTCGCAAAGCGCCTACTACGCAGCGCGCTGGTTCATTCTGGGCTTTGGGCCAGTTTATGTCGAACCCTTTGCTGGTTTCGTCCGCTGGAGCGGTAGTATCAAACCTCGCGGCTATGACAACGTTAACGACAGCCTGGCCTCATCTCTCAACTCGCGATTTGATATGAACGGCATCAGCCTGGGTGCAAACTTGGGATTGATGTGGATATTCACGAACGGGATTTTTGTCAATTATAATCTGCTCAGTTTGAGTTCTGCCGCCTTTGTGCAGAAGAATTTCACGACGAATACGGAAGCTGCGAAGAGGAATGTGAAGAAGGAACTTGGTGGTCCTTTGACCACGAGCAACCTGCGGCTCTGTTTGGGCTGGAGTATGAAGCTCTAGGATCATTTTTAAATGTCAACTCGTGCTTATTAAAGACTGCAAGGAAAGGTCTTCAATTTTTTCACAGGACGAGGAAACATCTGACCGATGCTCACTTCTGCGATTGTCACAGGGATGATGCCAAGGCTGTAGACTTCAACCGAGTAACGGCCATCGCCAGCGCGGTCTTCTACGCAGCTCCAGCGAAGAGCGCAGCGAGTGGAACGGCGGTTCCAACTTATAGTCAGGGTGTATTGGAATGGGCTGGAAAGTCTTACAAGCTGGGTGCACGACGCATTTCAGTGATGATAAAGACATGTGGAACTGTAGAGACTTTGATTCAGAATTGAAAATCAAGGTGAGCACGACGGGACCGAAGACTTATGAGGCTCTCGTAACGGATCAGGATCCCTATGAAAAGATTCTAAATCTCGGTACCATGGCCTGTGGCGTACCGAAGTCGTAGAGCTCCATGGACGCTCTTAGTTCGCGATCTTGATCATCTTGTGGCTGGCTTTGAGAATAATATTAGATTTCAAGGCATCTTCCGCTTCAAGAAGGATTTCGCGAACACCGTAGTTCGGTTTGGCTTCCCCTGCAAAAGTACTGATACCGAAGTTGAAGTCGAGTTTGATTTTGTCGCCATCGAGTCCGTAGGTTTGCTCTTGAATCTGAGCGATCATACGGTTCTTCAGGTTCTCCGAGCCTTCGCTCTTCGTCTCGGGGAGAACGATGTAGAAATCCCCGCCCCAGCTCCGTCCCACGATATCATCCGCACGCGTCAAATGAATGAGGTCATTGCCGATCTGCTGAAGGACCTTAATTGCGAAGGCTGGGCCTTTGCTATGGGTGAGGTTGTGAAAGCTCTCGATCGACACGATCATGAATGAGAGTGCCACCTGAAAGCGTTCGGAGTGTCGAAACTCTTTTTCAAGGCGCGTGTTGATGTAGGAAAGGTTGTAGAGGCGTGTGATGCTGTCCTGGTCTTCGAGGTCACGGATGGTTTCTTTGGTGTGGCTCAGTTTGATCGCAAGGGCGTTGGCTTTGTCGTTGGATTTTTTGAGCTTCATCAAGAGGTCGACGCGCATGGCGAGATCGGCTTTGGTGTGCTCGTAGAGACAGGCGGCATCGGCGGCGGATTGTTTGAGCAGATCATTGAGATCGCGATTTTTACCCTGAGCCACGATGAGGATCGAATAATAGTGCGGGGCAGCCTGATCCGTACGAATCCACTGGGTCAGATCTATGCCCGATACGCTCGGGAGTTTTTCGTCGATAATAATGATGTCGGGCTCGAGATCGTCGAGGAGGTCGGTCGCCGCCTCAGCGTTGAGCGCGGTTTCGGTGGTATAGGCTGACAACTGCATCTGATAGTTCATCATCGCATCGGCTGAGCCGGCTACTATGAGGACTTTGCCGAGTTTTTCTTTGATCGCCATGTGTTTTGCCTGTGATCTGAGCTGGGTATGTATATATATCGGAAGTTTTTGGAATCATTTTACTAAATAATTGAGGGTCAGAGCTTTGGCGCTGGCTAGACGATTGAAGCGACAGGGGAAAAGCTAGCAATTCAATGGGAATCCCAAAGTGAAGGTCACGGAATGAGCCCTTGGAAAAGCACGGAAACCAAGGTCATGGGCATTTCCTAATATTTTACACCAAACTGAAGGGAGTTGAGGACTCGCGTCCCCAACTCCCTATAAAGAAAAGTTTTTTATTCAAAATTCTATTTTGTACGGATGATCAATGAAAGTATCTGAGAGAACTATCGTATTCGTCGCCCCAGAAATCTAGGTTTTCGGAAGGATACTCGCCTTCGTATATGAGGCGAAGTCGGGTCTCGGCGAATCTTGATTTATGCTTTTGGCTTTGACAATTACTGTTATTCCGCGTCTTCACTCGCAGCAGTTGCGTTTCCAGTTTGTGAGCAACGGCATCGAGGTTTGCGTACATGTTGTCGCTGGATGCGGAAGCACGGTAACTCTTTCCGTTGTGTCCCTGCAATAGGCAGAGGACGCGTTGGGCCTTTTTCTCCGATTGAAACGTTATCCGGACGAGTCCATTGGTACCAACAAATCGTTCGACAAGATCCGATAACTTTCTTTTCGATAGATCTTTGAGGGTCTCAGAACTGGCCATTTTCTTGAAGTAAAACTGAAACATCATCTGTGACGTCTCCCATTTTTGAGACTTTTTTTATCGACACTTCACGATCTTGTGAAGGCCTTGCTGAAGACTCTATCAAGCATAAATGGTGACGTCACACTTCTGCTCACAAGATTAATTTAACTTGTTTGGGTGTGAGGAATCGATAAGAATTTTTCTTTATCTCGTGGTGACCATTTTTTTTATTTTTGGGCCTGTTTTGCCCGGTCAAGTCTATCGTGCCGTTTTTATTGCATTGCTCTACCCATCTGTGGCTGCATTGCATGCGATGAAGATCGAGCGACAATCAAACCGTTGTGTAGCTTTTCTGAATATCTAATCTGCCGTTCGTCTGAGACTTTTTTAGGCTTAATAAGTCGTCAACCTGACTCGACTCTACTCGCTCGACTCGTGATGACTTGACTCGATTTATCACAAACCATTGGATTTTAAGTGCCGGTCAACATTAGGTTAACCGTCCGTCGGTAAAATCTATAAAGAAATTCACCCAATCTACCGACCAGAAGCTATTCCAGGTTTAGGGGTGATTTCAGTGAATAGAATTTTGACAGTAACATTGTTGGCTCTATTTGCTTGCCTCAGCTTGAGCTGTGCGGATGCACCGGAAACGGTGACGAAGAAGACCACTGCCGGTAGTGGTAACAGTACCCCGGAACCGGTAACTTACCCCGAAGCACCGACGCCGTCACCCACACCTGCGACGCCTCCGGCTTATCCATCACCGGCTCCAAATCCTGTAAAACCGCTTCCATCGAATCCGGTTACGCCTTCTCCATCGACCCCGATTGTTTCGTCGGGGAAACCTCTGGATTTGGTCGGCGGGATCGATTCAACAAGTTACTACATCAAAGTAGGCCAGATCAGTGGATGGGCGGGTGATAAGAACAATACCACGGCCTATCTTGAAGTGAAGTTCTACCTAGACGGCGATAACAAGACAGGCAAAGCAATTGGCTCGACTAAAGCCAACCTTGTTGGGAGCGACGCAGGAGTGGAGGGCGACCATGCCTTCATCTTTGAAGTGCTGCCAGCATACATAGACGGCAAACCTCATAAAGTTTTCGCCTACGTAACGCATGATGGCATCGACACGATCCTAAGCGAAAATATTCCTCTAACACTCACGTTCTTCAAGGCAAAAGGTGGCGCAGCTCAGGCAGCCTACGAGAAGGTCGGATTTCAATCCAGATGTCAAGGGTGCCATAGTTTTAGTTACCTGGACCGTTGGGATGCGATCTCGCGCGAGGGTACGGCTGGAAAATGGACCCGTGATAATAACTATCTATACAATAAGATTTCAACAGGCCATCGGGTGAAAATCGATGGAAAAACATTATGTGATAATGTTCAAAATTTCAGCTGCGAAGCCATCAAAACCTGGTGGGATTTAGAATTCGGTCCCTGATCAGTTCCATGGTTTGACGATCACCATAATCACAATGACTATCATCAAAAGAGTGGGCACTTCGTTGAGAAAACGAAGTGCCTTTCCACTTAGTATGGGCGAACCGCTCTGGACCTTCTTTACGAT
>JACMPP010000067.1 GCA_014377445.1 Oligoflexus sp.
CACAGCCCTGCGTATCCGCGTGGACAAAGCGATCGATTCCGGTGAGCCTTTGGTCTTTGCGACGGAAAAAGCGCCGAGCCTGCAAGACGAACAGGAAAAACTGAAGATGTTGCAAGACATAAAAAATGCGGGAAATCCGGCGAATAAGATCCTGCGGGAAGATTATTGTTTGAACAAAATCTACCGAAGCTTCATGGACGACAGCAAGGCCAAAGATATTTTAGCGGATGCTCCGACGTTTACGCCGCGTGGCAAGCTGGTCAAAGACTATATTCTAGGCATCAAACAGGTACCCTCGACCTTTGCACCCAATTCCTAATCCTTTTCACTGCAAAAGAATCGACCACAGCCCTCACGTTTGAGGGCTTTTCCTATTGGTAGTTTCGGCACAAAGCCAAGAACCTGCCGTCATTCTCTGACGGCAGGCTGTTGGAATAGTCGACTCTTTTGGGCTTAGTTGAGTTTACAAGTCGCACTCACTGAATCAAAAGACGTTCCTTCCGGACAGGCACAGACGCCGCCGTTAAGGTAGGTTCCGGCGATACAGGAACAGGTTTTGATCGCTGGGTAGGTAATAGATTTCAAGATAGTGGTTGAGACAGATCCGGTCTGGTCTAAAGACGGTTCTTTTACCGTCATGGCCAGCTCACCCACGTAGCTGTCACAGGCGACTCCGGCCACAGAAACCAGGCCGGTACAAGCCGTCGAACAGGCAGGAACCTCAATAAAGCCTTGCACGGGATATCCCAAAGGACCCGCTGGATGATCTATTGTATTGAAGTTGACAGTGGCTGAACTTCCCGAAACTTTCGACAAAAGCTTTCTGGTCGGCTCGAGATACTCATCCCCCGGTGTAAGTGTATAGAAGATCTTCGGCGTCCGGATTCCATAGAGTGGGGTGTAGACATCCGTGACGGCCCATGAAAGCTCAGTTCCGCCCGGAAGCACGTTTCCGCAGATATCATGGATAAAGTTAAGAAAGTTGTAGGAACCACCAAGCGCTTGACCCGCATCAGTCAGGCTGTCAAAAATATAGGCGGGACGAATAGGAGCCTGACCAAAGACAAAGCGTGATGTGGACGGTACGCCAGCCCCTGAGTAGAGGTGGTCCGGAGCCAAAAGAACACCTGCACCGTCGGCTTTAATCAGGTTCGTGGAAAGAGAATAGTAGGACGGTCCCATAGAAATCGGAAAGTTCTCTTTCTTCCAAATCAGTGCATCCGCATCACGCTTGCCGTTGGGAGCCTGATATTTTTCGCCAAGAGGAAAATCCACCCCTTCGGTGAAAGCCATATCGTCATCGACATCGACGAAAGGCGTGGGAAGATCCACAAACCATTCGCTGGCGGCATCGAAGGTTCCGCCGACGGGATAGGTAATAACATCGCCGGAATCATAAATTCCGTTTTGATTCTTGTCCCAGAAACCGGTTCCGCCGACGTCATAAACGCCATTGTGGTTCGCATCGTAGTAGTATTCCTGGCCACGGACCGCATAAACCATCGCCGACTGCCAGTTTTTCCTCAAAACGTCGTAGGACAAAGCTGCCCCTGCGTTTTTGTCTTTGATCCAGGCCGCAATCTGATTGGGTTCGCAACGGGTCTGAGCGAGAGGATAGATGTTGTTTGCAGCATTGCCATCCCAGAACTTTTTTACCGGATAGGGATAGTTGTCCACGAGATGAAGGGCATGGAGAGACACGGGCACAGAATTGGTTTCGGCATCTATAAATCCTCCGGTTTTCAAAGTATAGCGACCAACTTCTGTCGCAATGCTTACGGGATAATCATCGATGGCCTGGCCATCAAATCGAGCGCCGAGAGCCACCCTGAAGGAAAGGTCAAACTCACTGTTGGTGTTGTAGAAAGCACGCAGGGTGCGGGCGTTCAACGCGTCAAAGCTCAAAGAGTAGTTGATGTAGTTGGTCAAACCTGAGGTGATGCGGACCACGGGACTGCGCACGGTATAGACTTTGTTTTCTTCCGTATCGGTCCAGCTGCCTGAGATCAAGATGCTGCCGAGACTTACGCCGGCACAGACGGGGACTGCAAATTCACCGGCGCCTGAACTGACACCGGTGAATTTCGCATATTTTTTGCCGGTTTTCACATCCGTGTTGGTTACGGCCGGATCAGTTTTCTTAGCGAGTTTCGAACTGGCGGGATAGTCGACCTGCGTTGTGAAATCAACCGATGCACCAACAATGCCGACTCCGGTCTTGGAGAGTTTGAAATAAATTATTGAGCAATCGTTAGGGCCAGAATCCAGAGTGTTGAGATATAGGGTCTGATCTTCGGGTTTGGAGTCAGGAATATCCGCACGGGCGTAGGCAAAGAGGTAGGTTGCCTTCTTAGTTACAGTCACCTTGGAGGAATTTGCAGAAAGAGCCCCGGTCTTGGCGGACACCGTCGCCGTGCCTTCCATTTTACCCGCGCAGTAGGACGACTTGAAGAGGCCATCTGCACCGGTCACGCCGGAGTCTGGGCTCACTACGCCTTTGTCCGACATCGTCGAATCCACTGTGAGGGTGATACCGACATCGGCACTGGGAGATCCATCCTTCACGGCTTTCACTGTAAAGGTCACACAGCTGTTGTCCGCGGTATCCGAGGTATAGATGGACGTGACGGCGAAGGGCGAAAATTCGAGGCCTGTCGCTGTTCCTGTCCCTCCTGGATCTTTAGGAGTGGTACTTGTCGTGCCAGTGGCGGCACCTGGATCGCCGCGCGAACCTCCACCCTTATCGCAGGCGATAAAAGATAAAAGGGCGATAACTGTGGACGTGACTAAAAGAAGACGCATGCGAACTACTCCTAAGGAAAGAGCTCAATTGGTCCTTCGGAATTCTTTTCTAAAAACTGATGGGTAAAGTTTGCCTAAAGGTAACGATCGGGGATAAAGGGAGAATTGGGTAAGTATTGAATACTTATGCCGAGGTCTTTTCTTACCGGGACTTAATTCCGTTCGGGGATAAAAAAAGGACCCGCCTAAGCCAGTCCTTTTCTATGCGTAAAATCTGGAGATTTGAACTTCTTAATCGAATTTGGTCACGGTCGCGAGGATGCGGGCCGCGATTGAATACGGATTTGCGTTGGCACCGGGACGACGGTCTTCGAAATAACCGTAGCCGACGTTTGCCACCTGGCGAGGAATGCGGATCGAACAGCCACGGTCGGCCGTGCCAGCGCGGAATTGGTCGATGTTGCAAGTCTCGTGATGACCTGTCAAGCGCTCTTCAAGGCCAACACCGTAAACAGCGATATGCTCTTTGTGTTTCTTTTCGAGAAGACCCAAATATATTTCGATCGTCGATGAGCCTTTGGCCGGATCCCGGGTGTCTTTCGTGGAGAAGTTCGTGTGTTGGCCCGAACCGTTCCAATCGCCTTTTACAGGCTTACAGTCAAAGTTCGGTGTCCAGCCATACTCTTCGCCGATTCTATAGAGCAGCCAGCGTGCGATCCAGGAATGATCGGTCGTGGTGAGTGCATCAGCCGATTCTTCCTTAGAACCGCGATAACCGATTTGGTATTCCCACTGGGAAGGCATCACTTCAGCGTTCGTCCCATAGATCAAGAGTCCGGCTTCGATGCAGACCTTCGTGTGCTGCTCGACCAACGGACGACCGTAGATAACGTTGGCGCCAACCGCACAGTAGAAAGGCCCCTGTGGAGCTGGAAAGCCGTGATCCGGCCAGTCGACAGGAGCTTTGTTCTGATCATAGATTACATATTCCTGTTCGAAGCCGAACCAGGCATCGAGATCATTTGCGCCAGCATCCAGGACTTTGCGAAGCTTGGCGCGTTCATTGGTTACATGAGGCGTGCCATCTTCGTTCATAACTTCACACATAACGAGGAAGTTGCCGTCGCCGCGCATGGGATCGCGCACGACGCAGACTGGCTCAAGCAATAGGTCGGAGTTGTTACCAGGGGATTGATTCGTCGAAGATCCGTCAAAGCTCCACTGCGGAAACTGCTCTAATTTCGGCTTATCACCGAGATCGTGAAGGATCCGTGTCTTTGATCTGAGTTGCTGAACCGGTTTCGTTCCATCGAGCCAAATGTACTCGGCTTGTCCAAACATGGCCTTTTCCTCTCTTAGACAAAGGCTGACTGTGCGAGACACATGACTTGCATCCAGCCCTTGGAGTGACTTGTCTTCAACGTTCCGGATCTTACCGCGATGGCAGCGAAGGTCAAGCGACGCAAGGCTAAAAAATGAGGATTTTGAACAAAGAAAAGCCACCGGTCGGTAGCTTTTGAACTTACGGGTTAAACCATTTCTGATACTTGCAGCGTTTCCATGGCGTCATCCCCTACCCCGCGATCCAGCGCACGGTCCATGTCGTACTTAGGATCCCATGCAAAACGGGTCTCGGAATCACCCTGAACAATACTCGATCGGTGAGTGACGCCTCGTTCCCTAAGACCGCGGGTAAATTCCTTTACGAGTTCGCTGGCGTCGCGCAAACTTCCGGCTGCATTGACGGCTTCCCGGAATGGTTTTACGCCATTCCAGCCCTTTGCATACCAGAGCAAATGTTTGCGCATACATACTGCCGCTCCTACCGCTTCGCCGTACTCACTGGATTGCCATTCGAGATGCTGCAGAAGTGTAGCTTCCCATTCGTCGAGTTCCACGCTGGCATCGCCCGATCTCAGTTCACTGAAAAGCCATGGATTACCGAGTGCACCGCGACTGATCATCAGGCCATCGACACCCGTGATGGCGATCATGCGGTCGGCGTCGCTCTTTTGAAAAATATTGCCGTTGCCGAAAACCGGTATTTTTACCGAAGATTTCACACGGCGAATGCCTTCGAGATCAACGGGAATTCCGTAGTCGTCGGCGCGCGTGCGGCCGTGAATTGTCATCCAGGCGGCACCACCCGCCTCGATCGCCTGCGCGACTTCGATTTCATTTCGGCTCGATTTATCCCAGCCCAAACGAAACTTGGCTGTCACCAGCATGTCCGTGGAGTCGACGGCAGCTTTCACCGTTTGATAAACGCGCTCTGGATCTTTGAGAATGCCGGATCCGCAGCCCGTTTTAACGACTTTTTTCACGGGGCAGCCCATATTGATATCGACTGTTTCAAAATTCATTTTATCGAGAATGGCCACGGCGCGACCAACCTGATCGGCGGAAGGACCGGTGATTTGCACACCCAGTTTTGCTTCGCTTTCATGGCGTTTGAGCATATCGAATGTGCGTTTGCTTTCATAAAGCATCGCCGTGGCTGAAATCATTTCCACATAAGTGAGATCCGCGCCTTTAGCCGTACAACTTCGGCGAAAAGGGTGGTCCGAAACTCCGGCAAGGGGAGCGAGGAGCAAGGGTGTGCCAGGCAAACCTAGGCGTTCAAATGGATGAGCTTTGAGCATTGGGGTTTCCATTCCTTCATCAGGTCGGTCCCGATTCATCATGACCGAGAGATTCCACGTATTAGACCAAATCTCGGGGCGAAGCTATCTTTTTTGTCGCTGATACCTTGCTAACTCCGTGCTTTTCATCAGATTGCCGCATCCAACCCGGCGGGGTGACCACGAACTGATTGGTTTACCCTTGCGCCTAAAGTCGATATGATGGGCCGCCCACGACTAGGCGCCAAGCCTTAGGTTACGATTTTGATCAGGAACAGAGACCATGCTCGATATTAAGTTTATTCGCGAGAACAAGGACCTAGTAAGCCAGGCTGCTAAGGACAAACGCTTCAACGTCGACCTCGACAGCCTTCTCAAAGATGACGAACAACTCCGTTCCCATCAGGCCGAAATGGAACAACTCCAGGCCGAGCGAAATCGTGTTTCAAAACAGATCGCGAGCGCGAGTCCGGCTGAGCGCGAAACTCTGAAAGCTCAAGTCAGTGCCCTGAAGCCCCGTCTCGAAGCTCTTGAAGGCGAAGTCAGGACCTTGAGTGCGGAAGTGGAACGCAAACTTCTTATGGTTCCTGCTCCGGCTCGTAGCGACGTTCCTGTTGGCAAAGATGATGCCGAGAACGTCGAAGTAAGAAAATGGGGCACCGTTCCCACATTTTCCTTCAAGGCTAAGACGCATATGGAACTGGGCGAAAAACTCGATATCGTCGATGTTGATCGCGGCGTAAAAATCGCGGGCAGTCGTTCGTATGTCTTAAAAGGCTGGGGTGCACGCCTGGAACAGGCTATCCTTCGCCTGACTCTCGATAAGCTTATTAACAAGGGCTACACACAGCTCGCCATCCCTGTCCTCGTCAACGAAGATGCGATGACCGGCACCGGATATTTTCCAGGCGGCCGCGATCAGGCCTATCTCGTCGAACGCGACGGCATGGCTTTGGTCGGTACCGCTGAAGTTTCTCTCACGTCCTACCACGCGGGCGAAATTCTCAAGGACGAAACTTTACCTCTGCGTTACATGGCCATGAGCAGCTGCTTTCGCCGCGAAGCCGGCACTTACGGGAAAGACGCTCACGGCCTTTACCGCGTGCATCAGTTCCTCAAGGTGGAACAAGTCATCATCGCCAAGAACGATGTTGCCGGTTCCGAACTCCTGCACAATGAGTTGCTTAACAACGCCGAAGAAATTCTTCAGGAACTCGAACTCCCCTATCGCGTCGTCTATGTTTGTACGGGTGATTTGGGACAAGGCCAGGTTCGGAAGCACGATATCGAAACCTGGATGCCTTCGCGCCAGGCCTATTCGGAAACCCACAGTTGCTCGACCTTCCACGATTTCCAGGCGCGACGCTTGAAAATTCGTTACAAGGATCAGGGCGGTCAAAACCAGATCTGCCATACGCTTAACAACACGGCGATTGCGAGCCCACGGGTTTTGATTCCCTTCCTTGAAACTCATCAGCAGGAAGACGGTTCGATTCGAATTCCCAAGGCTTTGCAGCCTTATTTAGGTGCAGAAGCGATTCGCTGATAAGGTTTTCTGCTTTTTCTGTTGATTCGGAAAAGACCCCCTCTTGGGGTCTTTTTCTTTTAAATGGAATCCCGCCTTCATCAATGCAGAATTTTTATGCAGACAGGGATTCAATAACTTTTGTTTTAGCAGATCGATCCTGCTCGGCTAACTGCCTTAATTCCACAATGAACTTTTCTGCTTTTGATGAAACCCCCAATTCTTCATCCCTTAACTACGATGCCTACGATCCGATAGGGGGTGCAGCACAGGAAGGGCACATGGCACTTATCGAATACAAAAAAATCACGCCAGGGCTGATGTGGGTCGCTGTCCCATCGCGCTCTATTTATATTCAATGTGGCTGTCCTGCGGACAGTGTCAAACACATGATGCAAAGTGGTTTTATTCGTGAGCAAAATGGTATCGAACTCGGACCCAACACGATTCTCCTTTCCGATCTGAGTATTCAAAACGGCCAGCTCTCTAATATGGCTGAATTTTCTGTCCTTCAAATGTTCTACCGTCAGGGAATGATTCTCCCGAAACACCCTGGATATACAGGACAAAAGCCACTCTTGATCGGCCATCCGGAACCCTTGGATGCCCAGCTCGAATATATATTCCGCGGCAACTATGGAATGACGGAAGACGAAGTCCGCGCGGCCTCGTCAACACCCGAAGAAGCAGAAATGCATAACCGAATCAAACTCAATTTTGCTTTCGGCAAAATTCAACCGGTTGACGACATCCTCCGCACCCTGCCTCTCGAGGATGGCGAAAAAGAGATCGGCAACGGTGTCTTTATTCGTCGCATCGCGGTGAATGTCTTTGAATTCCGCTGTGATTCCGAGCGCCTTCGCATCGACCTCAACCTGGCGCCTCATGAAGCGTACCGTCCGACCTTCCGCTTTAAGTTTCAACAGCTAATTCCGGAGTTCTTCTCCATCGTCCACAGCGGCGAAGGCGATGGCTGGGATGTGAATCAACCTTCGATGGCGTCCGTAGTATGTTATGGACCCGATATCTATCTCATCGATGCGGGACCCTATATCTCCCATACTCTTCGCTCTTTTGGATTGAGTTTGAATTCTGTCAAAGGAATTTTCCAGACGCACGCCCATGACGACCACTTCGCCGGCCTCTGTGAGTTGATGCTGGGCGATAAGAAGATCGAATATTACGCGCCTCCGCTCGTGCGGCAATCCGTTGAAAACAAACTTAAAGCGCTGCTTAACATCAATATGCCGGTCCTCGACAGTTTTTTCGCGGTTCAGGATTTTACCGCTCAGGCCTGGAACAACGTCGATGGCCTCGAAGTCTTCCCCAGCGTCTCCCCTCACCCGGTCGAGACCTATTTCCTGAAGTTCCGCGCCATGGGACCCACAGGCTATAAAACCTATCATCACCTCGCCGACATCGCATCTTTCGATGTGCTGAAGGCGATGATTGAGGAAGATCCCACGAAGCCGGGCTTAACGCGGGACAACTACGAGAAGATTCGCGCGAGCTACCTGGAAAAGGCCGATTTGAAAAAAATAGATACCGGCGGCGGTATCATACACGGTCAAGCGAGCGATTTCCGCGATGACAAATCGACCAAAATCATCTTCTCGCACAGCACCAAAGCGCTGACCATGACCCAACAGATCTTTGGCACGCAGGCCTATTTCGGTCAGGCGGATCATCTGATTCAAGGCCACGTCGACTATCGGCACGAGATCGCCGCGCGCTCCCTGCACCATCATTTTCCAACGGTTCCCTTCGGATCCTTCTACGATTTGCTCAATCAGGAAATCCTGAAAATTGAGCCGGGCGTTGCCATCTCCTCACTCAGTCAGTCGCCTCAGGACGTGTTCCTCATCCTCAAAGGCATCGTCGCGAGTCACAAGGTGTCGAGCTTTAGCGACCTCGAATACCAGGCGGGTTATTTCATCAATGATGAACTCGACTGCCCTCTCGATGAGCTTCGCAGCAAATCCTGGGTCGAGCTTTTGAGAATTCCTTCATTGGTGTTCCGAGCCTTCCTCGTGCGCAACAATCTACTCGAAAGCTTTACGAAGAACATCGCCAAACGTCGCCAGCTCGAATACAGCGAACTCTTTTCACCGATACGGTATTCCCCGCTCCTGCACAAGATCGCGCGCTCGCTGGAGCCTTTTGAGATTCAAAAGGACAAGCTCATCAAAAATTTCGCGGGCCACTATATTTTTTTGCTCGATAAAGGCAGCATGCAGCTTTTCAACGGGACTTATAGCGAGCTACTGAAGCCTGGCAGCTTCTGTTACGAAGACAATGTACTGCTTGAAAACAGCTCGCATCACCTGCATCTCAGGGCGCTCGAAGACAGCTTCGGCTTTCTCGTGCCTCACGTTCTCGTCAAAGACATTCCCGCCGTGGAATGGAAACTTCTCGAAGCTTACAAGCGCCGCAGCCAGGCCATCAAGAAACTCCTTGCCGTAAAATCCTCAGCCGCGTAAAAAAAAAAGGCCTGGGTATTCAGGAGGCCTCAATGACATTCCTACACCGAATGGTTCGCGTTCGGGACGTCGATGCGTCTCTCCATTTTTACTGCGAACTTTTGGGTCTGGTGGAGACACGTCGGAGGGATTTAGGATCCGCAGGGATAAGACAAGACTTCACAAATGTCAAAAGCGCCTTCAAAACTCAGCATGCCCGCCCATTGCGGGTCTTTTAACAGACTGGCAAGCGATACAGGTTTGCCGTCCAGCTCAGCTTCGGGCGCGACCATTCGAATCCCATGACTGTAATCGACATAGAATTTTCCATGCCAGAGGGAAAGAGGCTGAATCGCAGCTCCGTTCCCAAGATTGTGCCAGCCGTAGATAGCGAGTTTGCCGGTTTTGACCAGGAGGCGCGAGCTGACGACCAAGTCCTTCTTGTGACCGGCGATCAGGGGATGGTCCACGAATTCGATCGCGGAACGATCCCGAATCCACTGATTATGCTCGACGAGATAGGCTGTCGATCGCATTTCATCGGAGGGTGGATAGGCATGAGGCCAATGCACGCGCTCGGCCTGTTGATAGATTTGATCGACCATTTTTGAGGTCGGAATCAGCATGTTCCAATCCGCCGCGAGGCGCTTGGCCGATATCCAGGAAAGGGGCATAAGCACGGAATCCTGGTCGGTTCCGAGCGCGATATAATCCGGCGCCACCCAGTACACGAGCCGATGGCCATTTTCATGAACCTGTATCGCTTTAAACTGCCGGAGTCCTTTGGGCCAAAATCCCAGATGAAAGAATTCCAGTATCTTCTTCTCGCGCGCTTCGACATCATCGATGCCGAGCTCCGCGATAAGTTCGCTTGCCCCTCTTTGGGAGTGAGGTTCTCCCAGGACGGCTTTGTCTTGAATCTCTGGAAATAGGCTGCAGTTGAAAAGCATTGCCAGCATGCAAGGCAAGTTCATTGAGACTCCTCCCCTATCACTTCAACGTGGAATCAGTTGGAAGGGACAAAACCTTTCATGATCGTCTTTTCTTCCTCGAAATGCATATCCATCTTGCCGATGGCGGTTCCGAGATAGAGATTGGCGACAAGTAGAACTTTGAGTTCCTTGGGATTTTGCAGATACTTCTTCATAAGAATCACGAGAACGTCAGAATCCATACGAAAAGGAAGGCGCACTTCAATTTTTTCGTGGCTATTGAGGGTGATTACGTCTTTGTGAGAGCCTTCACCCAGATCGAGTTCCAGGCTGCGGACTTTATATTGAAGCTCTTCGATATCAACGCTGAAGCTGTTAGGGTTCATCACTTCAAGGACGAAATCCATATCCATGCGTTTGGTGCTGATCGAACGAACATCGACGTTTACCAAGCGGACCTGAGGCTTATCCGCGACCACCCCCAAGAGATGCCGCAGGTGACTACACGCGGCACCTGAGCCCAAGATGAGCAGGGTGAAAGCCAAGGAGAACTCCCGAAGGCACTTAGTCATGAAGAGTCTCCAAAACACCCGTTTATGAAGCCATGGAAACTTTTAAACGGGATGGCTTGATGTTAGCGTGGCGCCGCTGCACGAAGCGGCGCCTTACTTTAGACATCAGAAAGGAGACGTCTGATCCGTTCGCTGCCCAGGTCTTTAAGAAAACTCGGAAGACGAGGACCCTGATCACGACCAATCACCTTCTGGTATACGGCTTGATAGAACTCTTTCCCATCACAACCCGTAACATGGATGATATCATCAAAGAGTCTTTGATTTAACTCTTTCGCTTCGATCGTTTCGAGATCAACATTGTCGAGCAGCTTGACCAACGCCCGTACGGCCGCGGTTTGAAGCTCGCTGATCTCGAATTTCACCGGTTGTTTGTAGATCTGATAGCGGAATTCGTCCGGGGCGCAGTTCGAGATCCAGTTCCACGCGCGCGCGGCTCGGGACCAGAAGGCGGCCTTATTCTGAGGGCCTTTTTCGTTGCCCGAGTACCAGCGATCCCAGGTTTTTTGGATATCACCATCAAAAATTTGCAAACGTCCCGAGAGTTCGCGGAAAGGCGCCCGGAAGAGAGCCGCTTCGGGAACTTCAGCGATACAGGACAATTCGTAGGCACGGCGAAGAACCGGCCATTTGCCGGGATTCGCGGGAACGGGGCCAAGAGCCGCGATTTCCGCCTTGTCGAATTCATCGTAGACCTTGATCACATCGGAATCAAAAGAGATGGCAAAATCGGTGTTGGGTCTCTGGTTCGCAAAGATCCAACGCACCATCTGTGGCTCGTAGATCTCGAGGGCCTGGCTCAGAGTGATGAGCTCGCCACTCGAGGAAGACATCTTGCCCGAACCGCCTTTGATCGACACGAAGTCGTACTGGAGATACTGGGGAGCGTCACGATCCCAAAGGGCTTTGACGATTTTCTTGCCCGTGTCGAAGGATCCGCCATCGCTCGAATGGTCTTTGCCGCCCGGCTCAAAGTCAACTTTTTCATAAGCCCAGCGCATGGGCCAATCGGTTCGCCAATTGAGCTTGAGATCCTTGGTTTTCCGGATATCGATTTTCTCTTCGTTCCCGCAAAGCCCGCACTTGTATTCGTAATCGTAAGCGCCTAAATAGCGTTCGTAGTCCATCTGATCCCGTTGGCATTTGCTGCAATAGATTGCAGACGGCAACCAGTCGTCAGCCAGAGGCTCACTGCGGAATGCATTCAGAATTTCTTTGATTTTCTCTTTGTTTTCGAGCGCGTGCTTGATGGATTCAGCATAGAGCGCACTCCCGTAACGATCGCTCTGATACAAGAATTCAGGAGTGATGCCCACGCCGCCGATCTCTGCTTCGAACACGCGGATATTGTGCGCGGCATAAGACTTGTCTTCGCCGTAAGGATCGGGGACTCGACTGATAGGTCGACGGAGATTTTCGGTCAGCATCTCCTGCTGGGGCAAATTCTTCGGTACTTTGCGCAGCGTATCGAAATCATCCCAACTGTAGATGAAACGAACTTTTTTTCCGGCGGAACGTAGCGCCCTTGCGACAAGGTCGACGGTGATCACTTCGCGAAAATTGCCGATATGGACGGTACCGCTTGGGGTAATGCCGCTGGCCACAGTGTAGACGTCTTGCTCGCCGCAGGTGGCGATAACACGAGCTGCGGCTTGATCGGCCCAATGAGGTGTCAAGGGTTTCATGCTTGTCCTAGGGAATTTGAGAGTTTATGAAATTTTGGCCGCGCTGGCTTTAGAGACGGATATTTTTAGCACAGCTCCCCTTGAAGACAAGGAAAAACAACGTCTGGCAAAGCCGGGTTGACATCAACCGTTTAAGGATGCGAAACCTACGTACACCAATGCCCGGCAAGACCTGTGCATTTTGTCATGGAGTGCGATTGAGTGGTAAACAAAAGAGAGACGATTTTTCGCGTTCGTTTTCTCGAAAAACATCAGGGCGAAGCCATTGAGGCCTTAGTGCGTCAGATCGAGCCAAGCAACCTGCCTGGACTCGTGTGCCTCAGCCATTTCGTTTTCAAGGATGCCACGAAAAGGATCATTCTGCCCGAGGAAGAGGCTGCAAGTCGACGTTTTCGTCAAACTCAAAGTTTGCATATTCCATACCACAATATACTATTCGTCGAGGAGTTGATTGAGGAGCCGACAGATGTCCATCAACTGCCGTTTTTACGAAATATAACTCTTGAATCTGAACACGATGATCGTTGAGCCGCCGCCTCGGCTTCAAACACGCCTTGGCACTTCCCGTTAAAACTTAAAACTTTTCAGCCATAACCCTGCTTTAAATGCAGTCGCGAAGATCCCTTGGCCCTCGCCCAGTAAGGCAAAGCCAAGCGCGCGCCGATACCATCAGTGTAATCCAGCAGCGTCACCATCTGGCTGCTTCCAGGAGCGGAAATGAAACGTTCAGGCATTTACTGGCTTTGTCCTTCGATCGAAGAAGTCCATCAAAGGCGCGCCAGCATTTTGGACGATATCGGGTATCAGGTCTACTTCTTCGAAAACCTCGAAGCGATGGCTAGAGAAATCTGCGTGAAACGCGCGAAAATCCTGATTCTCGGCGATGAGTGGCCCAGTGAGGTCGCGATCAAGCATATTCAGACCTTTGCGAATATCCCCGATATCATCGGCGCGAGGCTCCTCCTCTCCAATAGTCGAAATGATTATGACCTCATGCAAGCCGCCTCGATGGAAGGCTTTCGCGACATCATCCCCCTCGATTTAGGCGATGCAGAATGGCTTCAGCGTTTTGAGTTTGCCACGTCAGGCATGGAATCTATCCTCGACATTCATAGCGATTTGAAAAAATTCGACGAAAAAATTGAAATCAATATTCCAGCCCGTGTGGTTTGGGTCGGAACACAGACGCTGTGGATCGAGTCCAAGACTCTGGCGGCCGTCGGTGATACGATTCGGCTCAAAGGCGCTTTGGCGGAACGCCTTGGCCTCAAAGAAATCAAAGCCGTTGTCATCGAAAAGCAAAAGTCCCATTTGAGTTATCGTTTCTCAGAGGCCCTCGTGGTCAATTGGTCGAAGGACGTTTTAGCTCGTGCCGAACCACAAAAGATCAAAGAGACGATGGAGTATCTCACGCGCGTCGATCTCGGTTTGAGACCCAAAGTCTTTCTGGCGATTCAATCTCCAGCGCTGCGCACCACGATTCTGCGTTATACCGATCGACGTAAATACGAAGTCCATACCGCACTGCAGAAGAGCAGCCTGGTCTACGAACCCCGCTTTTTCACACCTGATCTCATCTTCATCGAAGAGCAGATGACGAGTGGCGAAGGTCATCAGGCCTTCATTGAAATGATTCGTTATCTGCCTGAACACGCCACGATCGTAACGATTGGTGGACGCAATGAAGGGGGGGATGTCAAAGGCAGCTCGGGCAACCGTCGCATGCGGAGTCTCAGACACATTCCAACCAATCTCGCCGAGTTGATCGAGCGCGATTACCTGGCGGCTTTTCATTTAAAGAAACCCGAGGCAGCCGCCAATCGTCTGGCCTTTCTTCCGCATGACCACGCCCTGTCTTACGGTATGGTCGCGGTCGATGCCCGCCTGCAAAGCGCTGACTATCTGCAGTTTGAAATTTCGTCGCCAAGCCGTATGAACACCTACTCACTGCTTAAGATACAGGGTTCGAAAATGAGCCAGTTGCTGGGGGGCCCCGCCTACCTCAAAGTGGTTGCGAGTTGTGAACCCGAAGACGATACCGTCGAGCCTCCCTATCGCTTCAAAGCCCATCTTTGCAACCTGGTCGAGCCCGTGCGTTTAGCTCTCAACAAACCGCTAAAAGCCGTCGCCAAAGCCAAATAACCTCCTTTAGAGATTGGGCGGCAGCATGTTGGTGAACTCAAAAGAGAAGAGCCATGATCTGGAAGACCATGGCACTACTATCACCATCAAACTCAACCTTGCGAAGCCCGAGAATTAACTCCAAGAATTCACAAATCGACTTTGAAAAAAACCATAAATCATTCTCAGCTCTTCGCCACGATGCGGAGGATACAGCGTCCAACCCGAACTTCATCGGTGGCCTGCACACGATGCATGCCTGATGTCTTCTGACCATTCAGAAACGCGCCGTTGGTGGATCCCTGATCTTCGATAAAGACTTCGCCCGTATCGTTGAGTTTTATCATCAGGTGCTTTCTCGAGATCTCGGTATCCTGATCGAAGTGCCCAAAGCTCGAAGCGCGTCCGATGTAGACGAGCTTCTGATGGAGCTCGATCGTCTCGCGATGATTGTTGCCATAGGTTACCACGATCTCCAGGTAGACCTTATTGGCCTGCTTCAGTTCGCGCTCAATCAGAGTATCGACGAGAGAACTGGTCTTATCCTGTTTTTTCGTCGAGCTATAGAGCGTGGGTATGTGCCGAACATTTTTTTCATCTTCAAGGCCGAAACGGAAAACGGTTTTTCCGATCTCGAGAATATCGCCTTCTTTGAGCCTGGCTTTTACAATGCGTTGACCATTTACAAACGTACCGTTGCTGCTATTCATATCGAAGATATGATAGGTGTCCTCGATACATTGAATTTGGCAGTGGGTCGCAGAAACCTCGAGATCCGTCACGATAATATCTGCTTTTTCTCGTCCGAATATGGTGTTGTCTCGACGAAGCTTTACCAGCTCATTTTGACTCTTGCCCGATATGCAGACCAAAACCCCTCGTTTATCCTTGTCCGGCTTTGCCTTGGTCATCCCTTCCCTCTTGGAAGCTTTTAATATGTCAATATTGCATATAAATTCCTGAAGGAGTCCAAAAAACTCAAATCCTGTCGACCCGCTTCTAAGCTCACCAAGTCATTATAATCCATACGCCCCAGCGAAACTATGCTTTGGTATCAAAAGTAAACCAGTTCGTACTTTTAAAATTTACAAAAATTCCCGATTTTCCTTTGAAAGTCAGTGATTGGGCGAGTTTCAGACTTTGGCTTAGATAATGCATATAACTGGGTTGAGCAAAAAGTACGCAGAGATCAAGTCAGACGCGGACAGGCAGCGTGAGTCAGAAGCGACGAGATTAACCAAAGGGGTGCATGATGGATTGGGACCAGACGATTAGTGAGGTCAAAGAACTCTTCTATCAATGTCGGTTTAAACAAGTAGTGTCCGTCGTGGATATGCATTGCCAAAATAGCAGTCCATCCCTCGATCACTATTTTATGATGCAAATGCGAAAATCAATGGCACTCTTTGAAATGCACAGAGTGGCTGAATCCCGCGTGGTTCTGAGAGATCTTACGCAGTTTCAGCAAAAACAATCAGACGTTTACCTCTATGCAACGGCCCGTCTGGCTTATGCCGATCAAGAATATGAAATGGCAGAACGCCTCTTCAAGATCCTCGCTGACAAAAGCGAAACGGTGAAAGACTACTTTCAAGCCGTTCTCGGGCTGGCGAATGTGTATTATTCGCTCAAAAAACCACAGGACATCGACCGTCTTGTGCAGGAGATGGAAGAGCTTGAAGATCTGGTTAATCTGGATCAAAAGCTCAGCCTTTATCTGGTCCGGGCGAACGTCGCTCATGCTTTTCACCAAGATGCGGGACTCGCGAAGAAGTTCATGCAAAAGGTTATTCAAGAGGCTGCGGGACAGAAATGGAACTATTTTATAATAAAAGCCCTTTACAGCCAGGCTTGTATCTATAAAGATCTCGGTAAGTTCGACTCACTTGAAGTCAGTCTCGATCTCTTGCATTGCTACCTCGATCCCGAAGAATGTGTGTACCTCACATATCTAGTGAATGAGAAGTTCAAGGATTTGGACTATTCTCTAAGTTGTTCGATGCAGATGGACCCTGATCTACGCAGAATATGCGTGCAAGAAAAGTGGATAGCCCTCCACGACAAGCCTTTGATTTACGACTTTCTCGAGTTACTCTATAGTCGCGGGACATTTATTGGAAAGCACGAAATTGCATCTCGACTTTGGCCCGAAGAAGAGTATAAACCTAGAACGCACGACCCACGGATTTTTGACCTTGCACGTCGGATTCGTGCTCTGATCGAGCCTTATGAGAATCAACCGGTTTGTTTGCTGTCTGGAAGACAGGGTTACAAATTGGCTGGAAAAGACCAAACAAGTACGGTTACTAAGATTGACAAAGATATGGAACGGAGGCTTTTATATGAACATCGCGAATCCGTGTAAATTGTTTTTAATCGTCAGCACTCTTGCTGCTGGCTTCGCTGTGAGAGCAGACGGAACCCTCCCAATTCCAGTTGCAGAAACAGAACTCCCATTCCTCATGAATGGCTCGGCTCTGGAATCGACAACCGGCATCGGCAGTTCCACCACACCATCTACTCTCGATATAAGCATGTCTCTGGATGTTGCTGATCCGACTGCTGAAATCAATCCTAAGCTAAAAACTCGCTGTCGTGCGAAAGAGAGCTTTTACCCAGCTTCGGGGACGGTTCAAATTGCAGAAGATCTCTTTGACGTCCAAGGTATCTGTGCTCCCGGGTTGGCGACAGCCGGCAAACGCCAAATCATCGCTACAAGCACTGGTAGGATCCTTCAATTTGACGGAAGCTTCGCAGTCAACGCTGCTAAGGCAAAAAGTTTTAAAGGTAATCTCTTGAAAATTGACAGCGTTACCACGACTCCTCAGTCGGGCGCTACGACTGGTTCCAAGGTTATTTCCTTCGAACTTCACCAAGCGACATCGGCAGTTGATTCTGCTACTGATTCGGAATAATTTCGGTTAAGATCGATTAGAAAGCAGTTCGATCGTAAGATCGAGCTGCTTTCTGCGTAGAAAGGCAGAAAATGAACGCCAAGCATCAGCAGACACTCGATACCATGCATGCCAAGCTCGGTGGGCTTATCCCCGATTTTGAAATCGAGTCTAAAGCCCTCCTCGTCGATGAAATCAATCGTCTCAAGAAAGAACGCAACGCCGTCATTCTTGGACACAACTATATGGAACCGGCTCTCTTCCACATGGTCGCCGACATAAAAGGTGACTCTCTGGAACTTTGCCGCAAAGCAGCTGAGACAGACAAAGATATAATCGTCTTTTGCGGTGTGGAGTTTATGGCGGAGTCGGCCAAAATCCTTAATCCGACCCGCAAGGTCCTCCTGCCCTCTAAGAAAGCGGGCTGCTCCCTTGCCTCCTCAATCACGGCCCAGGACGTCCGCGACCTTCGTAAGCAGTTTCCCGGCGTGCCGGTCCTCGCTTACATCAACACCTATGCGGATGTGAAAGCGGAAGTGGATATCTGCGTAACTTCCGGCAACGCGGTAAAGATCGCCCAGCAACTTGATTCGGACCAAATCATCTTCGTTCCCGACGAATACCTCGCGAAAAACATCGCAAAAATAACGGGCAAGAAAATCATCTTCCCCGAAACCGTCCTCGATTCCGTGATGCGCAGCAGCGATGGCCTTTTGCAAAAAGTCTTCGTCGGCTGGCACGGCAAGTGCGAAGTCCACGATCTCTTCACTGTCCAGGACATCAAAGATGTTCGCGCTCAATACCCTGACGTCGTGGTGCTCGCCCACCCCGAATGTCCACCCGATGTGGTCGAAGCCTCGGATTTTTCCGGTTCAACCTCGGCCATGATCAAATACGTTCGCGATGTCGAAGCCTCCCGCTACCTGCTCCTCACCGAGTGTGCGATGGCCGATAACATCATCGCCGACAATAAAGAAAAAGAGATCCTCAGGCTCTGCAGTCACCGTTGCCCGCACATGGCGCAAATCACCCTGCAGGACACCTTGGATGCTCTTCTCTACGACCGCTACGAGATCACCCTCGACGAAGAGTTGAGGCTCAAAGCCAAACGTTCAATCGATCGCATGCTTGAAATGAGCTAATGGTGATTTTGCTTTGATTAAGCCGCCCCTGATAGTGCCTTGGCACCGGGCGGCTTTTTTGCACCCGTGATTTAGATGGGGGCAAGCAACAGGTAACCCGATCATCGGCAAACTCAAATGAAACACCTATCTCCCCTCCGCCTACCTCAAGGCCTACTCCCAAGTTCAATAATTCCAAACCCCAGGCTTAATAATCCACTCCTCCTGATCGATAAGATCATTGAAGAGTTCTTGCCAATAAGCCTCGGTTCCATACTGAGGAAAGGCATTGATAAACGCCGGGTCATCCCGGCGATTGCCGATCCAGGCCGCAAAGTGAATCATGCGGAATGCCCGCAGCAATTCGATCAGATTCAAAGTTTCTTTGGGAAAAGGCCGCATCTGCTCATAGCCATCGATCAGATGGTCCATCATGCGCTGGGCGTATAAATCCCGACCCGGCAGGAGCAACCAGAGATCCTGCACGGCGGGTCCGATCAGACAGTCATCAAAATCCACCCAGGAAAAACTCGTTCCAAACTGCAACACGTTCCCCATGTGGCAATCGCCATGGATGAGGATCCGGTCCGCATTCCTAAATCGCTCCAGCGCCACAATCATCAATCGATCGACAAGTTCACCAAAGGGCTTTCGCAGTCTTTCTGGAATCAAATTTTCTCGGATCAGATAATCGAAGTTTTCTTTGAGATAGACTTCCGGCGTCAGCCTTATGCGATGTTTCGCTTTGATCTGCGCACCGACGTTGTGCATACGGCCGAGCAGCCGCCCGATCTGCTCAATTTCAATCAGGCTGATTTCCTGAGGCGAACGCCCGGCAACCTTTGGAAATATCGTGTAATAGATGCCACTTTCCGGCAATTGATGAAGAGTCGTCCCATCGGCAAAGGGTCGTGGAGCTACGACAGGTATCTCGTTCGCATCCAGGGCTTTGAGATAGGCGTGCTCTTCGAGAATCTGTTCCTTCGTCCATCGTCCGGGCCGGTAGAACTTGGCAATCACCTGATGCTCGAGAGCGCGCGGAATGGATTTGGACTTGCCCTCTTCGTTTTCATTTTCAAGTTCAATTTCGTAGACGCGGTTTTCCATACTCGCGTGGGCCATGCTCCGCCCGGTGCAGCGGAGGCCGAGAGATTGCTCGACCGCATCCAATACGACTCCTGGGGTGAGAGAATAGAAGAACTGCGTTTCACGCGAACCCCAAGCTGACTGGACCATACTATACCTCTGGATCTAGAGCGAAAAAGCGAAAGACCGGAAATCCCGGCCTCTAAGTTCCCATATTTTCAGGTCCCCGTCTTTATCCTTCCTCGTTTGCCAAAGAATTTTCCGCAAAAGAATACGCCGCCCGCCGGCGGGATAGGCATCTAATACCCGGGGTATAGGTAAGAAATGACAGTAGCAAAATCATCGCCTTAGGCATTGCGCGGTAAAGATATATTCATAGCGGCCGAATGAAAGACTACGAAAGTGTCATGTCACAGGAAAGGACAGCACATGAAAATGAGGCACTCTGTCAAATGGATGTTGGTTGGCGCTCTTGCAATGCCAAGCCTGACTGCTTGCTCGTTCGGAGGTGGAGACGAGGAAGCAGAAGAAGTTGAAGCTTCTGACGAAGGTAATGCAGCGAACGCTGAAGGCGAAGAAGGTAACGAAACTGCAGCGGTTGAAGGTGCTGAAGGCACTAATGCAAACGCAGCGGGTACCGAAGGCAACGTAGCTTTCGATGAAAATGGTGGCAACGCCGCCGCAGCTGTAGGTGGAGTCGCCTCGAACGACATTCCTCCTGAGCTCCTTAACTCTGAAAATCCTACTGCACCTGCAGGCGCTGAAGCAGCCGGCATGGGCGAAACAGCGGCGATGGGCGCTGAAGGCAACCTTCCTACAAGTGCTGCACCAGAAGCAACCCCAGCGACTGACGCTGCTGCTCCTGCTGCAACCGACGCTGTCGCTGCCGCTCATGCTGCTGCTGCACCGGTGGAAGTCGCTAGCGGTGACGCACGCGTATACTATGTAAGCACTGAATCAGCCTCACTTCACAACGGTCCATCAGCTTCGGCTGCCAGCGTGGGCAGCCTCAAAAAAGGCGATCCAGTCCTCGTGAGAATCGAAGGCGCATGGGCGAACGTTTTGAATCGCGGCTTTGTTGAAGTTGCGAGTCTCTCGCAAGCTCCAGTTGGTCGTTCGTCGGCCCCTGCTAAAACCTGGCACTAAACTAGACAGATCCTCAGAACCAGCCCTCTTCTTGAAAGGAGGGCTTGTTCCGCGAGGCTTCCGTCTTGTCTTGAGGCCAGAGAGCATTCCAGAGATCCTTCCAACGAACAGCATCTTGTTCCAGTCGGCCTTCGAGAACCGATTCCACAAGAGCCCGTTTCTCCCCATGCATAGCGTGGATCAATTCCTCTATCGTCCCACGGGAACGCATGCGGTAAATCGTTACCGCTTCCTTCTGTCCCATGCGGTAGGCCCGGTCACTCGCCTGATTTTCGATCGCCGGATTCCACCAGGGATCAAGGTGAAAGACGTAGCTGGCGCGCGTGAGATTCAACCCCGTTCCGCCTGCCTTCAAAGAAATCAAAAACACATCGTAATTCCCGCTTTGAAAAGCATCGACCAAACGAAGTCGTTCCTTGGCTGGCGTTGAACCGTCTAAATACAGAACCCTGAGACCAAGTTGATTCAATTCCGCATGAATCAGTTTAAGGAATCGTGTGAACTGGCTGAAGACCAGCGCCGCGTTGCCCGACTCTTTGAGTTCCAAGAGGCGACCGTTGAGCGCCTCAACCTTGCTCGAACTCCCCTCCCAACTCTCATCCACCAGAGATCGATGGCAAGCCGCCTGACGAAGCCGGGTAAGGGCCGCCAGGATCTGCATCTGCGTCTTGGCTTCCGGATCCTCATCGACCAGGCTCTGCACCTTCTCAATGGCTTCACCCCGCATGGCATCGTAGGCCGACTGCTCTTCAGGACTGAGATCGATCCAGAGATCCACTTCTGTTTTGGGTGGCAACTCGGTGAGGTAATCTTTCTTCATACGCCTGAGCACGAAAGGTGCGATCTTATTCTTAAGCCGTTTCTTCGCTGCGGCAGAGTCTTCCCGTTCGATCGGGAAAACGTAGCTCTTTTTAAACTTGTCCCATTCTCCGAAGAGACCTGGGGAAATGGTGCGGAACAAAGACCAGAGATCGCCGAGATGATTTTCGATCGGCGTACCGCTCAATGCCACCTTCCAATCCGCATCGATCGTCTGCACGGCCGCGGCGGTTTTGGTCTGGGCGTTCTTGATATTCTGAGCTTCATCCAAAACGAGGACGTTCCAGCGCGTTTCTGCGAGATTTTCAGCATAACGCATCACCATGCCGTAGCTAGCGATGACCAGATCACCGGGCCCAAAGTTTATGCCCTGTCCACGACCCGAGAGTTCGCGCATTTGGATCACGCGGAGATCGGGCGTAAACTTCGCGGCTTCGCTTTGCCAGTTGTAACTCAAGGAACTCGGCGCGATGACAAGCGACGGCCCACGCTCCTTTCGCGCCAGCAACACGGCGAGCGTTTGTATCGTTTTACCAAGACCCATATCGTCGGCAAGGCAGGCGCCGAGCCCCCATTCTGCAAGGCGTGCGAGCCAGCGAAAGCCGTCCTTTTGATAAGGCCGGAGTTCGACCTGAAGTCCCTTCGGCAGAGGAATGGCCAGTCCCTGACTCTTCCGCGCGCGAGCGACCATCGACCAGAATTTTTTGGAACTTTCCTGGAAGGGAAACTGTTCGATGGCAGCGAGTCGCGCTTCGTCATCCAGGGCCGAGATATCGAGGCTCATTTCATCGTTGTCATCAAACTCAACGCTTTCAGCGAGCGGCTGCAATTTATCTTTAAAATGATCGGGGATAAGTGACCAGCGACCGTCGGGAAGCTTGATGTAGTTATTCCGACGTTTGATCGTTTTCAAAAGCTCCTTGAGACTGAGTTTATGCCCGTCGTCAAGCTCGAGCCAGCCTTCAACCGACAACCAGTCTTTCTTCTCACCAATACTCACCTTGAGGTTTTGCGAACCCAAGGGTGCTGCAATCTCATAGTTCTTCTTCGTCAAAAAGCTTGGCCATTCGACAATGAAATCCGCCTGACCCTTCTGCTCTTCAATCTTGGAGACAATCTCCAAAGCCTTGCCATCATTGAAGGCGATCCAAAGACCTGACTCGGGCTGCGGTAAAAACTCGAGCCCCAACGTATCGATCAAACGCGACTCTCGTTTGCGTTCAAGATTTAAATCGCGCTGCCAACGCCCTTTGCCGTTGAGACGGGTAACCTCTTCCGCGCCCTCCCCTGCCAGGAGACAAAGACCGGCTTCAATCTGCTGCCGGAGTTCGACCCGCATGCCGGCGCGTTTGAAGGGCGTCAGCCTCACAATGGATTGATAGACAGCGGCTTGCAAAGGTCCTTCATTGGAGGGGTCGGTCGCAAATCGAAAGACCGAACTGTCCATGCGGGCCAGCAATTCCAGGACCCGTTCCTTGTGAGCGAGAGGAAAGGGCTTGTCCATGCGCAGGAGATAGGCGAGGAAATGCTCCTCTTTGGAGTCGAGTGGAATTTGAATCAAAGTCGCCGAATCCTCGTACCAACTGAGGATGCCGCGCCCATCGACCCGGAGATGTTTTTCGGGCAGCGAAGGTCTGACTGTGAGCCCGTCCTCGCCTTCCTGTATGGCAAAGGACCAAGTCCCCTTCTCAAGCGCGATCGTGCGATGACCATCGGTCAAAGGTTGGGCTTTTTGCTGCGCCTCGCTGAGCAGATCGAAAAGCTGCTGCTCGGGCGCGACGGATTTCTTACGCCCGGGTTCGAGCCCGAGCCATTCTTCAAAGGTATAGGTCTGCATCCAATGCCAGTCCGCATCCGCTTCGTAACGGTCGCGTCCCTGCTTTTCAAAATGCATGGTCCAACGCATGGCATCGAAGACCCAGCGCCAACGAAATTCCTTCAGGTATTTGTCTTCGTCTTCCATCCGGTCTTCGCCAAGGATCGCTTGCAATCCCGCCAAAGGATCTTCGGGCGCTTGCTCAGAAAGCTTATGAAGAGCTGCCCGAACACGATCTTGGAAGAAATACATATGCGCACAACGCTGGGTGTCCAGACTGAGAGAATCGCGTTGGCAACTGCAGACGACCAGGGTGTAGTCGTTATCCAGATCGAACAGCGGAAATGTCATGTCGACTCGAAAGCTCTTACCACCTTCCCGTACCTGGGCCGTCATGCGTTCACCTGACATTCGGCATTCAAGCAGGGAATCAGCACTCATCTTGGCGGCTTTATTGCGATGCTTTGGCTGATATTCGCGCGAAAGTTCGGTGTCGACGTAGGCGAGAAGATTGACCTTGGCGTCTTCATCCAATTCGGACAAGAGGCTTAAAATTTCCATAGTCGACCCGACTTGAAACTTCCATTTTTTATGCCGATGAATTTTTGGATTTTGAGCGAATAGGACGAGAAAGTCAGTGTTTTAAAAACACTGTAGGCCGGGAAGCTCGCCCAAGCTTCACCGGCACTAGAGGGGATCAAAAAATAACTCGAAAGAGTCACGTCTATTTTTAACAATGTCTGACTCATTAAAAAAATTATTTATTCTTATCTGTAGAGATAACTCTCTCTGCTGACCTACCATCCAGAGGTTTTTTCGAAAAAAAGTCCTGCCGCGCACTATTTACTCAGCCCTATCGACTAAGCGTCAAAGCCTTCGGGCTCAAGCGGTCGCGGAACCCCACTCAGACCAAGGCGAGACTGCGCAGCCCTTTCACGCAAAGTCGCGGAAATCGTTCTCCGGACTTCTTCAGGAAGCCTATAGTACAAGGCAACTAGTCCTTGGCAAAGCCTTGTATTGGTCCTAGAAGATTGAAGTGCAATCGAGTTACAACCCATTTTTTGACGGAGCCTAAATGAATAACTCTCGTTTCGCTTTGCTCGGTACCTGGCTCATGTGTAGCCCTTTACTCGCGGCGACTCAAGCTGTTGCCCCAGCCCCAAGCAGCGATATTCCGGATCGTCGGGAATTCCCGGTCAATGAGAACGTCAACGCCTGCGAAAACTTCTATGAGTACGCATGTTCGACAGCCGTCAGCCACTTCAAGCTTCGCGACGACCGTAGCTCGCATACCTTTGCTTTTGGAGATTCGCGCGAGCGCCTTCTTGAACGCAAAAAAGTCTTCCTGAAAGACCTGCAAAAGAGGCTGCTTGGCAAAGAAGCCCTGCCTGAGCGATCGAAGAATCTCGCGACCGTCTACATCGCTTGTATGAATCCCGAAGCGCGCAAAAAAGAAGAGCAGAACGAAGTCGCCAAAACTGTAGCGGAACTCAAGGCGATCAAGACCCGTCCGGAATTCCTTGCTTACCTTCAGAAGAAACGCGATGCCGCGGAGCCCAGCTTCGTCGATGTCGGAAGTTCTGCCAATCAGGACAAGCCGGAGATCCTCGACTTCTATTTTGATTTCGACATGCAGACTCTTCCGGAACGCTCTTACTACCTGAAGCCGGAAGTCACAGCCGACTTCAGTGGCGTTCTCGAGAAGTTCTTTACGACCATTGGCGATAGAAAAGCCAAGGATTCAGCCAAAGCCGTCCTGAATCTCGAGACAGAATTCGCGAAAGTCCATCCCCTACCCTCGGAGATGCGCGCGATCTGGAGTCAACGTTCGAGCATCTCGAAAAAAGACATCCTCGCAAAATATCCGAGTTTTGAGCTGAAAACAGCTCTCGACAAAGTACCGGACACAGCCAATATTCGTCACTTTATTCCAGAGACTTATGCTTTCGCTGAGAAAACCCTCAAGACCGCCAAGCTCGAAGACCTGAAAGCGGAATATCTCTATCGCGCGCTCTCGCCGCTGATGGATGACGCTTATCCGGAATTCTTCGCGAGTAAATTCGCATTTAACCAAAAACATTTGGGTGCGCCCCCCGTCCGTCCCGTTCGTGAAGAACGCTGTACACAGATGGTCATGGGCAGCTTCAATAAAGAACTCGACGCGGAACTCCTGCCGGTCATGTTCCCGGACTTCCCGCAGGAAAAATTCATCGCTCTAGCTGAAAAGGTCCGCGCCAGCATCATCGAAGGCGTCAAGACCAATAGCTGGTTGAGCGAAGATGGGCGCAAGGGCGCTGTCGAGAAAATGTCGAAAGCCAAACTCCAACTCGTCAAACCTTTGAACGACGAAGAGTGGTATTTCAATCCAACGGCCAACTATGCTCTGGATACACCTATCGCCAACGCTCAAGCGCTTGACGTCGCCCTTACAGCGCGGATGTACTCCGAGCTACCAAAACCAAGAAACCGCGATCGCTGGGGCATGGGCCCTCTCACGGTCAACGCCTATTACAGTCCTACTGACAACAAATTCGTGATGCCAATCGGTATCCTTCAGTATCCGTTCTACGATCCAAACCTGCCGGTCGAAGTGAATCTGGGGGCAGTTGGCGCCGTGATCGGTCATGAACTCGGCCACGGTATCGACGACCAGGGCGCTAAATTCGACGCTGAAGGCAAACTTCGTCAATGGATGAGCGATAAAGACATCGACGGTTTCAAAGGCCGCGGCAAGAAGTTTGTCGATCAATTTGCCAAAATTGGACACAACGGCGAGCTGACTCTTGGCGAAAACATCGGCGACCTCACCGGGGTAACCTTCGCTTACCGCGCCGCTTTCCCGGAAGGCAAGGGTACGACTGATCAAAAGAAAGCCTTTTTCCTACAGTACGCCCGTCTCTGGTGCGGCGTTGAACTGCCTAAGTATTCTGAGCAAATGTTGAAAACGGATCCGCATTCCCGTGGTTTCGCCCGCGTGAATCAGCAGCTCAAAAACCAACCGGCCTTCGCTGAAGCCTTTTCCTGCAAAGGCAATGATCCGATGGTTCTAAAAGCGGAAGATCTGGTCAAAATCTGGTAATTCTTCCCTGCGGGGCATGTGGCATAGCATTCCTCGCAGTTTCTTTTCACATTCCCGCCCCAGGTTCGTTGTTTTCTCATCATTATTCTGCTTCAATAGTCTGACTGCCAAGAGGAGTCCGGCGTGACCACAGAAAAAACCCTGAAAAAAATACGCTCTGGTTTATTTGACCGTAGCCTCAGCCTAACTAAATTAGCCGTACAATCCGGCGCCCATTTAGCGATGACGGGGATCAAGGGCGCTTTTTCTGACAGCGACGGGCGCGATGCGCATTTCAAGGCTTTGATCAATGTTCAGGCCCGGCTGCTGACCAGCGAACTCGGTCGACTGAAGGGCAGCCTCATGAAGGTCGGACAGATGCTCGCCCTCTACGGCGAACATTTTTTGCCCGAAGAAGTTGTGAGTCAACTCAAATCCCTCAACGAACAAAGTATTTCCGTCGAATGGAAAGAGATCGATCGCCTGCTCAGGCAACGACTCTCCCCCGAAGCACTTGCCGATCTCGAGATCGACCAGAAGCCTCTTGCAGCCGCATCCATGGGCCAGGTCCATCGCGCCGTTTGTAAGAAAACCGGCGAAGAACTTTGCATCAAGATCCAATACCCAGGTGTGGATGAAGCCATCGACAGCGATGTCAAGGCCCTCCGCTCGATCCTGAGCCTTCTTAAACTGATGCCGAGCAACAACAAAGCCTTCGACGAACTCTTCGAGGAGATCCGCAGCATGCTCCATCAGGAGCTTGATTATAAGAAGGAACTGGCCTTTACCAATGAAGCCTGCGGGCTTGTCGCCTCGGATCCACGCTTTATCGTGCCACGCACCTTTCCCCAATATTCTGCCGAACGCCTGCTCACAACTTCTTTCGAGCACGGCGTGAATATCGACAGCCCCGAAGTCTTAGTTCTGAGTGAAGAACGTCGATCCAGGATTGCGGTCGCTTTTTGTGAAATGTTCATGCGCGAACTTTTTGAATTCCGCATGATGCAAACCGATCCTCACTTCGGCAACTTCAAGATCCGCCTCGGTGCGGACGCGCAAAGCGACCAGATCATCCTGCTCGACTGGGGCGCCGTAAGACGCTTCGATGAAGTCTTCCTCAAGAACTACCGGCAGATGATCGATGGCGCCTTTGAAATGGACCAAAAAAAGATTATCGAGGCCGCATTCACCATCGGCTTTTTGAATCCCGATGCATCCGATAAACTTCTCAAATCCTTTGCCGAAATTTGTTTTTTGGCCGTAGAGCCCTGGCTTCCGCCCCAGGATCCACGTGTTCCTTCGCATCTGGTGGATCGCAACGGCTGCTATATCTGGTCGAAAAGCGACCTTCCGACCCGCATTGCCGGTCTCGCGACCAAGTACGCCATCTCGTTTAGGGTGCGCGCCCCCCCGCGTGAAGTCCTCTTTCTCGACCGAAAGATCGGTGGAATATTTATTATGATGAAAGTCCTGGACGCCCGCTTTCAAGGGCACAAGCTGGTCGACAAGTTCTTCCGGACGATGTGAACGGATTTCAAGGCAGGAGGATGCTGCGAAAGGTGAGATTGATACGAGGTCCAAGCGGCTTCTTTGTCTTGCCGATCGCATGCAGGTACTCTCTTTGCAAAGCGCCGCCCATGAGCAGAAGACTGCCTGACTCCAGGTCGAACTTCGTCGTTTCCCCAGCATGATCGCCTTTCATGCGGGATTTGACCAGAAAACGCCTCATCGCCCCAAAGGATAGAGACGCGATCAGCGGATCGGTCCCAAGCTCCTTTTCATCATCCGCATGATAACCCTGATGATGCGTGCCATCCGCATAACGATTGGCGAGGACCGAGTTGAATTTCACACCCAGGTCATTATTCAAACGTAGCCTTAGCTCTGAAAGACTATCGATCCAGGGCTTCGCTTCATTCCAAATCCCCGAATATGCATAGCTCGCCCCCGGATCACCATACCAGGCCGTGAGTCTGGGCAACGGTATGCTACGGCCAAAAATCTTGATCGCATCCTGCTGCCAGGCAATACGGAGATCCAATTCGGCAAAGACTTCGCCTGGAAGGTAATCCGCGCAGTAGATCAACCATGACTCCCCTCTTCTCCAAAGTATCGGGGACTTAGCACTTAGATCCAGCTTTTGCATCCAGTCATCAGGCGACATAGCTTTCCCTCAACGCTAAACCTCGGGCGCTCGTGCGCAAGCCGAGGCATCTTTTGACTAAAATAAGGTACATCTCTCGCCATTTTTTTGCATTCGGCCTTTCATTCAAGGCGCGAATCCATTAAGAACCCAGTCGGTTCATGCGAAGAAAGGGCCCTCCTATGCGCTTTGTGCTCTATTGTCGTCCAGGTTTTGAAAAAGATTGCGTAGCTGAGGCACACGATCAATTTGCGTCACTCGGTTGGGATGGATATCCTGAAATTCACGGGGAGCATGGAATCGTCAGTTACAACGGGACGCCTTTCGATCCAGAGAACCCTCGTTCCTCCGAAATTCCCTATGCTGCCAATTTCATATTTACGCGTCACATTCTTGAGCAGGCCACTGTCGTCAAAGAATTGCCCGCTGCCGATCGTGCGACCAAACTTGCGGAAGCGCTGCTGAAGAGCACGAAATTCCGGAATTTCCGCGAACTCGTCCTCGAATTTCCGGATACCAACGAAGGGCGCGCGCTCGCCAACTTCTGCAAAAAATTCCATCCGGCGATGGGCAACGCCCTCAAACGCAGCGGCTTTACGCTCGATCGCGGCAATCATAATGCACCCGCTGTTCATGTTTGTTTCCTGGACTACGAAAACGCCGTCATGGGTCTGAGCTGGAAGAAACGCAGTTCGCCATGGCGCAGCGGAATTCCCCGTTTGAAATTCCCTGAAGAGGCTCCCAGTCGTTCAACCCTCAAATTGGATGAGGCATTTTTAACCCTCCTCACTGAGGAAGAACGCAACGAACGTCTCCAGGGCGGCGGCACCGCGGTAGACTTGGGCGCGTCGCCGGGCGGCTGGACTTATCAGCTCCTTGAACGCAGCTTCTTTGTGACTGCGGTAGATAATGGCAAAATGGCTGAATCACTGATGGCGACTGGCATGCTCGATCACAAGAGTGAAGATGCCTTTAAATTTAAACCCAAAACACCTGTCGACCTTTTGGTTTGCGACATGGTTGAGAAGCCTCAGCGAGTCATCGAGCTCGTTGCTCGCTGGTTTAAAGAGCAACAGTGTACCTGGGCCGTGATCAACCTCAAATTGCCCATGAAAAAACGGTTTGCCGAAGTCGAAGCCTGCCAGCTTGCCTTTTGGGAGCTCAGCGGCCTGACGGAAGACAAGTTTGAAATTCGTTGCAAACAGCTTTACCATGACCGGGATGAAGTCACTCTCGTGCTTATTCCGAAGCCAAAAAAGGCGAAACGATAAGGCTTTTCCAGCGGCGAAGAGGACCAATTAAGTCCCGGCGCCTCCGATATTTTGATGGCCTTGAGGCACATGTACGATTTATAGTTTCGAGTTCCGGTTCGCATTTATGGGGATCTTATGAAAAACGATTATTTCAAGCATCTTGCCCAAGAGCTCAAAGCGGTTAAAGATGCCGGACTTTTTAAAAAAGAACATGTGATCTCTTCGCCCCAGCAGGCGCGCATCGCCGCTGAAGGGCGCTCGCTGATCAATCTTTGCGCGAACAATTACCTGAGTCTCGCCAATCATCCCGCACTCGTTTCAGCCGCTCAGGAAGCCCTTGCAAAATACGGTTTCGGCATGGCATCGGTTCGCTTTATCTGCGGGACACAAGACGTTCATAAAGAGTTGGAAGCCAAACTTTCATCGTTTCTCGGCATGGAAGACAGCATTCTCTATTCGAGCTGCTTTGATGCCAACGGCGGACTCTTTGAGACCTTGCTGGGCGCTGAAGATGCCATCCTCAGCGATTCCCTGAATCACGCGAGCATCATCGATGGTGTTCGCCTGAGCAAAGCGCAGCGCTTTCGTTACAACAACAACGATATGAACGAACTTGAAGAGAAGCTCAAAGAAGCGTCCAAGTGCCGTTTCCGCCTGATTGCAACGGACGGCATCTTCTCGATGGACGGCTACATCGCCAAGCTCAAAGAGATCTGCGATCTCGCTGATAAATATGATGCCCTCGTCATGGTCGATGATTCGCACGCGGTGGGTTTCATGGGCGCCAAAGGTCGGGGCACCCACGAGCATTGCCAGGTCATGGGCCGCGTGGATATCATCACCGGCACACTCGGCAAGGCTCTCGGTGGCGCTTCGGGTGGTTATACATCGGGCAAAAAAGAAATCATCGACTGGCTTCGTCAGAGATCGCGCCCCTACCTCTTCTCCAACACGCTGCCGCCGGTCATCGCTGCGACCAGCGTCAAAGTGCTCGAAATTCTCGAAAAATCGGACGAACTCCGCACACGCCTCCACAGCAACGCGCGCCTGTTCCGCGAGAAGATGACCGCTTCCGGTTTCAATCTTCTGCCAGGCGAACATCCCATTATTCCCGTCATGCTCGGTGATGCAGCGCTCGCGACCCGCATGGCGGACGCTCTGCTCGACGAAGGCGTTTACGTGATCGGCTTCAGCTTTCCCGTGGTTCCCCAGGGGAAGGCCCGTATCCGTACACAAATGTCGGCAGAACTCAGTCCCCAACATATCACTCAAGCGGCTGAGGCTTTTGCCAAAGTCGGCCGAAACCTAGGCATTATTTGAAGGAGAACTATCATGGCCAAACTTATGCGCGCGCTCGTCAAACGTCATAGAAAGCCGGGTCTCTGGATGGAAGAAGTGCCTATCCCGGAAATCGGCGAGAACGATGTTCTCATCCGCGTAAAAAAAACAGCGATCTGCGGCACTGATCTCCACATTTACAATTGGGATCAGTGGGCGCAAAAAACAATTCCGGTGCCGATGGTCACCGGCCATGAATTCGTTGGAACAATCGAACAGCTCGGCGCGTCGGTGACCGGATATAAAATCGGCGATCGTGTTTCGGGCGAAGGCCACCTCACCTGCGGCCATTGCCGCAACTGCCGCGCGGGCCAAAGACACCTTTGTCGCAATACCATCGGCGTCGGCGTGAACCGCCAGGGTTGTTTTGCTGAATACCTGTCGATCCCAGCCGGAAATGCCTTCAAAATCGCCGACAGCATCCCCGATGATGTCGCTTCGATGTTTGACCCTTACGGCAACGCAACGCATACCACCCTCTCCTTCGATCTGGTCGGCGAAGATGTTCTGATCACGGGTGCAGGCCCGATCGGCATCATGGCGGCGGCTATCGCGAAACACGTCGGAGCTCGCAATGTCGTTGTAACTGACGTCAATGAGTATCGCCTGAACCTCGCACGTGAACTCGGTGCGACGCGGGCGGTAAACGTTGCCAGCGAAAATTTGAACGACGTCATGCGCGAACTGGGAATGGTGGAAGGCTTCGATGTTGGTCTTGAGATGTCGGGCAATGCCCGCGCTTTCCGATCGATGCTTGACGCCATGAATCACGGGGGCCGTATCGCTCTGCTTGGTATCTTTGCTGAGGAAGTGGCGATCGACTGGAGCGCTGTCGTCTTCAAGGGACTCTTCATCAAGGGCATCTATGGTCGCGAGATGTTTGAGACCTGGTACAAGATGAGTGCGATGTTACAAAGTGGTCTCGATATAAGCAAAGTCATCACTCATCGCATGCCAGCCGAGCAGTTCGACGATGGCTTTAAAATCATGAATGAAGGCAAGTCCGGCAAAGTCATTCTCGATTGGACCTGATCTTTCCGCTTAATTATCTCTCATAAAGGCCTCATAAGAGGCCTTTTTTCTGCCTAAAATCTATGATGCAGGCGAAATCAATGCAACAGTGACCGCCACCGGTCAGCGGACCCAGCAGGACTAATGAGCGAGCCAAGTGCCTCACTCAGGGCAAAGGCTCGATCGTACCCACCAAAATCAACTGCCAGACCTGATTGGTCTGGCCAACATAATCCCACTGATGAATCTCCCGACCGTCGTCGGGCAAATTGTCGGCAATATCGAGAACCTTACCGCTAAAAAGTGAACGCAGGGCATACTGAGCCTCGGCTTTCCTGTCGAAAGCAAACTCCTGCACGACATCCGAGCCCACTGCAGCCTGCTCGGCCTGCCCCCCATTATCCATCGATCGCCCTTTGATCTGCAGATACTTCTCGCTGTATACATTCTGGAGCATGTAACGATTGTTATCGCCAAGGCGCTTGATCCGAAAGTACTGAGGACTCGTTCCACGACAGCTAAACTGTCTGGGTGGATCGTTCAACTTCCCGGATTCCGGAAACTCAAAACATTTATTACTCATCACATTTTTAAGGAGATAGCTGCCGTCGGGCACAAGAGCGATTTTGGGCGTGTCAGAGAAGACAGGGGCATTGGGGACGAGAGGAGGATCCTGAGGCAGGACGGGCACGGGAACAGGATCCCCAGGTTTGGTCTCGGCGGACTCAGCGAGCGGACCTTCTATCGGTTCAGGAATACGGGACTTACTGCTTTTACAACCAAAGAGCGAGCCGAGGCCAAGGCTAGCCAAGAGGAGCGATGTATATGGATAAGGGAAAAATCTAAGCATGTTACCCCCAAGTCTTTAGCTTCAGGATAGCAGAAATTCCACGAGAATATGAAAGTGCATAGGGCCGGGCGAGACCCCGGGCAAAAAAATACCCCGGAAACCGGAGCATATTCAATCACTGAACTATTTACCGTATGAGGTCCGAAAATAGTCTCTATGGTTAACTGGCATCAAAACATTCGCCAAAAGTTTTTGTGACACAGTTTTTTCTTCAACACGAATACCGAACAGGCGTTTGAGCCTCTCTAGCATAGTATATTCCCTCCAGAGAACGTCTAAGGCACAATCGGTATCTTAAAAAAAACAAGAAGGAAGCTCAATGAGGAAAATTCTTATTTTTGAGAATAATTTTAAATTCACTGCAGTTTAACAACAAAAAAAGCAGTCGACCCTTTCGGAAAGACTGCTGAGACAGACAAAGGGAAGCGGACGATGCCAAATCGCGGCTTAATAGGCACCTTTGCCTGTGAGCATGACAAGAATCGTTCTGACTATTAATATGATATCCAAAGCGATCGACCACTTTTGAACATACTCAAGATCCATACGCATCCATTGTTGGAAGTTGGTGTCACTGCGTCCCGACACCTGCCAGATACAAGTACAGCCTTGTTCCACGGCAAGACGTTGGTACTGCCAGGATTCCCAAGACTTCACCTCGCTGGGCAAAGCCGGTCTTGGACCGACAAGACTCATGTCACCCCGAACGACATTCCAGAGCTGGGGAAGCTCGTCGAGCGAGAATTTACGGAGAAAACGTCCGAAACGGGTCACACGGGGATCGTCTTTCATCTTGAAAGCCGGGCCGTCACTTTCATTTTGATTCATGAGGGTAATCTTCAAGGCGTCGGCATTGGGTATCATGCTGCGGAATTTGTGAAAGCGAAAGAGACGACCGTCTTTGCCGACACGCGTCTGACTGAAGAAGATGGGTCCTTTGCTGTCGAAACGGATAAGAGCAGCCACCAAGAGGAAAAGAGGGCTTAAAGCGATGAGAGCGAAGCCCGCTCCGAAGAGATCGAGAAACCGCTTCATAAAACGTTGGATGGTCGTTGCAGGACTTCCACTATCGATCAGTCGCCGTATTTCAGTATTGAGAGGAACGCTATAGACAGCCAATTCACTGGAGAGCTGCTCCGAGCTGAGAGGATAGTCGGGCGCCCCAATAGCGATCTCGTTGATCTGAGAGGTATCAGGGTTTAATTGAACATCGGTTCGTTCCATGGGACAGCTCCTAAGCAGCAATGAGAACAACAACAGCAGCAACTGGCCTACTTAAAGCAAAGTTTTGGCCAGGCTTACTTCATTGAAATCATTGAGATTACGCCTGCTCGTCCCCGTCAGGCCCTCAACATCTGTCAGATTTTTCGACAGTTTTTACGAAAACGAGATACGTAAATCTTGAGTGAAAAGCCCTTGAATATAAAAAAGGAGGAGCAAACGCTCCTCCTCACTGTTTATCAGGTTGCCGACCGGGCAATACCCAGGATCAGAGGGGATTTCTCCCCAAATACTCTTCGATCTTTACCGACCATGCGCTGATGTTCTTCTGCAACTCTTCAAAGGCCGTCTTTTGATAGCGCGAAAGTATAGGATCGTTGCCATAAGCTTCCCGCGACTTTTCTTCGTATTTTTGAGCCATCGCGATCAGCTTATCGCTAGGAAAATCACCATTGAGCTTGTTCACCTTCGTTATAAAGGTCCTGTGATAGGCCGGAATCTTCAGCAAACGGGCCAGGAGCGCGTTGCGCGAGAGGAGATCCTCAGGCGCATAATCCTCTGGCTTTTCCCAGATTCGATCGAGGTCCCAGGCGACCGTGACAAGCTTTTTCTTGTCGATATCAAAGGCCAGAAAATAATTGTTATCGAATCCATCCCAATGCTCGATGTAAAGCGCGACGGCCGCATAGGACAGAAAGCTGTCGATATCCAGTAACTTGTCGATCTTCAATCCAAACTGATCGTCCATAGGTTCGAGCCAGAGGACTTTGTAGATCTCGTCGATAGAGGTGAAGTCGTCTTTGCCTTTGCCGTCATAGCTAAAGGCCTGGGCGACCTTCGAAGCATAATCCTGACGAAAACCGGCGTTGGCATAACGGGCTTTATAAATCCCTTCCACGTTCAGTTTGCGAGCCTTGAAAAATTCCTTATCGATAGTCTCCATAAAGATGTAGACACCCAAATACTTGGAATTGATGTAGGCACTCGCCGCTTCGGCCTTCACCGTCTCAAGATCCATTGCCTTAAAGAGATCGTAACCCATGAGCGAACGGACCATCGTCTTGTCGATCACCTGCGCACTCAAACGGTAGTGGGATCGTTGGTTATACTTCTTATCACAAAAATTGAGGTCGAAACTTTTGCGATAGGAATCGAGACTCGATCGCCCCGCATAGGAGGCACTGCAGTTGACCTCAAACTCGCCAGCCACCTTCACTTCAACCGCCGCCGGGCGTTTGGAAAGGAGCTGCCCGTTTAATAGTCCATATTCTTCCGGCGTGATATCGAGCGACACCAGCCTAAGGCCATAGCTGTTTTCTTCGTTGAAGTGTATCCCTTTGCAGGAGGAGGAAAACAGGGCCATAAAGGCCAGCGCGACCGCGACATGTTTAGAAATAAAAGAGAGCTTCAAGCCTTGCAGCAGATTCATTATACGTTCTCTTTTTCAAATCGATCGGACTGTTAGTGCCGACCAGTTCTACGTTCAGCGCGATGCGAAGCGTATCCAGATCATAACGAACGCCCAGGAAAGATCCGAGGCTATTGTACTTGAGATCGCGATGATCGTGACAGACGGCACTTAAACCGACAAGTCCACTTAAGGCTTCTTCCCCATCGTTTAGGAAATAATGCCCATAGAGCGTGTTGAGGCCCGTGAAATAGACACGTTCATCATCGTCAAAAACGCTCTCATACTCGGTTTGGTTGGGGTCGATTCCGGCCACCCATTCCGCTTGCCAGAGCTTTTGACTGTCGCGATGCCAGATTGAATTCATGACAGCGAGAGCCATCTGCTGACCGTCCTGAATGCGGTGAGTCCCGACCTGTCCCCAGAAGCCATAGCGCACACCTGGAATCACATCGGTCTGATAGTTCCCGATAAAGGATGCATTTTGAGCTTCGGAAAAGCTGAGACCAAAGCTCCAGTCATGATAGAGATCGGAATCAGCGCCTTGGTCGAGGGATACGACCGTCTCCCGGCCGCTGTAATTAAAGATATCCAGAGTTCGATAGATGAGGCTTCGTTCGATTGTCGGGCGCTCCAGTCGATTCTCCTCATACTCCAATCCGAAACGCTTAAGATCATAACCCACCTTTAATCGCAGTCCGCTATCAAACTTCTTGTCGAGCAAAGCTTGATTCACCTGGATGTCATCGGATTTGGTTCGAAAATCAAGCTCGACGTCGGCCCTGAGGCCCCGCTTTCTCTTCGTCTTGAATTCGATACGCGCTTCGTGAAAAGCTTCGCCATCCTTGAAGTTTTCGGCCTCAAAAACCGAACGTACAAAGCCTTCTATCTTAACTTTTGGGAGTTTCTTATCGCTGTCTTCGTTCGTATCGTCGCCCGCTGCGGCGAAGCCCAGGCTTGGCCAGGCGGAGAGCGTGAGGACAAGGATCGAAAGGGCCTTGTGATTGCGCATAGACTTATCTCATCGAGTTGAAAACCTTTGGTAATCTATCTTAGACCAGTTTGGAGACCCAGCCTATAGAAATTGTACTGCTTCTGCTTCGAGACATCGCTGCCCACGAGCCATTCTTTGCCTCGCACCACAAGGGCTTCAGGGCTCCGGACCTCGCCCGGAATCACATAGACGTCGGTGGCTTTAGCATCTTGCCCCGGAACGAGGACGGGATAACGCTGGATCGTCAAACAGTCTTCGCTCAAAGCCAAAAGACTGCGATCTTCGTCAAGGGCCAAATCACTGATATCGCATTTGCCATGAGCCGCCAGGACCCAGGTCGCGAGCGGTACGAAATTGATATGAAAGCTGGCCTCGTCCAGGAGAAAGGCCTCCGTCTCGCCCAGCACCGTCTCAGCGTTGAGACCGAGCGCCTGGTCGCCCTCAGGTCCAAATTCAACGAAGGCGACCGGAAATGCCTCCTTGGAGACGATCATATGCCCTTGCTTCAGGAGTATGAGTCCTTCGCCCAGCGTATTCTTTTTGATCTTCTTCGATCCTTTGGCCACGGCATCGCTGAAGGCCCTGGCAAAGTTGAAGTGCAGCGCATGCTCGATCTTATCGACCGCTCGATTCAGGACCACGACGCTCTGCGAATGTTCCTGAATGGCAAAGAATCTCTGTTGACCATCGATCGCCAGGCCCTCCCAATTTTTCGAAAGCTTTTTGATGGCCTTACTGCACTCATCAAATTCATCCGACTGGCAGAGGGAAAAGCGGTCGATCAGAAGGTCTTTGAAGGAATATTCCTTATCCTCAACCTTGAGGTAAATCGAGGATTTTGAATCGCCGATAAAAGCGATCTCAGGCTTGCCATGATCGAGAAAACTCACCATTCCCGAAACTTCTTTCAGGGGAATAATCTCTTTGCTGAGTACGACCAAGGTCTTGGCATCCTGATCGAAACCATTTTGCTTATGCAGAAAGGCCAGGCTGACCGCAACGAGAAGCGAAAGCAGGATCAGAATCTGCAAAAAAAGGCGGCGACGATAGGCTTTTCTATCCCAATGAACCACGGGAATCTCCTCTTAGGCGCCCAGGCGATCGTTCGGATAAAAGATGTTGAAGCTCGCCTCGCGGTCTATTTGGGCCAGAGTTTCTGAAATTGCATCATGTTTTTCTTTGCTCATCTTCGGGGCATTGAACACGAAAGATGTGATGCCATCGTAGGTTCGCGAGGACACGAATTCAGCCGATATGCCGAGACGGGCGAAATGACCGCGAAGTTCGCCGATCGCGATATCCTTCTTGCTGTTGAAGGTGACGATCGCCAAACGATCCTTGCCACGCGATGACATACCCCAAAGGTTACGGACCAATGTGAAACCAAAGAGCATGGTGAGCAATACCGCTGCGATGATAAAGTTCATGGTCGAGCAGGACACAGCAACCGCTAATGCGATGACGATGAAGCAGACATCCTCCGAACGTTTCACCGGCGTTCGATAGCGCACAAACGACAGCGAACCCAGAAGCCCGAGCGAAAGTATGACCGACGACTGGATGATCCAAAAGGTGGCGGTCAGTGCCGGGGTCAATAGCACCAAACTCCGGGCCAAACTGCTATCCTGAGGCTCGTTGTCTCGAAAGTAGAAGGTGTAGAGCAGGTAGAGCAGAATGCCGAAAGCCATGGAAACAACCATGCACAAGACAAAACTTGGGACATCGCCATGAGTCATGTTGCTCGCATCAAACCCATCGCTCAAATTTTCTAACATCGTATCGATCATCGCTTTACCTTCCCGAGATTCAAGTCACCTGGATATCGCCGGTCTTTAATAAATTCAGCCCCATGAAAAACTTTGAAAAGGACACTTGCGGAAGCTTGGTCAATCCCAGGAGAGGCAGATAGGGCCTGGGGTCAGCAGTTTTGATCTCAAGCACATGATTCGGCAGAATCGCCTGACTGAAGCGGGTTTCCAGCCCATTGGCAAAACTCATGACCTCGATGTGGGTATCGAGAGTCAAACGGTAATCGTTGATGCGATAGCGCCGCCGATGATAGCGAACGCGTATCGAAGGTATAATGATTCCCGCCTGATTGGCAAACGTCATGATCGCCGTAAACATGGGCGTGTTCTCATGTTCAGGAACCAACTGATACCAAAGCGGAGCATCATGCCCCAGGACCTGCACGCCCTGAATTCTATCCTTCAGTTTCCGTATGACCGTCAGGTCCTTATCCTTCATCTGCAACTGTTGGAAGAAGCCGTCGCCATAGCCGCGGATGCGAAATTTTCTCTTGCGGTTTTCACCATTCAGGCACTGATTATAGAAATATTCGTCGCTGGTGTCATAGTAGATGGAATCCACGATTCCATCAGGATAGGGATCGCTGCCGCCATGCAAGCTTTCCAGAACATCGATCACAAAGCGGAGGCTTGGATCGGTGACCAGAAATTTGAATTCGTTATAGGGAAAGCTTACGACATCGACCAAGACTTCCCCTTTTCGAAGCCAAAGCGGCTCCAGGGCCCTTCGGGCTTTTCGTTCCATTACCAAGACGTGATAAAAGGATAGCGAGTGATGGCGCTTAGATACAGTGGATTCGTTCCAAATCGAAAAAAGCTGCGTCTCAAAGAAAACAAAAGCCGGCTCACAAGTTGTGGCCGGCCGTTCAGAGTCTGACTTTGCAATTTACTTAGGCCACAGTGACCTTATTTCGTCCTTCGCGCTTCGATTTATACATAGCTTCGTCCGCCTTCTCGATCAGAGCTTCCTTGTCTCTCAAACCATCGGTGAGCGAGGCCAGCCCCAGGGATATCGTGACTTTCAAAATATTTTCACCATGGGGAATGGCGAGGCTTTCCACATTTCTACGAATCCGCCCGGCGACAAGTTCCGCCATCTCCGAGCTTGTTTCGGGCAGGATAACAGCCATTTCTTCGCCACCATAACGGGCTACGACATCGGATTTACGGCAGGTGTCGCGAATCGATTGTGCTACTTTCTTAAGCACAAGATCACCCACCTGATGGCCCCATTGATCGTTGAACTTCTTGAAGTGATCGATATCGATCAAGAGCAGCGACAGGTTTCGAAGCTGACGTTGCGACTGCGAAAGCTCTTGGGCCAGCATATTTTGAAAGTAGTCGTGGTTGTAGAGACCGGTCAATCCATCCGTTGCGGCCTTCACGGAGAGTTCGAGACGTCCCGCAGCGGCCAGACAGATGATTTCAAGGGTTTCGATACGCTCCGAAGTAAAGGTGCCACTGGCCCGGTTATTCTCAAGGTAGAGTAGACCGACGATTTGAGCCTCTTCCCCAATGCCCACTGTGATGGGGATACAAAGGATCGAGAGGACCTGCGTATTCTGAATATAGGCTTCACTATGAAGACCGGGCAGCATATCCTGGGCTTCGCTCGCATTGTCGATTACGAGGCCTTTGCGGGAGCGCTTCACATAGTTTACAACCATGCGCGACACACTGTGACTATGTTCGATGGCGGTCGATTGCAGTATATGGGGTTGCTCATGATCGATCGAGCTCTCGCCCTCGATGTAGAACTCGCCCTCTTTCCGCAAGAGAAGCACACCTTTTTGAGCACCGGCAAATTCAATGGCGCTGGAAATAATTTTCTCCAGCATCCGCGAATGAACATTTTCTTCCGCGATCGCCAGAAGCGCACGCTTTAAGGTGGTGATATCGATCGTCGAGGAAGACATCGTGGCCAGGGATCCCGTCAGGGCCCTTTCTCCCGAACTACTGGTCAACATCTGCGGGAAGCGTTCTTCCAACTGAATGGACTTGGCATGCGCGCCCCAACGTTCGTAGTTGTAGCGTGCCCGTTTCATGTAAGCGTAGGCTGCCGTCTGACGCCCATGATTAAGATGGAATTTTGCGGTCAATTCATTGGCCAGTGCTTCATCTTGGAGATATTGCTCGGCACGGGCGCCGGCAATGGCCAGATCATAATCGGTTTGCGCTTCGTAGGCTTTGCCGCGAATGGCCAACCACTGGGCCCGGATCAGAAGATATTTGTGTTCGAAGTTCATCGGCGCGGTTTTGATCCACTTCTCATACTTACCCAGAACCATTTTTACAGTCTTCTTAATGCGCGAACGTTCCGACGAACTCGCACGATCCCAGAGCTGCATTTCCGCCAGGGCATAATAGTAGAAGAAGACCGCACCCGAAAGTGTGCCCATCGCCGCTTTGAAATGGGGTTCCGCGAGGCGCGCGAACTTCACAGCATCGACAAAGGAATCGAAATGGTAGGCCAGCATAAGCTTATAGAAGTGCGTCACGAACAAACCTGCCGAATCCTGGTTACGTTCGTAGACGACGAGCATACGGTCTTCATCAAAGGTATCGCCGCGCAAAGTCGAAGGCGAGACTTTCACTTCTGTGAAATTAATAATCATCTGATGCAAGAGGTTGATCTGCTCTTCATCATTCCTTTGACCGAGCTGTTCGATCACCAGAGTAAATTTCATCATCTCCGAGCTCAAACCTTTCAGTTCCGAGCCGGTGAAGAAACTCCGGTTGCAATAGCCAGCAGCAGCATGCGCGGCGAATTCAAAGTCACCGGCGTCGAGCCCGGCCTGATGGGCATTGAGCAGGGGCGTCATCGTCGAGCGGACATGGTCTTTCCAAGGGCGGATAAACATGTTGAAGCAGACCAGTGTCGCCGCTTCGATATCTTTGGCCTGAAACTTATCGTAGAGCTTGATACCAAGATCACCTAGACGGTAGCCCTCTTTCACATCACCGACCATCGCCGCCATGATCATACCGTAGGTGGTATAGGCGAGCGCGGAAGTCGCGGAATTCCCATGCTTCAAAGACTTCCGAACGAGCTGGCTCGTGATGAGCGGCACTTGTTTCGGAAAGAAATAGAATATCGCTTGCGCCATGGAATAGAGAAAGTGCATGCGAGCCAGCTCCATCGGATCCTTCATTTCAGGAAGATCAAGGAGTTCGGTCTGGGTGTACTTGCGCAGCTGCCATTTCGTGTAGAGAAGGGAGAAGGCAATACGGATCATTCCTGGATTCTGCGGCAGGGAAATGCCAAGTTCCTTGAGAATTTTCTTCCCGATCAAGATCGCTTCCTGCATGTCATTGCGGGAAATTGCCGCATGAACATGAGTCTCATAGGCGGGAATCTTTTCCAGAAGAGTCCTGCCCTTACTCAGCACTTTTTCCACATAGCGCTGCATCGGGTCAAAGGCTTTATTCAGAAACGCAACTTCAGCCGCTTCCCGATAGATCACGATAAGCAAATCGTAGGATTGAGTCCAATCCTCAGCCTTCTCGAGGCTCATTGCGGCTTGGAGATATTCGAGAGCGGTCTGATACGCGGCGGAAACCTTGGCTTTGCGGGCCGCGTGAAGATTGAGTTCGATGAGTTCGAGTCGCTCGGTCTCTGTACTCATAAATTGGGTACTGGAATTCAAGTGATTGACGATCGAAAAGACATACTCATCGAGACGTGTTTTCTTGTGGAGCCGGATCAAAGTACGACCGGCGCGATGCCGGACATGCAGACGCTCTTCATCCGGTATGAGGTCGTAGGCCGCCTGCTGAATCCGGTCGTGACTAAAGCGATATTCAACCGTGACCTCACGACCATCGAGAGGGATATCCAATTCCACCAGACGATAGGCGTCCCCGATCGGGATGATCAAACCCTGGGCGATAGCCTCACGAAGGTTGCCAGACGTTTCTTTTACCGACTGAAGGGCAACGGCCGCCAAGGTCATGAGATCAAAACTCAAGCCTATGCAGGACGCCATCTGCACGACGTGACAGGATTTAGCTGTTAATTTCAGGATGCGTGAGCCCATGAGTTCGATCACGTTATCGGTCATGTTCGCAGCACGGATACGATCGAGATTCCAATCCCAACTGCCTTTATCGGGATTGAAGAAGAGGAGTTGCTGCGCATAGAGCGAGCGGAGGAATTCGTCGGTGAAGAATGGGTTGCCCGCCGTCTTTTCCATCACGAGGTTAGCGAGGCTTTGAACGCGTTCAGGGGTGCTGTGCATCGCATCGACGATGAGCTGGGTGACTTCGGCCAGTTCCAGGGACTGCAGGCGAAGCTGCTCGATCTTCACTTCGACCTGACGCAATTCTTCAATGAAGAGAAGCAAGGGATGATGTTCGCTCAACTCGTTGTCGCGATAGGAGCCGACAAAGAGGAGGTGGCGCAGTCTCTTGTCCCGCAGCAGCATTTCAATGAGCTGCATCGAGGCGCTGTCGATCCATTGCAAATCATCGAGATGGATGATGAGCGGATGATGGGCTTCGCAAAAGACGCCCACAAAGTTTCTGAAGACCATCTTGAAGCGGTTATCCGCTTCCGTCGGTCCAAGCTGGAGATAGCTGCTTTGGGGGCCAATGATGAGTTCGACTTCGGGAATGACTTCAATCATGATCTGAGCGTTTGGCCCCAGAGCCTGCAGAATTTTCTCTTTCCAGTCAGCCAGGATCTGCTCGTTTTCGCCAAGCAGCTGGCGAATGAGCTCGCGAAAGGCATCGACAAAAGCTGAGTAGGGAATGCTGCGGCGGAACGCATCAAACTTGCCGCTGATGAAGTGGCCACCCAGAGTCGCCACCGGTTTTTGCAACTCACGAATCAGCGAAGTCTTGCCCACACCCGAATAACCGGAAACGAAGCAAAGCTCCCTTCCACCGTCGCGGCAGCGGCCCAGCACACGTAGGAGCGCGGCCGCTTCCTTTTGCCTTCCGTAGAGTTTTTCCGGGATATGAAAGCGATCCGGAATATCCTGCAGGCCGAGAGGAAATTTCTCGATCCTTTGACCGTCGCGCAAAGCCCGGAAGATCTTCTGCAGATCCTGCATGACGCCCCAGGCGCTCTGGTAGCGCTCCTCGGCATTCTTCGCCAGAAGCCGCAGGATAAGATCGGAAAGAATTTCTGGAATCTGCGAGTTGAAATTGCGGGGCGGAATAGGTTTTTTGGCGATGTGATAGTGAATAAGTCGCAAAGCATCTGCAGACTCAAAGGGCAGGCGACCCGTAAATATTTCGTAAAGCGTCACACCGAAAGAATAAAAATCACTTCTGTAATCGACAAAACGATTCATGCGTCCGGTTTGCTCAGGTGACATGTAGGGAAGACTCCCTTCCGTCACGCCTTGCGTCTGGGCTTCCGCCTGCTCACGAAGCAGACAGGTCGAGATACCAAAGTCGATCAGACGAACTTCGCCGTTGTCCCGGTTGTAGAGGACATTGCTGGGATTGATATCTTTGTGAATGATATTTTTTGAATGGATCTCGACCAGCGCCTTGGCAATCTTCTGGCCCACATCGAGACCTTCCAGAAGGGTCAGGGGCGAAAGCGCGATGAGCTGGGCCAGCGACACGCCACCCACGTCTTCAAACACCAGCATAGGCGCGCTGAGATGCTTCTCAAAGGCCAGGATTGCAGGCGCACACGTGAGTTTATTTTCGCTCAGTATGGTGAATTGATTTTTGTAACGGGCGATTTCGCTTCGCTCGAGGTAGTCTTCGGCAAGGATTTTGAGGATGACTTTTTTGTGGTCGGATGTCCTAACAGCCGTAAAGACTCGGCTTCGGGGACTTTCAAAGACCCGAACAAGCTGGGAATATCCCGGCACATCTTCCTGCGTGCCTCGATAGGATACCAATGCTGTCGCCAATGCCATGTCAAGCTCCGCCTATTCTTACTCGAAGGAACTATCGGAATTTGAGCCGCAGGCTTTAAATATTCCTGGGGATTTTCGGAAAGCACCCCAGGTCGGGCTTGGCTTTTTGCTCAAATTCCCTGAAGTCCCTCAAAGGCGATCGAGAGTTAGAGAAAGCACTGAAGTCTTGCTGCCGGTGGCAAGCTTTGCTAGGCTTAGCAGCGTCATGACCCGGTTGATCGGTCCTACTCGCTTGCTTTCGAGGATTTCTATGCAAGATACCCTGATTGAAATGGGCCGCTCCCCTCTCGCACGAAACGTCTTGAAACGGATCGGCATCAAACCGCCGCCTCAGTTGATTCGTTCGTACCGACCCTGGTCAGACGACTTGCTTCAGGGCAAAAATATCCTCATCAGTTCGAGGGATCGCAGTCGATCGCTCCTTGCCCCCTTCCTGCAAGAACAGAAGGCTTCAGTTTGCTTCGATGCGGATCTGGCTATCCGCACAGAACGCGGGGGCGAACTCAGCGAATCGCGCGTATTTCAAGGCACCGTGTTTGATGCAACCAACTTTGAATCCTTGACCGACCTCAAAGAACTCTATCGTTTCTTTCATAGCCTGCGTGGCCAAGTCGGATTCAATCATCGGGTTGTGATCCTCTCCAAAACTCGAGTCAGCCCCGAGGGACGCGCAATCACAGCCGCAGTCAGCTCCTTCGCCAGAAGCCTCGCTCGGGAATTTGGTCCCAAAGGCATTAACGTCAATGTTTTGCAGGGTGACAGCGATGCGGTGATCGAACACTCCTTGCCGGTCCTCAGCTTTTTCCTCTCGGATTTTTGCGCCTTCATCACGGGGCAAATCATCATACTGACGACGCCGACGAAAGAACTCCCAGAGCCACTTCTCGCGGGGTCCCTGGCAGGTAAGAAGGCACTCGTTACTGGGGCCGCACAAGGGATAGGCTACGCTATCTGTCGTCGTCTGGCTGAAGAGGGCGCGCATGTGATCTGCCTCGATCGTCCGCAAAATGAAGAGGCTTTGCGCGAACTCTGCCTCGAAATTGAAGGCGAATATGTCCTGGCCACTCTCGGCAGAAATCACGATGAATTGATCGAAAATCTGGCGAGCGAAAATGCCAGCATCGACATCGTCGTGCACAACGCCGGCGTGACCCGTGACCGCACACTCTTCGGCATGAGCGAGGCCGAATGGGACGACGTTCTCAATATCAATCTCGAATCCGTCATCGATATCACAACGCGCATTCTTCATCGGGGCATGCTTGCCCCCGGTGGCCGAATCATCTGCATGGCCTCGGTCGTCGGTATCTCCGGAAATTTCGGCCAGACCAATTATGCTGCCTCCAAAGCCGGCCTGATCGGTTATGTCGAAGGCCTCGCCGAACACCTCGCACGCGAAGGCGCCACCGCCAATGCCGTCGCCCCGGGTTTCATCGAAACCAACATGACCACAAAAATCCCCTTCATTGCCAAGCAGTTTGCGAGACGGCTCTCGAGCCTCATGCAAGGCGGACAGCCTGACGATGTCGCAGATATGGTGACCTTCCTTGCCAGCCCTTGCTCGAGCTCTATCAACGGACAAGTGATTCGCGTCTGTGGCGGTAGCTTTCTCGGTGCCTGATGATTATAGGATCTGAATTCCAACGCGAGTAAGATTAGCCGGTTGGGGCCTTTTCCCAGTCCTCGCGCCATCTCCCCGTTATCTCAGGCAAATAAAATATTCCTAAAGCTATTTCCCCCTCCTGGCCGAAACCACTGATAGTTTTGGAGGAAAAAACCGGTGTTCGCAAAATTACCAATTATCATCAGTATCAGCTTGGCCATGAGCCTAACGCTCTCCGCCTGTGGAACAGAAAATAAAGCAAATTATCGCAAGGGAACCATCGGGGCGCCAGTCGCAGCCGAAGCCGTGGTCGACACCCTTCCACGCATTCCCGTCAAGTTCAAACTTCCCAACCGAAATGCGGAAGCGGCTGCGGTTGCCCTCACCGGTTATTACTATCGGCTCCAGGGTTCGGGCGAATCCTGCCCGGCGACTGAAAACAAAGAAGAAGTGGGCGCTTACGTCGACGACAAGGGATTTATTCTAAAACTCGCTAACGTCTGTGACTACACGATAACCTTTAAGCTCGGTGTCCTGGCGGGTCCTGTCCTTACCGCAACATCTAACTTCGACGGCAACATCAAGAGTATCCTGCAAAGCAACTGTGTATCCTGTCACAAAACCTACAGCGATTATGCTGAGGTGAAGGCCAAAGGCGACCTGATCGTCCAGAGGGTCGAGGCTGGGCACCCGACCGGGGCCTTGAGCGATGACGACATCGCGAAGTTTCTGGCCTGGAAAGACGAGGGGTATTTAGAGAAAGACCCAAGTCCGGCCCCCACCGAAAAAGAGAATGGGCTCAGTGCCGTTTATTACCGAAACAACAATAACGACAGTCTCAAAGGCATCGAATTGAAGAGCCGCACGCAGTATGAACTTCGCCGCTCGCTTTGGCTCCAAGCTGCAGGGCAGAGCCAGGGTCTCAAGGTGAACGAACTCTTCAGCTTTGACAACGAGAGCATCAAGAATACTCCCTAAGCCTCGACCGGGAGGTTCAAAGTGAGCCTCCTCTTCCTCTTCGCCCGCCCAAAAATCTAGCTAATCATTCGCACTCGCCTTGCGCCCCAATGGATTTGCTTTTATTTTCGTGAATGCTCAGATGAAGCCGAGTTTTTCCTATGCTATAAGAGTCAGGGGAGAACGCAAACATACACGTTCTCTAAGGACTGCTGGAGGAATTATGTACTTCGCCGAGACAGGTAGAATCGCTGTGTCCGTGGAGCCGCACTTCATTGCTAAAGAAAGCAATAGTGGCGTCGACTACTTTATTTATTCCTACACCATCACGCTGAAAAATAACGGCAGGCAAAACTGCCAACTTTTAAGTCGCCATTGGATCATCCGCGATGGCGCAGGACGTGAGGAACATGTCGTGGGGGATGGTGTGGTCGGCAAACAACCGTTGATCAAACCAGGGGAAAGCTATTCGTATCGCAGTGGCTGTCCGCTGGCGACACCGACGGGGAGCATGCGGGGGAACTATCATATGCTGGATGCGCGGAGCCGGAAGTTTGAGATCAAGATACCCTTGTTCTTTCTGCGTCCCGACTGTCCGCGCTACTCAGCAAGCGCTTTGAATTAGATCGACACGTTGTAGCTGACCGAGAGTTCTCGTTCGAACGGCTCAGCTTTCGGAAATTTGTAGTGATAGAGCTCGTATTCCGCCATGAAATACATATTCGGCGTGAATCGGATGCCGAGTCCAACGCCTGAGTTGGGCTTGTAGGTTGGGTCTTCATTGAGCTTTTCAGCTATGCGACCCGTTTCCTCTTTTTCGATAATCCGCTGACGCGCCGTCACACCCACTTTCAATCTTGCGATGAAGATCGAAAAGCTAGGATCGAGGATCAGGGAAAACTTTGCCACGCGCTGCGTTTCCGTCAGCTTCATGATGTTCTCCGGATCCGAAGTATCCATATTAAAATCTTTGCTGAAGTCGACCTCGCCGTACTCGTCAACAGCTTCTGCCGTCTTGTGCGTGGTCGTTGACTTGCTTTGCCCCACCGAAAGCTGGGTTTTAAAAAGGCGCCAGAAACCCACGGACGCTCTTATGCCGTATTCCTGGCGCTGCTTGATACTCTCTTTTTCGGAGTTATTTTTACCAGGAGTCACAGACTTCGTGGACTTGATACTTACATAAGGGGCGATCTCAACACCCGCAAAGGCCGACGGCATAAGGCCTACCGCCAAAGCTAAACTAGCGAGAATATTTGATTTTTTCATTTAGTACCTCCTGAGCCTCTGTCTACTCTTTAGTATCGGTAGTGATTTTGGGAACTTGAGATCAATTCCTGACCCGAAAGGTCTACGAGAAAAGCTTGCTCCGGAACTGGGCCTACATTAAGACTAAACCCCGATAATTCGTGGGAGGATCACATGAACGCACGCATACTTATTTATCCTAGTCTCCTTCTGTCCGTCGCGACAGCTAGCCTGGCTTTTGCCAATATCACTGACCTCGCACAGATCGGAACGGCGGCTGTTTTCGTCTCCTTACTCCTCCTCTTCGCAGCACTTCGTCGCAAAGAAGAGACTCCGCAGATTCCTCCTGAATTTCAGGCCAAACTCGGGAGCCTTGAACATCAAAATCAACGCGTTCAAAAACAGCTTGGTGATTCTCAGGTTCAATTCGAAGCACTCGGCCAGGATCTGGCGGCCGCGAATGCCCAAGTCGAACGGCTCAACGCCCAGACCGCAGCCTACGAAGCTGCGCTACAAAAAGAAAAAGCGCACAATGCCAGCCATCAAACGCAGGGCCACGCTGAGCAGGCGGTTATTCAGTTCGTAAGGAATATGCAGAGTCGCGGACGCATCCTCGATTTCGTCATGACCGATATTCACAAACTCTCCGATCCACAGGTCGGCGCGGCCTCACGCGTTGTGCATCAGGGACTGCGTGAGTTGATGGATGATTATTTCTCGGTCAAGCCTATTTCCAGCATGGAGGAAGGCCGGATGATTCCCCTGCACGAAGAAGATCTCGGCCGCACCGTGAAGCTCCTGCAAAGCCGCGGCGAGACTCTCCCGCGCGAAGGCCGCCTCTTGCATAAAGGCTGGCAGGCAAGTCAGGTAAAACTCCCGCAAAGCCAACGTCAGGAACAGGGCAACGAACGCATGGTCCTGGCCTTGGCGGAAGTCGATGTGAGTGAAAGTGAAAGTAAAAGTGGAAGCGAAGGAGGAGTGCATTAATGGGACGCATTGTCGGCATCGATCTGGGAACCTCACACTCAAGCCTAGCCACGATTGATGATGAAGGTGAGGCAAGGCTCCTTGCTATTCCGCAGTTGTCCGGTCCGCATGAAACGATCCAAGACGATCTCCTGCCGTCGGTCTATTTCGAAAATCTCGAATACAAAAATCTCAGGCTGCCCTGGCAGGACAATCCACCCGTACTCGGACGATTTGCCCGCGATCTGGCGATTGCCAGTCCCGAGCGCGCAATCGTTTCGGCCAAGTCCTGGCTCTGTTACAAGGGCAATCTTCGTCTGCCGCCCAAAGCCGATTGGAATGGACTGACGGCGAAGGAAGTCTCGACACTCATTCTCAAACACCTTCTTTCTGCCTGGGAAAACGAACGTGGCGAAGCGAAAGAAAGGATCAGCACGCTGGCGCTCACCGTACCCGCATCCTTCGATCCACTCGCCCGCCAACTCACGGAAGAAGCGGCCCTTGCGGCCGGAATTCCGGGAGCCGTCCTGATCGAAGAACCTCTCGCGGCTTTCTATGCTTGGCTCTCAGTCAACCAAGACTGGAATAAAAAATTAGCCACCGGTGACAGTGTCCTGGTCTGCGACGTCGGCGGTGGAACCTGCGATTTCAGCCTCATCGTCGTCAATGAGGACGAAGGCGAGCTTCGTCTGGATCGCATCGCAGTGGGTCGTCACCTCCTCCTGGGCGGTGACAACATGGACCTGGCCCTGGCACATCATCTGGCGGCCAAACACGGCTCGCTCGATCATTGGCAATTTGTGAGCCTGCAGCAGCAGGTCCGCAAAGCGAAGGAGTTTTTGCTCGGCAATGAGGGTGAAAAGGATGAAACTTATCCGATCTCGGTAGCCAGCCGCGGCAGTTCACTCTTCGCTGGGGCGATCACTCTCGAGTTGACCCGGCGCGAAGTGGAAGCGATTCTCGTCGAGGGATTTTTTCCAAGGGTCGAGACGAACGCGACGATGAAACGCTCCATGGGTCTTCAGGCCGCGGGCCTTCCCTACGAGCACGACCCAGCGATCACCAAGCATCTCGCCAGCTTCTTGCGCCAAGCCCAGCAAAATCTACAAAAAACTACGGACGGGGGCGATCTCTTTCAGCCGACGCACCTCCTTTTCAACGGTGGTGTTTTCAAAGCTGAGTCTCTGCAAAACCGGGTGATCGATTGTCTCAACGCCTGGTCGCCGGAACGTTCAGTGGATCTTCTCCAAAACCCCGACCTCGATCACGCCGTGACTCTGGGCGCCGCGTATTATGCCTCGTGGAAACAATCAGGCCACAAGCTCCGTGTCCGCACAGCAGCGGCGCGCTCCTACTATATAGGCCTCGAAAGCAACGCGATGGCAGTGCCGGGTCTCAAGCCGAAGCTACAGGGCCTCTGCGTTCTTCCGCAAGGCAGCGAGGAAGGCTCAGCCTTCAACCTGGCAGAACAGGAATTTGCGCTTTGGGGTGGAGACGAAGTGAAGTTTCAACTCTTCAGCTCGGATAGGCGTGCCGATCTCGGCAGCCTCGTAACAGACGCGGAACGCAACCTGGACGCGGTTTCGGAGTTGAGCTGCCAGATCGATGATCAGGGGGAAGGACCGATTCCGGTATTTCTCCAGAGTGATTTTGATGAAACGGGTAAACTCAGAGTCGCTATTCGCGAACAAAGCGGCACAAGACGCTGGGAACTTAACTTCGGCCTGCGGGAAGAAAATAGATGAGTAAACGTTATGTCATCGGCATCGATCTCGGCACGACCAACAGCAGTTTAGCCTATATCGATCTGGAGGCCGCGGAAGCTTCGGCCCCGCAGCTCCTACCCTTGACGCAATGGGAGGATGAAGGGCAATCGATTGAAGATCTGCGCCTCCCCTCCTTTCTCTGGCTTCTGCCCAAAAATATTCTCAAAAAAGGTCTCTGGCCGCATCCGGCCTTTCCCGAACATAAAAGCCCCTGGGTCCTGGGCCGACTCGCCCGCTCGAAAGCTTTGAGCGCCCCCCTTGAAGTCGTCCACTCTGCCAAGTCCTGGCTCTCCACAGGAACGGTCCAACACCGGACGAGCCGTATTCTGCCTTGGGGCAGTGAAGGTGATAAACTCTCGCCGCTTGACGTTCAGACGGCAATACTCGATCACATTAAAAAAGTCTGGGACGTGAATTTCCCGGCTTATCCCTTCATCAATCAAAGTGTGGTGATCACCGTTCCCGCCTCCTTTGATGAGCTGGCCCAGCGCCTCACACTCGAGGCCGCAAAACGCGCCGATTACCCTAAGTCAATCGAACTCCTGGAAGAACCTCTCGCCGCCTATTACGACTGGGAAGCGCGGCACCAGAAGCACAACAGCCGCATCCTCGTCTGTGATGTGGGCGGGGGAACCTGCGACTTCAGCCTGCTGCAAAGAAGCGCGGAAGGCACGGAAAGAATCAAAGTCAGTGAGCATCTCCTTTTGGGAGGCGACAACATCGATCTGACTCTGGCTCATCGCCTGGCGCAAAGACTCAGTCCCGAAGAACTCCCGCGCGAAGCCTGGAACCTCCTCCTCGCTCAGACCCGTCGCCTCAAAGAGCAGGCTTTGAATGGCGACCAAAACGAAGTGTTCCATCTCAGCATTCCCCTCGACTCGAAGCAACTGTTCGGCAGCTATCTGAGCGGAGAGGTCAGAGCCGAAGAGATCAGGACCTGGGTGCTTGAAGATTTCTTTCCCATCGTCAACCGGGACGAGCGTCCCGAGCGGCAGACCGGCCTGCAAAACTGGGGTCTGCCTTATGCCAAGGACACGGCCGTCACCCGACATCTCGCTGAATTTATCGCCGGACTGAAAATCGACGATCTCCTCTGCGTCGGCGGCACGCTTTTGCCCGAACTTTTGCAAAAGCGTATCCTGGAAAACGTATCTGCCTGGCAAAGCGCGGCCATCAATCGACTCATCGCCCCCGAATCCGATCTCGCTATTGCGTACGGAGCTGCGCGTTTCGCAGCTCTCAGAGCTCGTTCGGAAGAACTGATCCGATCGCCCTACCCGCGCGATCTCCTTATCGAGGTCGAGGACAAATCAGGCTCGCATGATCTCTGTCTGATGCCGAAGGGGCATCCGCGGATGACCCCTTACGAAGTGAAAATCCCGGGGCTTCATCTGCGTCTTGGACAAGAGGTTCGCTTTCAAATCAAAGCCGTTCAAAACGATGGCCAGAAATTACCTTTGCCAGCTTTGATCCTCAAATTATCCAAGGCCGGAAAACAAGATCTCATTCCGGTTCGTCTCCTTGCATCCGTGAGGGAAACCGGGGTTTTGGAAGTGAGCTGCCACACTCTCGATGACAGCGAGCAGTGGATCCTCGACTTCGCCATTGAGAGCGGGCGAAGCCAGGCCGAAGCCAGCAGTCCCCTGTCCAGCGAAACGCTGCCAAGTCTGATCGACGCTCAAAAACTTATTCGCCAACACTACAAGAAAGAGAGTACGGGCAGCCTTCGCATCGAACAGCTCCCGTTAGCCTTGGAAGAGATCTTTAAGCTCCCTCGCGACCAGTGGTCGGCCGATCATCTTCGGGGACTCTGGCCAACCCTTGAAGCCGTCATGTTCCAAAGGTCCGTCACGCCTGAACATGAGGCCATCTGGTTTTACCTCGCGGGCTTTTGTCTGAGGCCAGGCTTTGGTTATCGCGGAGACGAGGAGCGCATGAATTCGATCCTGCGCATTTACGACGAGAGCTTCCGTCGGGTCGATGGAAATGCCCACCTCCTCACCCACTGGTGGATTTTATGGAGACGCCTTGCCGGAGGACTAAATACCAGCTTTCAACAAAAACTCTTCGATCGCTATATGCCACTCCTGAGAAAGGACAAAGATCCTTCGCCCGAACTCATACGCCTCCTGGCTTCGCTTGAGCGCCTCGACAAGACGGCCAAGGAGCAATTGGGACGCCTCTTCCTGAATCAGCTTAAGGAAGGCCTCAAAACACACAGTGAGACCAGGCTATGGGGACTTGCGCGTCTCGCCGCACGCTATCCCGTGTATGCTTCAGCCGCCCATGTTCTCCCCCCTTCGACGATTGAAGGCTGGTCGGACGACCTCAGCTCGACTATCCTGCCCAGCAAAGCCAGGCCGGGCCTCTTCTATGCCTGGGCCGGCCGTTTGAGGGGCGATAAGCAATACGACATCGATCCCGCCTATCGTCAGAAGTTTCTGGACAAGGTCGAGAATCCCGAATGGCGGAAAGCCCTCGAAGTGGTCGTCACTCCCGACTTCAACACCCAGTCGCAGATGCTCGCCGACACGCTTCCCAGCGGTTTTGTCTTCCGCCAGTAATCTTAAAAAAAGAGCCAGGAGTGTGAACTCCTGGCCTGAAACACACTAAGGGACGGAAACACTCCCGACTAAAGCCGAGACTTTTTATAAGTAATTCATCGCGCCCCATGCGATAATCTCTTCCAATAAATCTACCCATACAGAGCAGGAACTTCGGTCTTAGAGACTGGGGGCTTTACTAAGCATTAAACCACTTGGGCCACGTAATAAGATAGGAATTATTTCTTCAATTCTTTCACACGGCGCGTGGCCTCTTGCAGACCTTTTTTCCCACCGCTTTTCTCACGGCAGTGATTGACGAAAGCCCAGATGACTTTCTTGTTGGCCGGATCCGAAACATTTTCCAAACTGCGCATCGCCCATTGTTCGGCATCTTCATAGGCTTTTTCGTGCTCAGAAACGCGAGCCATCATAAAGCTGGTGCGCGGATCATGCAGATCCATGCGATAGGCGCGGTCAGCCTGAGCCCGGGCCTCAAGGATTTTACCCTTTTTAAGAGACTCCTCGGCATTGCTGAGAAGGCGTTTCACGGGAGCCGACAAAGGATCGTTCATCTGCAGAGTGCCGCTTGAAGACGAGCCTGCGGTCGCGCCAGGCGAAGGAGCGGGGGTGGTACGAGCGGGCGTCGTTGCCGGTCTCGCCGACGGCTTGGAAACCGACGGAGCGGGCGGCGGAGGAACTGTTACCAAAGGAACCGATTGAACGGGCGATGGCGCCGACGGCGGTGCTAACGGCGAAGGCATTTGGCTGGGCTTTGCCATCGAACCCTGGCGAACGGGATAATCATCGTCATCCTGGTGCGCGCAAGTTGATCCCAAAATCGATAAAACCAGCAAAAAGCTATACGTATACTTTGCTTTCAAGTTCAATTCCTTTTGCGTAACGCTTAGAACCAATCAAAAAGTGATGTCGAAGTCGTGGTGCCTGTTGCTGTGGGATCCACCACCGGAGCTTGGACCGGGCAAGGTCCCGGCGTTCCTTGAGGAACAGTCTTCTTGGTGAAGGGAAGATAGCGGACGCCGACACAGTCGGCTGAGCTCAATCCACCAGACTGTCCGTCCACCCATTGGTAGCTTACGCCTTCTGGTGTTTTGAGTGCTAAGGATTTATGAGCGACTTTGGCCATAATCCTTGACCAGACTGCGAGACCGCCGGTTGCACCGGTTAATTTCGTGGGTAAATGCTGATCGTTGCCAACCCATGCCACCGTCAAACGATCTCCGGTAAACCCTGCAAACCAGCTATCGCGGGCATCGTTGGATGTTCCTGTTTTGCCGGCTGCATGGATATCCATGGGGAGATAATTAAAGGCGCTACGGGCCGTGCCTTCAAAGACAACGGCACGCAAAGCGTAGTGCATAAGATGCATCACATCGGAATCGAACTCTTTGTGAATTTTGCTTGGATAAGAACGAACAGCTTTGCCCTGGCTATCCTGAACACCCCGTACCGCTCTCAGATCGGAACGATACCCGCCCGAGAAGATCGTGTAGTACATGCCGGCAACATTGAAAGGACTCATGTCCACCGAACCGAGGATCATCGACGGTGCGAGCGGAAATTCCTTGGCTCCCGTCAGCTTCTTAAAGGTATCTCGAATGTTGGGCAAACCCACTTCCATACCCAGACGAACGGTCGCCTGGTTGAGTGATTGCGTAAGCATTTTCAAAAGACTGATTTCGCCATGAGAGCTGTGATCGAAATTTTGTGGCTCCCAAACCTTGCCCTTACCCAGCGGTACCGTGATCGGCGCGTCGGAGATCTGGCTGGCCAAAGTCTTGCCCGAGCGAAGAGCGGTGAGAAGGACCGCTGGCTTTGCGAGCGAGCCTATGGTGCGCTTGGCATCGAGAGCGCGATTGAATCCCTGATAGGCGGAAACCTTGTCACCCACGATCGAGAGGACTTCGCCCGACTCCGAGACGGTGACGGTGGCCACTTGCAGCGCATCACCGGCTTTGCCTTGCGACTTGATAAAATCTTCGACCGATTTTTCCGAAGAAATCTGTGCAATCGGATCGAAGGCGGTAAAGACACGAAGGCCGTCGGCGCCCAAATCCTCCTGCTCGTAATCCCTATGAAGGTTACGGCGAACGAGATCGAGGTAAGCCGGAAAGCGGTTGGTCAACCACTGACGGCTGGGAGTCGCCTTCACTTTTTGTTTAACGGCGGCATCGTGCTCCTCTTGCGTGATCTTCTCCGATTCAAGCAAAAGATCGAGTACACGATCGCGACGTTTCTTGGCGCGATCCGGATAACGCATGGGATTGTAGATGGAGGGGCCATTGACAAGTGCGGCCAGCAAAGCCGCCTGATCAAGCGTCAATCGCGATAGATTGCGGCCGTAGTAGAACTCGCTCGCGAGTCCAAAGCCGTGGATTGCATTGTCGCCGCTCTGACCCAAATAGATTTCGTTGATGTAAGTTTCGAGAATTTCGTCCTTGGTATAGTGGACTTCCAAAAGAACAGCGTAGACCGCTTCCACGAGTTTCCGTTTGAGGGAACGCTCGGAGCTTAAATAGAAGTTTTTCACAAGCTGCTGAGTGAGAGTACTGCCGCCCTGAACCCAACGACCCGCACGCGCGTTGGTCAGAGACGCACGGAATATACCTTTGATCGAGACACCAAAGTGATCGTAAAAATCACGATCCTCGATCGCCAGAAGAGATTCTATAAGGGACTTTGGAACGTCTTTGAGTTGAACGAGTTTTCTATCCTCCTTTTGGGAAGGATAGATTCCACCGATCTTCAGGGGATCGAGACGGGCGAGATCGAGATCCTGACCGCCTGCGGTCAGTGACGCGATGCTGCGGCCGTTGAAGCGAACCTTGAGAAGAAGTGCATCCTCGGGTCCTTCAAAAAAGGCAAAGGCACGGCGAAAGACCGTCGCCTGGCCATCGCTCAGCATGTACTCACCCGGTTGGGTAACCTGCTTGGACGCTTTGTAATATCCGAGTTCCTTTAACTCCAGCTCGAGATCCGCTGCCGAGAGCGCTGCGTCCTGATAGAGTTCGAGAGGGCGTGCGTATACCTGCGACGGAAGTCGCCAGCGCTTGCCTTCGAATTTTTCGCGGACGGTATTATCCATCCGAATGAGCTGAAGGGTACCCAATAAAAACACAAAACCTGCGACGAATGCAGGCCAATAAGGCTTTAATGGGCGTAATTTGTCGCGAAATTGAGACCAATTCATGCGTTAAATACCTGAATTTTGCAAAGCTATTGCTCAGTCTTTAAGTACAGATCACGGAATGTAGTCTTGAATGGCTTAAACCGCTAGTGAAAATTTGCCTTAGTGGGGCGGGAAGGCGGAAGGGGCCTAGAATGGCCCCTAAATAGGCAGATAATTGAGGATATTAGAAGGAAGTGGACGAACATTGAGCAACCGATTGGTCGCAACCGCCGAATCGATCTTTCACTTTCGCGCAACGCTGAGCCAGGTGAGTAAACGCTTTGGCTTTCGCCACCGCTTCGTTACGGCCCAGACCCTTGACCGCAATGCTGTTCCCTTTGTCGTCCTTCACCTGACAGCTTGCTACAAACTTAGGCAGCTTGTCACCACAGCGGCGCCACATCACTTCATAAACCTGTTCGAGTTGGCCATCGACCGAGTCGACTGTGAGAAGACCTGTAGCATTCTTGCCGCCGCCGCGAACAACCGCAGTGGCCTTCACAACGAAATCCTTCACGCGTTGGCTGGCATTGGCTTTACAACCGGTCCAACGAACGGAATTAAAAGGAACCTGTTCGGAGTGAACATAATCTTCAGCAAATGGGCCTTTCCACTCCATAACGTTGTCGCGTTCCACACCTTTGGTGCCGAACTGAATTTCCTGACGACCGAGGACGCCGGCATCCAGTTGAGCGAAGCCGCGCATCGTTACGGATAAAACTGCGTATTCCCAATTAGCGTCTTGTTCTGTGTCAAAGACGAGGCGACAAACGCGTCGGTTCTCATTTAGGGCGTTGGGGCCTTTTTCTGCGACGAAATCCGCGAAGCTAACGGTGAAAGCTTCCTTGTCATCGCTGACGTTGATCGAAACCGTACCTGCTTTGCAGGCATCCCCTGACGAAACGATATCTTTGATGCGGAAGCTCGAAGGCGTAACCGCGTCCTGAGCCAAGGCTGTGAAAGCCGAGAATAGTGTTGCGATAAGGATGAGATGTTTCATGAGTATTTCCTTTAAAACGAGACTCTGCGTAGCTTATATACAGAATTCGCCCTGAAACCTAGCTCATTCTGCCAGACGGAAAAATAGCGTATTCGTCTGGATTCATTGAGGAATAGAGGGGACTGCGCAAGCGGGGAAAAGCCGATGAAAGAAGATTTAGGAAGCAGCGCCAAAGCGGCGCTAAAATTGGGTCGGCTTCACGAAGAACGATTCGGGACAAGCTCTGAAGGTCGTGGCCGCGGCTTCAAAACCGCGACCGTAAGCATAAAAGGTGGCCCCCCAGACTCAGGACTTTTGCTTTGATAGAATTTCCGCTTTCTTGAGCAGAGTTTCGAGATACTCCCCCACCCCAACAGTCAAATCGTTCACGACACCTTTTTGATCGACCAGGATAAAAGCTGGAATCGATCCCATACCGTAAGCGGACTGGACTTTGTTCGCCACATCCTGCGTCTGCGCGTAGCCGATCTTCTCACGTGTTACAAAAGCCTGAATAACGGCCGGCTCCTCATCGCTGATGCCGATGATGGGAATGTCTTGGTGTTTCGCTGACCAGGCACTCAAATAAGGCGCTGCCGCACGGCAGGCAGGGCACCAGGTGGCCCAGAACTCAAGGACGTAGACCTTGCCCTTGAGATCCGCATTGCGATAGACCGTCTGGTCTTTGATCGAGGCCAATTCGAAGGCCGGAGCCGCTTTGTTCAGAAGCTGCGCCTTGGCCAGATCGAGCATATCGGGGACGATCTCGAGCTTGAGGTCCTTGGTTTCGTCTTTCCCTTTGCGTTTGTAGTGAACCACGACCTTGCTGCCAACACCTCGGGCGCGCAGAATCGCCATGAGTTCGTCGCGATTTTTGACCTTATCTTTATCGATGGCCTTTATGAGGTCGCCACTCACAAAGCCGGCCCGCTCGGCCGGGGCTCCCGGGATCACCCGTTTCACTAATATGGTGTCGGGTGCCGTAGCGTCCAGTTCAACCCCGAGCCATGGCTGAACCTGTTGGGCCCCGGCGGCAAAGACCAGCTGTCCACTCATGGCTAGAGTCAGGCTAAAAACGAACTGAAGACTCAGACTCGATATCTTTCTCAATGGGAAACTCCCAAACAGGCAAAGGGTGGCTGCGCCCCAGGCGAGACGAGGCGATAGGAAAGTATAACAAGGATTAAAGGGAAAAGGGATGGGGGGAACGGGGCCCCGGGCGGGGCCTGGGACTGACGATCAGTGACCGCCGAGATAGGCTTTCTTCACATCTTCGTTGCTGAGGAGTTCTGTGCCCGAACCGGTCAGGCTGATGGCTCCGTTGCTCAGGACGTAGGCGCGATCGGCAAGTTTGAGGGCCTGGTTGGCGTTTTGTTCCACAATGAAAATCGTGGTGCCATCAGCCGCGATCTGCTTCAAGGTCGTAAAAATGGTTTTCACAATCAGAGGTGCCAGACCCAGACTCGGCTCGTCGAGCAGGAGGAGCTTCGGTTTCGCCATCATGGAGCGACCGATCGCTAGCATCTGCTGTTCGCCGCCCGACAAAGTCCCGGCTCTCTGATCGCGTCTTTCATAGAGTCTTGGAAAAAGCTCATAGATCGTCTTGAGAGTCGGCCCTGCATGGCTTTTATCCGTGCAGGCCACCAGTCCCATGGCCAGATTTTCGGACACCGACATCGCCGGAAAAATCCGTCGGCCTTCGGGCACGAGCGAAAGGCCGCGTCTCGACACCATATGGGTCGGCAGCACTGTGATGTCTTCGCCGCCGAAGAAAATTTCGCCACTATAAGGCGATGGCGTTGCAAAAAGACTCTTGAGCAAAGTGGTCTTGCCCGCGCCGTTGCTCCCGATCAAGGTCACGATCTCACCGGGCATGACATGCAAACTCACACCATGCAAAACCTTGGTTTGACCGTAGGCGACGCTGATATTCTTTAAGTCTAAGATAGCTTCGTCTTTTTTCACGTCTTATTCCTCATCCGTTCCAAGGTAGGCGGCCAGAACCCTGGGGTCAGCCTGCACCTCTTTGGGACTGCCTTTGGCGATCACTTCTCCATAATTCAAGACCACGATGTGATCGGATATCGACATGACGAGCGACATATCATGTTCGATCACCAGGACCGTCACATGAAATTCGTCCCGAAGTCTTTTGATCAGAACCGAAAGCTCATCCGTCTCTCTCGGATTGAGTCCTGCAGCCGGCTCATCGAGGCAGATCAAGCGGGGATTGATACACATCGCACGAGCGATCTCCAGTCGCCTTTGATTGCCGTAGGACAAGGCGCCGGCCGGTGAGTTCGCCAGTGCACCTAAACCGATGATATCGAGCCATTCATAGGCCTTGGCCAGGGCCCGCGCTTCGGATTTGCGATAGCCCGGCAGATTCAAAAAGCCAGCTAAAAGGTTGCGATTAAGCTGGCGATGCTGCGCAATCAGAAGGTTTTCAACAACCGTCATCTCCGCGAAGAGGCGGATATTCTGAAAGGTACGGGCGACTCCGGAGCGCGCGACGAGATGAGTGCCCCCGAACAATCCATAAATAAATTTCCTGAGACCCTTCAAAGGCCCTTCGGAGAACTTGATGCTCCCGCCCAAAAGCGCGACCAGATCCGTTTGTTTCTGCTCTTTTTGCAGCAGAATACGGCCCTCCTGGGCGCGATAAAATCCAGTGATACAGTTGAACAGCGTCGTCTTACCTGCACCGTTGGGTCCGATGATGGCGGTGATGCTGTTTTCAGCAACGGCTAGACTGACTTTATTCAAGGCGATGATGCCGCCGAAACGAAGACTGATAGCTTCGAGCTTTAAAAGTGAGGTCATGAGCCAGCCCTCTTGAAAAAGGGACGTCTCTGTTGAATTATCCCGCGCGGTCGCCAAATCATAATGAGCACCATCGCAAAACCAAAGATCAGAATGCGATAGTCCGCGAATTCCCGAAGCACCTCAGGCATCAGCGTAAGAAAGAGTGCGGCGAGGATCACGCCATAGACCGAACCAAGCCCACCGAGCACAACGATGGCGAGGACCAGAGCCGATTCAAAAAAGCTGAAAGAGATCGGTGAGACAAAGCCTTGCGAGGCGGCGAAGAACACGCCGGCCACACCACCGATCGAAGCGCCCATGGCAAAGGCCGAAAGCTTGGTCCACACATGATTGAGACCGAGACTGCGGCAGGCTATTTCATCTTCACGAAGGGCTTCCCAGGCTCGGCCTATAGGCATGCCGCGGAGTCGACTCACAGCGTAAAGAGTCAGACCTACAACCGCAAGAAGGACAAGAAAAATAAACGCGTCGAGCATACCGCTGGAATATTCGAGGCCCCATACTTCGTGGAAAGGCACCCCCCCCTGTGTGACATTCGCCTTGAACTCCCAACCAAAGAATGTAGGAGCCGGTGCATCAACGCCGTTGGGGCCACCGGTGAATGCCATCCAGTTATTGAGTACGAGTCGAATAATCTCTCCAAATCCAAGAGTCACAATCGCGAGATAGTCGCCATGCATGCGGAGCACGGGAAAGCCAAGGATCATTCCAAACATACCGGCGAGCAGCGCAGCCAGAGGGATCGCCGCCCAAAAACCAAGGCCCAGATATTGATGTCCCAGCGCATAGCCATAGGCTCCGACCGCATAGAATCCGACGAAGCCCAGATCGAGTAGACCCGCGAATCCGACGACCACATTCAGCCCAAGACCAAGAAGAACGTAGATCAAGGCCATGATGCCCACAGCCAGCCAATACTTGGAAGCGAAGAGAACCAGACTTGCCAGGGCGAGATAGAGGACGAGTCCACCCAAAACGAGTTGGTAGGTTTTGAAGCGCGGGGCTCTGGGTTCAACTTCATGTTTTTGTTTGGGCGCCAGCCAGGAGGCCGGCAGTAGGCCGGCGATAAATCGCAGGATCAGCACCATCGCTGCGATCTGCAGGGGCGCGGCAAAGCGCGTGGTAAAATCGTAGCCATTCAAAACCAGACCGGAGAGAGGTCCGGTCAGGATGAGCGTAATGAGGGCTGCAAAAAGGGACAAGAGCATTGTCCGGGATACAGGGCGACGACTCATGCAATCAAACCTTTTCAACCGTTGGTTTTCCCAGCAGACCACTCGGGCGGAAAATCAGAATCCCAACCAGCAGTGCGAAAGCGAAGACATCTTTATAATCCGAACTTACAAAGCCGGCGAAAAGGGATTCGGCGAGACCTAAGAGTATGCCGCCCAGCATGGCGCCTGGCAAAGAGCCGATACCGCCGAGAACAGCCGCCGTAAAAGCTTTTACGCCCGTTACAAAGCCAACAAAGAAATCGAAGCTGCCATAGTTCAAGGTGATAAGGACGCCAGCGACAGCGGCCAGTGCCGCGCCGATACCAAAGACCAGAGCGATCACTTTATCCGTGTCGATGCCAAGGATTTGCGCCATCTGGCGATCCTGCTGCGTGGCCCGGCAGGCGCGACCAAGGGCGGTGTGTTGCACGACAAAATTGAGGATGGCCATTGCTAATATAGCGACGATGATGATCACCATCTGCATATAGGTGATCTGAAAGAAGTGATCTTCCGAGCCCATGCGAAAGACGCCTTCAACCAAAGTGGGAACACCCTGGTTCTTGGCGCCCTGGCTGAGCTGGACATAATTTTGAAGAATCAGGGAAACGCCGATCGCTGAGATGAGCGGGGCCAAGCGATTCGCTCGACGCAAAGGGCGATAAGCCAGGCGTTCGATCGTGACACCGAGGAGCGAAGTGAAGACGATGGCAAAGACCATCGTGAGGCCGATGAGCAGCCATGGATTACTGATCCCAAAGTAAGCGAGGACAGCGAGACCGATCGCGGTAAGGTAGGCCGAAACCATGTAGACTTCGCCGTGTGCGAAGTTAATCATCCCGATAATTCCGTAGACCATCGTATAGCCGACTGCGATCAATCCGTAGGTCGAACCCAAGACCAATCCATTTACTATCTGCTGACCTAGAACATAGAAATCCACTCTGCCCTCTTCACAAAACAAAAGTATGCCCCGTGAAACACGGGCATACACTTAATTTAGCATAAGTTTATAGTTTTTTCGCTTGAGTTTCAGCGTATTTGCCGGCTTTGTCCCAGACGTACATCACGTAGGCGGATTTCACGAGATCACCTTTCGGCGACCAGTTGATTTTGCCCATGACTGTATCCGCACCATTTTCGACGAGCCATTTGGAAAGCTTGCGACCATCTTGAATTTCGCCCGTACCTTTCATCGCCGCAGCTATGGCTTGAACGGCTGTGTAAGAGTAAAGAGTGTAGCCTTCCGGCTCATATCCGCTCTTGCGGAAGGACTCAACCACGGCTTTGCCAGTCGGGACATTTCTGAGGTCAGCTCCGAAGGTCATGAAAGCCCCTTCCACAAACTTCACGCCGCCAGCGGCCGAAAGAAAGTCGTTCGAAACGATACCATCGCCTGAGATGAACGAGGCCTTGAGACCCTGCTCACGCATCTGACGAAGCAAAGGACCCGCTTCGGCATAGAGACCACCGAAGTAGACCACATCGGCTTTCGCCGCTTTGATCTTGGTGACGATTGCGTTGAAGTCTTTCTCGCCGCGGGTAAGTCCCTCGTAGAGAACAGGATCTTTCTGTCCAAGAATCTTGAGGTGAGCGCGCATCGCATCCGCGAGGCCCTGACCGTAGGTGTCTTTATCGTGAATCACAGCTACGCTTTTAGCCTTAAGTTCTTTGACGATGAAATTTGCGGCTTCGACGCCCTGCTGATCATCGCGACCGCAGGTTCTCATGATGACCGAATAATTCGAAAGCTCGCACTGCTCTTGCTTGGCTTTATCGGTGATCGCCTTACAATCTTTGGCCTTATAATTCTCATCTTCCGTCACGCGGGGATTGGTCGAGGCAGGCGTGATCATAAGGACGTTATTTTCGCGATAGATACCGGCGGCTGGAATCGTCGAGGACGAACAGAAATGCCCGACGACGGCATTGACCTTGTCGGTGTTCACGAGTTTGTTGGCGACAGATTTCGCCTGAGCTGGCAGACAGGCATCGTCCGCTTTTACCGCGCGTAGCATGCTCCCGTTTACGCCACCCGCTTTATTGATATCTTCAATCGCCTTCTCTGCACCCTTCCATAGCTGGAGGCCGAAAGGCGCCGATGAACCTGTATGAGGGCCTGCGACTCCAATGAGGATTTCTTTGCCCGCTGCATGGCCGAGGGCGCTCCAGGACACGAGAGCAATCGATAGGGCAAGGCGAGGAAAACGAGTCAACATATTGCAATTCTCCGAGTCGCTGAGTCCGTCTCGACACTCCCAGAAGCACCGATCCACAACCCACAAAGCTGTTTAAAGAATTTAAAAATCTCAAAATTGCGGGCTTTTTTCTACTGAAAAGAGATGAGGGATGAGGTCGGGCGGACTCTTCGGTCAGAAGTCTTGCAGCGTAAGGCTTTGGTGGATATCAAGAGGGACATAAAAAAAGGCTCCCTGTCCGGGAGCCTTATCCTATATGAGTTAGTAAGCGACGTTTTGACTGCTTGCATTAAGTTCTGTCTGATAATAGATCCGGAAAGTCACACGTCGATTGCTCATGCGCGTCACTTCACCAAATTTTTTTATAAGCCCTATTTTACCATGTCCGCTACGGTCTGGCACCAGATCTCCTCACTGTTGAGCGAAGGCACCAGAATAAAAGCCTCGCCACCCAGGGCTTTCCAATCTTCTGCCGCACGGATTTGAATTTCTTCCAGAGTCTCCAGGCAGTCCGCGACGAAGGCCGGACACATGACCGCCAGGCGTTTCACACCACGTTTGATGAGAATCGGCAGTTCCTGGTCGGTATAAGGTTGAATCCAGGTCGCACGCCCCAGTCGCGATTGAAAGGAAAGACTTGAATCCTCCATTGTCCGACCGAGCGCCTTTTGGAGCCCATAGGTCGTGGCAAAACATTGGGCACGATAGCAGAGGCGATTCGTGGCTGTGATGGTAAAACAGCAATCCGGATTGCGCAGACAGTGTTTGCCGCTACGATCCGCGCTTTGCATTTGATGCTCTGGGAGACCATGATAGCTAAAGAGCACATGATCGGCGTTGAATTCCTTGAGGTGGCGCTTGGCAACTGTGGCAAAGCTTTCGATGAAACCCGGGTGATCATAGAAGTCGCCGAGTATTTTGACTTCCGGCCAGACAACCTCCTTAGCCAGAACACGCATCACCTCCTCGACACTTGACGCGGTGCTGGCGCCCGCATACTGAGGATAGAGGGGAAAGGCATGAATTTTCTCGACCCCGCTATCGAGCAGCGCTTTGATTTCTGTCTCGATCGCCGGCTTGCCATAGCGCATCGCACTGCGCACGTGATAGTCCGGACCCAAAATCTCCCCAACCCGACGTGCCAGATCGTAGCCGGCCTGAACCAGAGGTGAGCCTTTCGCTGTCCATATCTTTTGATAGGCAGCTGCGGATTTGGGCGATCGAAAGATCGAAATAATGCCGTAGACGAGCAGATAGCGCGGCACGGGTGCGATATCGATCACACGGGCGTCACAAAGGAATTCCCGCAGATAGCGCCTTACCGAAGCGGTATCGGGACCGTCGGGACTACCAAGATTGATGAGGAGAACTCCGGTCTTCGCAATCTTCATCTTCATTCCTTTAGTTCGAACAAACAGCGACTGAGCACAGATTGGCTTCTCAATAGTTTTATGCTTTTATAGGCCTTTGTCACAGAGGGTTTTTTAATGCCCCTTATCAGTTTACTTGCCTTACTTGGGCTTATAGTCGGCCTCTCCGTCGAGCGCAAGGGATTCGCGTCACCCAAGCTTGATCGGATTCTTTCCAAAGCCCTGGTCCAGCTCGTCTATCCCTGCCTGCTCTTCTCATCGCTCCTGCTTCGCTTCAACTGGATGGAGGTCAAGACTTTCGCCATTGTGCCACTCTCGGTCTTTGCCGTCTGCGCCACGGGTTTGCTTTACGGAAAACTAAGCCTGGGTTTGAGTAAACTTAAGCAGGACGCCACCAAAAGAAGCTATGTTTTTTTGGCTATGATGCCAAATTACTCATTCGTTCCCCTGGTGATCGCGCAAGCTTTCTGGGCCGACAAAGGCCTGGCTTTAGTGGCCCTATCCAGTGTCGGAGCCGACTTTTTTCTCTGGACTCTCGCCTACCCACAAATCGCCGGTCGAAGAGATTGGAGAAAGATTTTTAGCCCCGCATTGATAAGCTTGATCCTGGCCCTCGTTCTCCTCAAAACAGAAATCGACTTTCCCCGAAGCGCCTGGGCCGGCTCGCTCATCTTTTTGAGTTGGATCGGCAAAGCCACGCTTCCCCTTTCCATGTATGTCCTCGGGGGGCAACTTGCGAAGGCGAGTCGACAGGCCAGCGATACGAGAGCTCACCAGCTCCTCCTCGTTTGGCGGCTGATACTCTGCCCTCTCCTGATGTTCGGCCTTATCCTGACGCTGGGCCGCAGCCTTCCCTACGAAGCGAAAGCAGTCCTTCTCCTCGTTGGCTCCATGCCCGGCGCGGTGGTGACCGTGGTGCTTGCCAGGCTTCATGAAGCGGACGGCCGCTTCGCAGCCACCCAGATCTTCCTGGGTCATTGCTTGGGAGTGATCTCTGTCAGCCTGTGGCAGGGGCTGCTCTATTGGATTCTGTGAGTCTTAGGCAATCGCTGGTGAGGTAGGGGAAGGCTGAGCCTTTACTTCAAGTTTTCGACGATATTCACGAATGCCAATGAGCAGGAGCGTGACGATCGGGATCGTAAGGGCGAAGTCCTGATAGAGGAGATAACCCAAGGTCCCCACCAACGCCCCAGAACTAAAAGAGAAGATAATGAATCCATGAAAGAAAAATCGACTCACGCCGAGTCGATGAAGGAAGGCTCGTCCAGCCGCTTTCAATCGAGCCAAAACGGTGGAATGCCGCACGAGCAACACGTCGCAGAAAAGACGAACGGCCGCCCCCAACTCAAATCCAAAATCCGTGGCGACGCCCGTCATGTGAGTCGTGCGAACGCTGAACCCCGAGGCCTGCCGCAGCATCGCGTTTTGTATGCCCATCGCGATCGCGAGAAGAAAAGTAAGATGGGAAAAGTAGGGTGAAGTGAAGAGTTGTCGACTGTTGAGCACCGCACTTATCATATAGACCAAGACGAGAAACAACTCGAGAAATATGGGCGTGGTGTACTTGATAAGGCTCGAGGCCGCGGTGTGCCCCTTGAGGAGAAAGGCGGTGATGCCAGCTCCAAATATAAAGGCTCCAAATTCAAGGAGAAAAAGGAAGGCGCTGGTAAATTCACCTTCGGCATAGTTGATCGCGGCACGGGTCGCATGCCCTGAGACGTGGGAGACGTAGGTTCCGAAATGAACGAAGGCGATCGAATTGATGTTCCCGGCGATAAACGCCAGAAGCGTTCCGAGCTGAACGTTGTCGCGAAAGGATCGGACTATGCGTTTGGTGCTATGCGCGACAAGATCGGGCATATGCAAATGATGGATATAGGTTCGGACGCGTTTCATGGACACTCGTGATGAAAGTAGGGCCGCAGTTTGCAGACCTCCGCTCAGTATCGGTCAAGTCGCAAGGCTTGTCATCTGCCTGAACCAATGGCCTGAAACATCGCATAGAGACTAAAGAGCAGAAAAACGACCAAAACGGTTTTTTTAGCATATTTCTTGAGATAATACTTTTGCATGGAGATCCTCAGCGCACACAAGTATTTCGGTAGATGATCTTAGTCGGCTGAATTTCGATCTCGATGCTGTAATTGACCTGCTGAACGATATGGGTTGGCACTTGCCAAACGGCGAAGAGGCGGCTGTCCCCGGCCAAAGCTCCAGCGGCAGTCGCAAGCGGTCTCAGGTAATCGAGCACTTGAGAGTTAAGGACGAGTTCTTCGTTGCTGTTAAACGAATACAGAAGATTTTCCTGATCGAATCCGATCACGCATTCATCGATCTTATCGCTTTGAACCGTAGGACCAATTTTGCTGATATGAATGGCTGAGGCGTCAACGGTGATATCGGCCGAGGTCGAGATAGTATCCTGAGTGGGGGTATAGGATGAGGATTCCGGACCACAGGCCGTAATCACGAGAAGAGACAAAAAGAGGCCAACGCCAAGGACTTTATTCACTTGATCCTCCAGACTGACGATAAAAACCTTCCCTTTATACCCTAGTCTTCGCCTCTTATGAAGAACTACCTCGCCGACCCAAAGCCTTCTTCGCTGATTTCGTCCAAATCATCTATTGTGTCGATGCGATTGATGGCGCTGAATGGGTCGCCGCTTTCGCCTGCCAGACGGTTATTTCGTTGCATTTTTATCGCCAACCGATCCGCGTTGTGCTTGGCCTTGGCATTGGAAGCGTCAAGCTCCACAGCCTTTTGAAAGGCTGCAATTGCGAGTTGGGCCTTACCCCATTTCCAAAGACCAATCCCCATGTTGAAGAAGACCCGTGACATGAGATTGGGATATTCGACGAGATAGCCGGCTGCGGTTTTATAGAGCCCCATACCCTGGGAATAGTGACCGGCACGCACCGAGGTAATGGCCGCTCCGTTGAAGACCGATGCAAAATCAAAGGGGTCCTGCAGTTGGCGCATGATTTTCAAAGCATCATTCGCTTCACCCAAAAGAAGTTCGCAGGTCACTTTACCGATTTTCGCTTCGTGAAGGTCGGGATCGGTCAGGAGTGCCTCCCGAAAGTTTCCGAGAGCCTCCGCCACCTGATACTGATCAAGAAATATCTGACCCAGATCACAGAGACGTTCGGCATTGAAGGGCGAAAGGAGGGAGGCCTGTTCGAGATAATAGCGGGCTTTGCTGAAGTCCGCCTTCTTCATGTAGCAGCGGGCCAGGAGATGTTTGGCCCTGCTGTCAAAGGGAAAGCGTGCAATAATCCCGATCAGGTGCGATTCCGCCTCATCCCAGAGATCCAACTCACACATCGAAAATCCGAGTTCGTCGCCAGCCTGAATATTGTCCGGTTCCGCTAGCCAAAGCGAATGCAGCAAAGCGCGCGCTTCGTCTTTGCGCTCGGCGACCCTTGCCTTGACTACCATGTCGTAGATTTCGATTTGGAGATCGGTTCGTGTTCCGTAACGCAGCATTTCGCTCAGGTTTTGTTCCAGTTGGGCCTTGGAGATTTCGCCGGCATGCAACTGCGAGATATTGTATTCGACGGCATAAGCGAGGATTTTCTCGCTTGGAACATAAGGGAAAAGGTAGATCGGCCTGGTATCGATGCGATAGCGTCCCTGGGCTTTACGCATCACCTGTACGAGTTCACGTTCGTCCTGATCTGTATCGACGAAGAGTAAGGCGGCCGGGAAGTCGGCAAGTGCGGACAGGCAACTTTGAAAGTTGTCGCAGGCGATGATGTTCCTGACGCCACGAAACTTCAGCTCGGCCTGGAGCAAAGTCCGGACATTGAGTCGGCTGACGAAGATGATGGCAGCGGTCTGCGAAATATCCAAGCGCTCGTGCTCCCCTAATAGCCCCAGCCGCTTCGCTCCCGAAGGATTCAAAAACGATGGGGGACTATTAGGCTTTCGGCAGGACTACGGGCAATCTTAAATGCAGCGAAAAGGGGAAGGAAATAGCGTAGATAGAACTAGTCAATATTCATCATCGCGAAGGACTACCTTGAGATTGACGTCGGTAACCCAGGTCTGCAAAACATACCTTTCCGACTTTGTCGGTAAGACTTCGTGCGGATGGGTGATCTGGGCCGGGAATATCACCATCGTGCCCTGAGTCGCCTTGATCTTGACTCCCTGCACAGGAAAGTGCAGCTCGCCGCCTTCCGGAACGTCGTTCAGGAAGAAGATAACTGTGAGATATCGGAGGCCGTTGGCAGGCTCGATGGGCGATTGGTGATCGTCATGGAAACCGCAGGCGTCGCCTTCGGAATATTTTGCCACGATGAATCCATCGTTGATCCATTCGGCAATGCTCTTGTCGGTGAAAGGTTCGGGCAGACGAAAAAAATCAGCGATGTGCGGGTCGGCATATTGAGTCGACTTGGTCATCTCCTTGATCCAGGACATCTGCTCTGAAATGTTGAGGTAACGCCGATTCGAATACTCAGGTTGAGGATCATCCTTAACCCGGGGATCCTGATCAAACTTCGCCATCAAAGCCTTACAGAACTCGACGGGAATGGCATTTGGTATGTGTTTGATATACTGCGGCATCGATGGACCCTCCTAGAGACTGACCCTCTATCATAAACCCTTCCCTTTCCCTAGCCCAATCCCACGATTCAAATCATGGATCTCTGGAAGCATATTTTAGCGTTTTATGCAGACAAAATGGTTCGAAAAAGTAGGATTTAATGAATTGATATCATTACTTTAAAATAAATTAATGCCGGCTTAGCATGCTTCTTCACAAAAGGGTCTAAGCTTCTGAGAGAAAATATTGGTATTGATAAACCAAACAACTGATGTAAATATAACGCTATTAATCTATTATATGCACATTAATTGCATATTTATAGCGAGGTAGAAAAGGTATGAAATCAATCGTCATCCGAGTTGCCAGCGAAAGTGATGCTATTTTTGCGAGCAAAATATGCGATGAGATGGAAGCGAGTGCAAAAGCCAGAGGCACCGGCATCGCCAAGCGCTCTCCGCTCTACCTTGCCGAAAAAATGCGCAAGGCTCAGGCCTATATCGCGTTGGTCGATCATGATGTCGCCGGATTTTGTTATACCGAAAGCTGGAGTGACGGCGCATACATCGCCAACTCCGGACTCATCATATTTCCTGCCTTTCGCATGTCAGGTCTGGCCCGCGATCTCAAGAATTTTGCGTTTCAGGAATCGCGCAAGGCGAATCCACATGCTAAATTCTTCGGTCTTACCACCAGTCTTGCGGTGATGAACATCAATAGCGAGCTGGGCTATCGCCCCGTGACATTCAGCGAATTGACCAAAGACGATGACTTTTGGGATAGCTGCAAGAGCTGCGTGAACTACACAACTCTTCAGTCCAAAGACCGTAAAAACTGTCTTTGCACTGCCATGCTTTTTGATCCTTTGTGGGAAGCCCGAAGACTCGAACGCGAGAAAGAAAAGCTTCTGACCCACGCAGGTAGCGGACAAAAGGTGCAAAATTTATGAACCAAAACATACGAGGGAAAGTAAAGGTGAAGGCAGCCGTCATCGGTGCTGCGGGATATGCAGGGGGCGAACTTCTCCGCCTGCTGCTCGAGCATCCGATGGTCGAGGATCTCCAATGCATCAGCCAGAGCCAGGAGGGTTTGCCTCTCCGCTCGGTTCATGATGATATGTACATGTATGCCGACAAAATCTTCGCTGGCGCACTCTCGCCCTGCGACATCGTCTTTCTATGCGGCGATCATGGTCAGACTCAAAAGTTGATTGAGGCGCATGAGGTCTATTCGAAGACCTCGCGGGTGATCGATCTGAGCCACGATTTTAGAGACGGCAAAGAAGGCTTTGTTTACGGCCTCTCTGAAGTCAACGGCGAAGAAATCAGCGGCAGTACCCGCATCGCCAATCCAGGCTGTTTCGCGACGAGCATTCAGCTGGCGCTTGCTCCTCTGGCGAGCCAGGGCCTTTTGCAAAAAACAATTCACATCACGGCTCTGACAGGATCGACGGGTGCAGGTCAAAAGTTGCAAAAGACCTCGCACTTTTCCCAGAGAAATCAAAATCTCAGTGCCTATAAAGTCTTTGATCATCAGCATCTGGCAGAAATCGAAAGAACACTGGGCCGCTTGCAGGGACAGACAGCATCGCCTTTGCCCATGCCCGAGCTGCTTTTTGTCCCCATGCGTGGGCCTTTTACCCGGGGGATTTTAACATCTCTCTACACGGGATGCATGGCCTCCGAAGACGAGTTGCTGGCGCTTTACCAGTCTTACTATCGCTTGGCGCCTTTTGTTCATGTGAGTGCGGAAGAAATCAATTTGAAAAGCGTGGTCAACACCAACCACGTTCGTCTCTCGGTACAAAAACATAAAGGCCTCGTCCATATCGTGTCCTGCTTGGACAACCTCCTCAAGGGCGCGAGCGGACAAGCCGTGCAGAATATGAATCTTATGATGAACTGGCCCGCCGACACCGGCCTCCATCTCAAGCCTGTCGCCTATTAAGGAGTTCTTATGATGACGCTCAACGTCTATCCAAAACTAGACCTCGCCATTAAAAGCTCCCAGGGCATGTGGCTGGAAACAGAATCGGGACAGAAAATCCTCGATTTTTACAGTGGCCACGGCGTGATTTCGATCGGCCATTCTCATCCAGTTTGGGTGGCACGCCTTGAGAGCCAGCTCAAACACTTCGCCTACTATTCGAATCTCGTTCCCTTGAAGGAACAGGAAGAACTCTGTCGCGCTCTTGGCGAGCTCAGCGGCTGTCCCGATTACAATCTCTTCTTTTCGAACAGCGGCGCCGAAGCGATCGAGAACGCCTTAAAAACAGCCTCCATACTCAACGGGCGCAGGCAGGTCGTGGCTATGCGTGGCAGCTTTCATGGCCGGACATCGCTCGCCGCTCAAATCACGGATGCCTCCAAACTCTGTTCGCCGATCAACAGCGGACTCGATGTTATGTGGGTTCCACTCAATAATATCGAAGCTGCCCGCGTGGCTATAAGCGGTCAAACCGCAGCGGTTATCATTGAAGGTATTCAAGGCGTCGGGGGAATATGGGAAGGGGACACAGCCTTTTGGCAGGAACTCTCTTCTCTCTGCCAGGCAAGCGGCGCTTTGCTGATTGCAGATGAAATACAATCGGGCATGGGCCGTAGCGGAGATTTCTTCGCGTTTCAAAAGCATGGTGCAAAAGTAAAACCCGATATCATCTGTACCGCCAAAGGGCTCGGCAATGGTTTTCCCATCGCGGCGACCTGGATCCACGAGCGCTATGTGATGCCGATGGGTTCTTTGGGCAGCACCTTTGGGGGCGGACCCCTGGCCTGTCGTGCAGCACTCGCAGTTTGCGAAGTCATAGCCGCTGAAAAGCTTATGACGAACGCAGCGGTTCAAGGCCAATACTTAATCCAGGGTCTCAGCGAGATTCCAGGCCTTAAGAATATTCGGGGACGTGGCCTCATGCTGGCCTTCGATATTGAGGGGAACTGCGAAGCGTTGCGCCTGAAACTTCTGCATGACTATGGACTGATCACGGGCAACGCGTCGACCAAGAATACGGTCCGCCTTCTCCCACCCCTTTCGGTGACTCGCGAGGATTGCGATTATTTCTTTGTTCAACTGAAGTCTGCATTGAAGGAACTCCACATATCATGAAACATTTTCTAAGCGCTCTCGACGTCGACAATGTCAGCACACTCGTGGATGAGGCTTTGGCACTCAAGGCCGCACCCTGGTCGCATGAAAATCTCGGCCGACGGCGCACGTTGGGACTGGTGTTTTTTAACCCAAGCCTTCGAACCCGTTTGAGCACGCAGAAGGCGGCTCAACAACTCGGCATGAATATTCTGTCCATCAACGTCGGCCTCGAGGGATGGACCCTGGAAATGGAAGACGGCGCGATGATGAACGCGGGTAAGACCGAACACATCAAGGAAGCAGCCGGAGTCCTCGCCCAGTACTGCGATATCATCGCCGTGCGTTGCTTCCCTGAACTTAAAGACCGCGATTATGATTATCAGGAGACCGTGCTTCAAAAGATCATCAAGTACAGCGGCCGTCCCGTGATATCGCTGGAGTCGGCTACCTTTCACCCTCTGCAATCGCTCGCCGACGTCATGACCATTCGGGAAGTCAGCCGGGTGAAGAAACCGAAGATTGTTCTGAGCTGGGCCCCGCATTTCAAAGCGCTGCCGCAAGCCGTCGCCAACTCTTTTGCGCAGTGGATGCAGTATGTGGATTGTGATTTTACGATCACCCATCCCGAAGGCTACGAGCTGCATCCGGAGATGGCTGGGAACGCGAAAATCGTTTACGACCAAAGAAAAGCTTTTGAAGGCGCCGACTTTATCTATGTTAAAAACTGGTCCAGCTACAGTCACTACGGGCAGATCCTAAGCGAGGATCCCGGCTGGAAAATTACGGCTGAGAAGATGGCCTTAACCGCGACCGGCAACTTCATGCATTGCCTGCCCGTTCGTCGCAATTTCAAAGTTGAGGACGCCGTGCTGGACAGCCCCGGTTCGCTCGTCCTGCAGCAGGCTCATAATCGAGTTTACTCGGCTCAGGCTGTGCTCAAACGCATACTCGAGTCGCAGTATGGATAAGCTCTATCTCTTTAAAATCGGCGGGAAGGTCATCGACAATCACGCTGCTCTCCAAAGCTTTCTAAAACGTTTTGCCGCCCTCCCCCACCCCAAGATCCTGGTACACGGGGGAGGTGTTATCGCCGATCAGATGGCAATGAAACTGAATATTTCGACCGAAATGCACAAGGGCCGCCGTATCACCTCCGAAGCCATGCGCGATCTTGTAACAATGGTGTATGGCGGGCAAATCAATAAATCCCTGGTGGCATCTCTGCAGAGTCTTGGCTGCGACGCCCTCGGTTGCACCGGAGCGGATGCTGGACTTATCCGTTCCAAAAGACGATCGCCGGAACCCGTGGATTTTGGCTTTGTCGGTGACGTGACTGAAGTGCGTAAGGACATGCTGATCAAACTTCTTAAACTGGGACTGACGCCGGTCTTCGCTCCCTTGAGCTTTGACCAGGAGATCCTGAACACCAATGCCGATGGCATCGCCAGTGCTCTGGCCCAGGCGCTGGCGGCAGACTATGACGTTCATATGCTCTACTGCTTTGAGCAGGCTGGCGTTTTGCTCGACGTAAAAGATCCCTCGAGTCTGATCGAAGTTCTCTCCCTTCGTTATTACGAAGATCTATTAAAGGACGGAGTGATTACGGAAGGCATGCTGCCGAAACTGGAGGAATGTTTTCGTGCGCGTAAGCGGGGGGTGCAACATATTACGTTAGCCGAGGCCTCGGCCTGCCTGAGCCACGCGGAAGGCCAAAGCTTCCGCGGGACCAGAATTGAGCTTTAGATAGGCACGACGTAGGGCAGAAATTTGAGCTTGTAAAGCATTGCCAGACGCTCGTCGCGGTCGACGATGCAAATCGCATGGTCGGCTTCCGCAGCCAGAAACTTCTTCAAAACCTCATCCGCAATCTCTGCGTTATCGTAGCTCGTGACAAAAACCGAATCTTTTGCATAGTCTGGAGTCAGATGCGCTTCGCAGCTTTTGCACCAGGAGGCAAAAAAAACGACGCGCGTCTTGCCGAGGGCCGCGGCTTTAAATTCAGCTTCCGAAGCTGTCCTGCACCGAGCCGCAAGGGGCGATGCCAGGCTCAAAAAAAGAAGAAAACCAAGTATGTTCTTCATAGCGTACGCATCCAGGCTAAAGTGAGGCTCACGAGTTCTGTTGTATTTTTATTCGTAGCGAAAGCGGCTCGTTTAGAGAGGGTGACGCGATAGTTATCGACCCCTAGAAGCGAAGTTTCAAGGGTTCCATAGAGATCGTGTGATGTTCGATCGGAATTTCGAAGTTCCGATCCATTCAAACGTATCGTTGCACGTCTTTCCCGAACCGCACCTCCCATAATTTTCACTTCAGGCGTGACCATAAAGCCGATCGAAACGATTTCCTTTTGCACCGGACCCGGCAGGAGCCTGCCGCTCTTGGTATCCGCAGCCCAGGGCGCGCTCCGGAGAATGCTGCCCCCAAACATCACAGGCAACATTCCGAACCATGCGTCGACACCATAGAAGCTTTCGCTATAACCGGTACCAAAGGAATCGAGATAGTTCTCTTTGCGGGCATCCTGCACCGATCGCGTCGTTTTCAATCGATGCGAGAGCATCACCTGAACCTGAGGCAAATATGGATTGAGCATAGTTTGATTCATGAGATTGTAGCGAAGATTAAGGGAAGTATCGAGTATACCTGTCGCCTGACGACTCCCACGGGCATTCCGTCCCACACCTGAGACGAGACTCCCAAATAAACGCTCCGTAATACGTTGAGCAAAGGCCATCTGCATCTGCATTTTCTTCTCAGGACCCAGATCACGCCGCACATCCCCTTCACTGTCGACATCTTTAAAGTTCGACTGCTGAGCGATATCCAAATAGAATTTTTGATTTTCCATTGGATTGAGGATGACAGGATCCGCCGCCCCACTCCCGCAGGAGGAGCAAGGGTAAGCCTTGGATGAAACCGAGAGTAACAGCACAGATGTCATGGCCAGAACGAAAGTGCAGGAGTATCGCTTAACGAACTTCAGCATCGATCACCACGCGTACGGAATCAGTTACTCCATTGAGTTCCGCTTCGATATCGACAACCCAGGAGCTGGCCGCACCCGGCATCGAGAAATAGATATTCTTCACCAGCCAGTGACCAGCTTCTTCTTCGGTGAAAGTCATTTCGTTTTCTTTGATCGAACCGTGACCCATGGTGGAGTGATAGAGACGGAAACTCTTAAGGATCGCAGGCGCATGCTCACTCGCGGGTGCACGAAAGTGAATAAGCGCCGAGTTGTTCAAGGTGCCGGCTTCAAGGCTGGGGCTCCAGGTCACTTCCACGTTGAAAAGACCGTTCTTGGAAACCTTGAGTTGTTCTTCGGAATTGTCTCTTCCGCTGGCGGGGGGAAGAGCGGGGTTATCCTTTGAATCGGATTTGCTGCCACAGGCACTTACGGAAACGAGAAACGACAACACAATGCCAATATGGACCAGAATATTAGAATATTTCATGATTTTTCTTCCTTAAAAATGAGTAGACGTCGCTCATGGCCTTTACTAAGCCAAAGCAGTCCAAAAGAGAGAATTGGTTTTGCGGGATTCAAACTTTAGGTGGTGGCGATTCGATCTCAAGGGCCAGGTCCAGGGCTGTGGAACGATAGAGGTAGCCCGAAAGAGAGGGATAGCTCTCCGCTGCAAGGATGACCTGCGTTGGATCGCTCCATTGCACGGTATTAAAGACAAAACTGAGAAGGGAACATTGGCAGAGATGGGCGGACTGGAGGGCCGGTCGTTCGCTGGCCTGATCTTCGTGACAATGCTCCTCGAGACTTGCCGTTGTCAGCCACGCGGAAAACAAAGCATCACAACGCGGTATACTCGCAATACAAACGTTGGCTGCGAGCCACAGCCAAGCGACTTTTCGAAGGTATAGGGTGATTTTAGCAAGAGTCGGCATCTGTTTCTCCGGGCCAAGACCTAACAGAAGCCCCTGCAATACGCAAAAGTTCTTCCTCTTGATCTTAGCATTTCAGCAGAGCGCGCTGAGTACAATTCCAATTTATCTTGGCGAAAGGGAAAACAATTTGTTATCCATCCCCATCGCGCTTTGCTCCCAGACCCAATGAGATCACTTCAAAGGGCAGCTTTTTAAAGGAATTCTTTATGCCAGGTTTCCTGCCTTCAAGTCGCGGCAGCTTTATCCTCGACTTCATCGTCGTCGCAATGGCATTGGTCGTCCCTATCCTCGGTTTTAGCGTATTCACGGTAAAAATAAAGAAAAACCTCATTCTACATAGGGTTATCCAGATCGTCCTCGGGATCGTCTTGGGCCTGGCAATTGTGGTCTTTGAACTCGACATGCGCATTAATGGCTGGCGTCAATTGGCAGAGCCTTCCCCCTACTACGACAGCTGGGTATTTCCCTCTCTGATTATCCATCTTTGCTTTTCGATCCCAACCCTTGTCCTTTGGGCCTATACGATCTTCACGGCCCTAAAGCATTCCATCGATAAGAGTCATAACCCCGCAAGGTTTAAGCACAAAAATCTTGGCCGTCTTTCAGCGTACGCCATGATTGGAACCGCTCTGACAGGTTGGATCTTCTACTGGTTTGCATTTATAGCTCATTGACCCAGTCGTCTTCGATTAACGATCCCGGTTAGTCCCGCAGAGACCTGCGTCCCAGGGACTTAGCCCTTCCCCGATTATTTTTCCGTGACTCTTCTCACCTGCCAGCTTGTCAAGTAAGCTATGTCTATCTATACTGGTCCGCATAAGTGGGCGACTCTAAAAACGTCCATGACTCCTCCACAATATTCCTCATTTTCCCCTAACCTTTTTCCGAAGAGTGGAATTCTCGATGCGTATCACCAACTCATATAAGGAGAATAAAGATGTCCCAGGTAAGTCCCTTAAAGATGGCCGAACAAGACGACAAAAGCCAAGTCAGTGCGAATTTTCATTCTGCAAGTAAGGATTTGAAAGGCCTTTCGCCCGAAATCCTCCAGACCCTCCTCGAACAAGTCAGTGAAGGGGATCGGAATAAGACTCGCAGTTTTATCAGTCGTACTTTGAATGTGAATGATGTCGTTGCAGAATGCTGTCTCCGTCACCTCGAAGAGAAGCTCCATCGCGAGCAGGACTATCGCGAAAAAATCCTAAAACAAGTGACTGCGCTACCCTCAGCCAACATCATGGATCATCAACAATTTCTCCGTGAAGCCTTTGGAGTTCAAGGGATCGTTACGAAAGCAATTCTTAACCACTGGCGTATAGCAGGTGCATAATTGAAGAAACGTGTTCTTAAGGACTCGATCTGAGGCGCTTAATCTGCAATCACCCAAGCGGGGATGTCTTGTAGTTAAGCGCTTTTTTTACCCAGTAAAAAACCTCTATCAACTTCATGCTATCAACCCCCCAATTCCTCATTCTCAATCCACAACCAAGATCAAAACAAAAAAAGCCCCCTATCACTAGAGAGCCTTCATACACTGACGATAGATCATTCCCGGAATGATTAAATACAAAGATCCGCTGCACCCGCAACAGCGCCGAGCTTCGTGTAATCATCAAAATTCACGCCGCCGCCGAAATCGGCAAATTTATCAAACTTAAAGAAGTACTTATTGGTATCAAGAATCGCCGCGTTGGAAAAGGCTTCCGCATCCACAGCCGTGTTACCAAATCCATAGGCGATGTTAAATCCGCGGTTCTCGTAGCCCTGCAGGATTTCCGTCTTATAGGCAGCGCCTTTGGCGCCCGACAAACCTAACGTTCCCGCTGGGCTCGTTTGGATCACACCCTGGGGAAATTTTTTGCTTCCTACGAAATCCCTTGTTCTCTGGACGAGATTCGTCGAACGCGCCGTGAGATAAAGCGGACGATAGCCTTTTTTCGTAAGGCTATTGAAGAGCACAGCAGCTCCCGGATGGGCAGGGGGCAAAGTCCCGAGAATCGAAGCTAGACCTTCGACAAGCTCACTGGTCGTCAAGGTTCCATCGACATCGCTGACGAACAGTGTGGCACCTTGTGGCAGGACTTCAAGAAAGAGTTCCGTAGCTGATTGATCGCCACTTACGACAAGTCGAATACGATGGCGGCCCAAACCCAATTTTTGAGCTGTGGGAATTTTAAAGAAAACCATACCGCCCTCGTCCGCATAATGCAGCACATCCGCATGTTCACCTTTAGACGTCGTCATAGTTGTGCCCAGCGTTTCCCAGGCTGCCCCACAATCGCGAAGGAGTTGGATCGTCACTTCCTCGTGAACCAAAGGACTTCTTAAAAAGAAATTGCCATATTGAAACTTGGCGATAACCCATTGATCTTCGCTTTCGTTGTAATAAAAATCTTTGCCGAAATGGAATGGCTTTCCTTTGGGATTGGCCATGAGAAATCCGGTTTTTGTGCCGACCGCAGGACTTGCATCACAGGCTGGCGTGACACCACACACGGGGACAGCTCGATCTTTGGCCAGATTTTGCTGAAGCGTGGATTCTTCTGCAGCACCACAGGCAGTGAGAGCCATGGCGAGGGACAAGGTCGAACTCGTTGCGAACAGGCTCATAGGCTTCAAACGCATGGGGTGCATCCTTCGTGTTATGTTTCAAAAAAGTCGTCTTGAACTTAATTGTTCCGTAACACGAGGACTTCCCCGAGGCAAACGCAAAGCAGAATCTTTAGGAAACATTCACAGAATTCCCTTAAAGAAGATTTCTGAACTTGGCGAATTGAAAATGTTTTTCTTCGAGCTTTTCTACGAACTGCTGAGCCTCTGACTCGTTCAGAGTCTCCTGCGGAAGAATCCAGGTGCCACTGATGCTGCGAACGGAAAGACATTGAGCAAAGAAAGACCAGTTTTCTTCGCTGACACCACCCGCGACACAATATTTCATATGAGGGTAGGGGCCTTCCATACCTTTGATAAAAGGCTCCGCGAGATAGCCCGCGGGAAAGAGCTTCGCATTCCAGAAACCATAAGAGCTGACGAGCATTATTTCCGACGGCGTCATGACTCCAGGCAGATAAGCGAGAGACGTGCTTCGGGCTTTCTCGAGAAGCTCAGGTAGCTGTCCTGGACTCACCACGAAATCAGCTCCGCAATCAATAGCCTTTTGGAAATCACCCAGAGTGAGAACCGTCCCGAGCCCAACCTTGAGACTGGGGAAGTTTTCCTTGAGTTGAAAGACGCCTTTTTCCGCGTGTGGCGTGCGAAGCAACACTTCGACAGCCGACAGACCGGCTCTCTCGGCAAACTCCCCTATCCTCTTCCAGGAATCGGCTTGTTTCAATGTCACAGATGGAATGAATGGACTCGCACTTAAAACCTGACCCATGCGCTGGCTGGAAATATTTTCCATGCGATCGTTGGCCACAGACTGATCATGACTCATCACATCGCCTCCTCAAATCCCGACGTCAAAGATCGATGCAGCGCCGATTAATCCGGGCTGTGTGCCCATGATAACATAGGTCGGAATCACCGTTACATAAGAGCTCATGCGGCCTTTTGCCTCGAAGCGTTGCCGGAACGTGCTTTGCTCAAGAAAACTCACGAAACGTGACACGATACCACCAGCAATAAACACGCCCCCCTGAGCACCCACCTGCAACGCATAATCACCCGCAACCGCTCCAAGTACGCCACAAAAACAAGAAAGGGCTTCGCGACAGATACTGTCGCCCCCATTGAGGGCTCTTTCAGAAATATCCGCAGCCTGTAATTGTAATTGCATCGACTCGTGGACACGCCCAGCGGCGAGCGCCAGGGCTGAATAAATATTACAAAGTCCCATTCCGGACAGAACATCTTCATTGGAGACAAACCCATTTTGCTCACGCAGAAAGCGGAAAACAATTTCTTCCGCGGCTGTGCCTGGGTAAAACGCGGCGTGACCGCCTTCCGAGGGCAAGGGCATCGCCTTGGGTAGCGCCGGTAAGAGAGCGGCCATCCCGAGACCTGTGCCCGGCCCAAGAACAGCCAGCGCCTTGTGAGGCGCAACCGCGCCGCCGCCTATTTTTTTAAGTTCACCCGGGCCTAGAAACGGAAGGCTTCGTGCCACCGCCTCAAAATCATTCATGACATGCAGATAATCGAGACCCAGCTCGCCTTTAAGCCCTTCGATCGAGAAGGACCAGGAATTATTGGTGAAGCAAATCCGGTCGCCCAGAACAGGCGAAGCCACGGCGAAGCAAGCCCTCTTAGGGAGGACTGCGCATTGGACTTTGGCCAGAAAATTGGCGATAACGTCTTTGAGACTTGGAAAATCACGGTTGGAAAACTGTTCGATGCCATAGATCTCATTGCCTTCGCCGGTCACAAGTCCTATGCGTGCGTTGGTTCCACCAATGTCAGCTACTAAAAAGTGGTTCATCCCGGTAATTTTCCATCTTTTAAAAGCGAATGAATGAGCGGCAGAGTGAACAGGCCAAAGATTTCTTGAAAGCTCAGCCTCACATGTTTTATTCCTTGAGGCAAAGGGAATGCACAGTTTGGAGGAGCTTTATGGGAAAAGCTTCGTTGCTTCCTTTCAAAAGCAGCGCGGCAAATATGCCTAGAGCTTTGGATCCAGCTCCCGCAAACGATTCCCAGATCAAGACTTCAGGCCCGTAGGCCGGGTTCGCTTTGGGCTTGTCTCATCGCCCCGTTCGTGGTTATTTAACGCCATCATCCCCTGGCTCAGTTCGGAGTGTCCCGTGAACATTCTTCAGAAAATTCAGAAGACCAGACCGACTCTGAGCAAATCTGAGATCAAAGTTGCTGACGTTGTCCTCGCCGATCCGAATGTGACGATACGCTCCAGCATCGCATCTCTCGCCCGGACTGCGGATGTGAGTGAGCCAACCGTAAATCGCTTTTGCCGTAGCCTTGATTGCAAGGGATTCCCCGACTTCAAACTGCAAGTCGCGCAATGCCTGGCAAGCGGCACCCCCTACGTCAATTCGAGTGTGGAAGCGAATGATACGGTCCGGGATTTTGCGGTCAAGATCTTCGATATGACTCTTTCCGCGCTTGAGGATGCCAAGAGCAATCTTGATTACGATATTCTAGGCAAGGCGATCGACGCTCTCGCCGGTGCAAGGAAAATTGAATTCCATGGGCTCGGCGCTTCCTCTTCGGTCGCTCTCGATGCTCAACATAAATTCTTCCGTCTAAATACGCCCGTTGTCGCTTACACCGACGTCGTTATGCAAAGGATGGCTGCTGCCGGCGCCAGCCGCGGTGAAGTCATCGTCATCATCTCCTACACGGGCCGAAGCATCGCCAGCATCGAAGTCGCAAAGCTTGCGCGCGAGGCAGGCGCCACTGTAATCGGCATCACCACACCGGGCTCTCAGCTCGCGGCTCATTGTTCGCTGGTCATCGCCGTAGAGACGGCGGAAGACACCGACATCTACACCCCTGCTGTGTCGCGCCTCCTGCACCTCGTCGTGATCGATCTCCTGGCCACCGGCGTGACGCTCAAACGCGGTCCCGATTTCGTCGAACATCTTAAGAAGATGAAAGACTCACTCAAGGCGACACGCATCACGCGCGACGAAGCCTCGCTTTAATACTTCGTAAATTACGCCTCTATTGAAAAAGCCCCGATCCGCATGGAATCGAGGCTCTTCGTCGGGCACAGCGTGTGCAAACGCTTATTCGCTGGGTTCGCTCTCTTCTTTTCCATCGTTCTGAAGACGGGCGAGACCCTCGTCGATTAGGGCTTTTACGTCAGCAACCTGTGACTTCTCACGCATGGTGTTGATCGCTTCCGATGCATCCGATTTGTTGTACATGTATTGATCGAGAAGCAGGTTGACCGTGGCTTCCTGAACTTCCTGATTCGCCTTTAGACCTACCTTGGCAATCTCCATAAAGTCGGCACTTTCGAAGTTGCGAGCATGCATAGCTCTTACACTATCGAGTACCACCGAGCGGTCGCTATCCTTAGCGAAGGTATCCATGATGATGGAATTGACTTCAGGATTGGGCAAATTGCGCATGGCAAAAATCGCTGCGCCCCGATCAAATCCGTCTTTGCTTTGGAGTGTTGTGCGGAGAGGATTGAAATAAGACGCGTCGCCGTGATTACCCATCGCCAGGATCACGCTGCGATGAAGGTTGCCATCAGGATGCTTGCTGAGAGCATCTGTAAGAGCTGATGGAAGCTGGGGAAGCTCGGTTCCAAGTTTGCTGCCGGCAGCACCCGCTGCGAGATAGGCCGCACTGGAAACGTCTTCGCTCGTCGAGCCTTCAGCGATTTCCAGCATCGTCGTGGCACTCTTCACGCTGGGATTGCCGTGCATGATCGAGCCGGTCGCGGCTTGCTCTTTGCAGTATTCATCTTCGCAGCCCGTTTTGGCTAGATCCGCAAGCGCTTCGGCACCGGCATGGGTGTCCGTCCCGGCGATGGATGCCATCAACATGGTCACTTTAAGTCTGGAATCGTCATCGCGTTCAGTGATCGATTTGACCTTAGCCACAACTTTCGGCAGGTTACCTGGATTATAATAGAGATCGTAAACGACGTTTTTAAGCATTTCATTGTACTCAGAACGAAGCTCGTCGCCCTTGAGTTTATCGACGTTTGCAAAAACTTCGTCTAGGGTCTTCAGACCCTCAATCGTTGTGCCGGGGATCAACTGGGCTCCTGGCTTGCGAGGCGAGGCAATGCGCATGGCCGAGGTAAAAAGTTTGTTGGCCTTCGTGAAAGCAATCTTCGTGTCTTTCATCTGAATGCTGACGTGAGACGTGATGATGCTTCCGGCTGTCAGGTAAACAGCCACTTCACCATTGGCACTTTTCAAACGGCCATCGCTCAAAAAGGAATACTGAATTGAGTTCTTTTTGCCGTCATAACGGGAATGATCGGATACCGACTGGACGTAGAGTCGTTTCACCGCGAATAAATCACCAGACGGAACGATTTCATAGCTTACGTTCACGTTGCCGATCTCGTCTGTTTCCATCTGAAGCTGAGGGCTTGCGCCCTTGAGATTCATGCTGGGGAAGAACTTATAGAGAAAGGAATGCTGCATGCTGGCAAAGTCGTCCGGGAATTCGGGTGCCAGGTAGTGAACGTAGGCGTTGCCTTCCTTCTTACTCAAGGTCGGGATGGAAAGTATAGACTCAAGCCTCTCGACCGGCATAGGCATGTCGTTGAGTTTCAGGGATTCGATGCTCGACCATTGCGTTTGATATTCGCCAGGCGCTTGCTCGGCCTGCACCAATACACCACGGAACGACAGCATATCGCGCTCAGGCTGATTTTGGTCCTGAATCGTCGTGCGAAGGACAAATTCATATTCCGTTGGATTCTTGATCTCTACGGTCTCCGCAGGCAGCTTTGATTTCGCCGTAAAAAAGTTGTTCGACTGCAGGACATAGGCAGTTGCTGCAAGAACCCCTGATAAACCGAGTGCGATGGCAATCTTATTCTTCGCTATCATAGTCACCTTCTATAGCTCTACCGAAAAGGCTTGATGTTGATATTATAACAAGGGTTTCGCCTCCATTGGGTAGGCGAAACCTTCCTACTCATTACGGACACTTCTTCGCTTTGATGGCGAGCAGCATCTTCTCGATACTGGTCTTAACTTCGACATAATTCTTGTCGGCGGTGGGCACAGGACCTTTGACATCAGCGATATGCGCGGTGATCTTGTCGTCGACGGCTTTACAGGTCGCCGCATCCTTCTTCGTGACTTTAAGATAGGATGGTCCGGTGTATCCCGTGCCTTTCTTCAGAATCCAAGCTTCTTTCGCAGCCCAGATCTCATGCTCCCAGGCCCAACTCGTCGCCGAGGCCGTGATACCGATTAAAGATGCAAGGAGTTTGACGGCAAAAAAGAACGGTCTAAGAATCAGTGGAGGAGCTACGGATAGCTTGATCAAAATAGCCCCCTTCAGGGCCTTGATCTCTTGGCCGTCATAGGTAATGCCACCCCAGAACATGGCAGGCGTTTTACTTCCACCAACAGTAGCGGAAACGGGCCATGCAGTCTCAAAAACCATGAGTTTGGCTTCGATAGTCGCGGTGGCCGGACCGATTTGTGCACCCGGACCCACGAACATATCCACACCAATGGTCGGACTCATCGTGAGGGTCGCGGATCCTATTTTACGGGCTGTGAGGTTGAAGAGAAGCTCAGCTCTCGCTGTGATACCTAATTTGACGACGATCTGGAGCGCAGGCAGTCCGTAAACGGGAATGGCTGCATCCAATAGTGGAGGGATCGGGGCGGAGTACTTGAACCCCTTCGCTGTGGTGACTTCATGCGCGAGGACTGTCTGACCGAAGGCCGTTCCTGTCACAGAGGCCGTCGGCTTCATCATTTTTGTGGCTGAATCCGAACCGATTTCTGCTTTAGCGACGAGCTCAAAAGTCTTTGCACCTTTGAGAAACATTCGTTTACCGAGAATGTAGACGTTGATCCAGTACTTCGATGTAATCATCAGATTATCGGTGCCGATCTCGAGATTGGTAGCAACACGAATTTTTTCTTTTTTACGAAGGTTCGACAGAGTCGTTCTCAGATCGCTCTTCTCGGCTGGAGTATCCATGCCCGTCGCACCAGCTTTTTTGGCTTCGGCGGGAGTGATAGCATCCCAATCAGGCTTTTGCGACGCTTCCATCTTCGTATTGACCTGAGCCGTGGTCCGAGGCGTGTCTTTGCTACTGAAGAAGATAGCGCCCGTATCAACGAACATCTTAGGCCCGAGCTTCTGGATCTTGCCTTCTTCCAGCTTCCAGAACCCACTGAGTTTCCAGAGAACACCACTGCCTTCCACGGTGGCTGGCGCCTTATCCACGCTGGTATCTGGTATTGTCGCCGTGACCTGTTTCGCATCTTTGGCGTCTGTTTTGGTGTCCAGTACCGCTTTTTTGCCGGTAACGGCCATCAGGGTCGCATCTTCACCGGCTGGTTTACAGGCCGTGGTGAAGCTCAAACTCATTAGAATGGAAAGTAGTAATATCCGCATCATCGCCTCGATGTAAGAGTGACTAAGGCGTTATCGGTAGTTTTTGGAAAGGCATAAGTGAATTCAGGGATAATAAAATATATTTTTGGTCAGAATCCCAGACAGGACGTAAAACACCGTAATCAATTGCATTCTAAACAATGTTTTCGCTCGACTTGTGCTCTGTTAAAGAAAAAGGCCTGGGCGAATCAGTCGGGAAGGCTTCCTAAATCAGCCTTCCGGTAAGAATTCAGGCGTAAAGATTTAGGGATTTGTCAGGCGCGCGCAGGCTGCCTTTCGAATTGAGAGATTTAAGAACACGAATGCTGAGCCGATGGATTCGTAACAAAGAAGAGTCGGTCGATGTTCACAACAGCCCCCCTTTCTCGATTTCGTTTTGAAAGCTTATGGCGGCCATTCCAAAACTATAGTCCACGGCGTCCTGAGTCGTATTTTTGAAGACCAATAGCGAGTTGTTGGTAATGCCTTTACCGTCCGAATCGTGGGAGCCGTCGGGCGTCGCGTCCGAAGCACCGTTCGTGCCGCTATATTTTTCGCCGCTCGGATCGCCATTTTTATGATTCGGCAGCTGCGGATGATCGCCAGCGCAGCCGAGACTCAAGGCTAGCGTTATGGCGGTGGCGTATCGCATGAGCATTTGTGAAATCATGAAAAGCTCTAGCTCCTTAGACAAGAGCTTTGACCAACGTTCAAGTTCGGCTGATCTCACGCCTGAGTTGACAGGAAGTTTTAAAAGCCCATTTTGTTGTGCAATATCAATTGATTATATAGACATAATTTTAGGAATAAAATTTGCTCAGCAGGGGATTTTTCGGTGAAAGTTGGCGATTTGCCTAAACAAGAAA
>JACMPP010000068.1 GCA_014377445.1 Oligoflexus sp.
TCATGTCGTCAATGGAGCGAATCTCAGTCTGCTCGTCAAGCATGGTGGGGGCAATGGATTTGCCTCCTATGCGAGCGGCAGTGGGACAAACACACTTGTTTTTAACTATACGATTGGCGCCGATGAAGATACCTCTGCTCTTGAAGCATCGAGCCTAGTCTCCAAAGGCAGCTCTGCAGATATTCTCGATGAGAAAGACCGGCCTCTGAACTATGGACTGCCTTTGCCGGGTAGCGGCTTTGCTCTCTCTGAACAGAAAAAACTAGAAATTGATACGGTTCTTCCCACCGCTCCATCCGTTGTTAGCTTTCCTAGCGCTGTGAGTTCGAGCGAGGCTCTTAGCTTTAGCTGGGCGGCGAGCAGTGACTTGAATCTGTCGGGCTATTTAGCCAAGCTCTGTAGCGACTCGCAATGCTCGAGTGCCTGCAGTACCGAAAGTTTGGACCCGCTTTTATCAGCTACAAAAATTGCTGTAGATGGCAGCAGCTACTACGCCTGTGTCCAGGCTGTCGATCGAGCCCAGAACAAGTCTGCTTGGATTTCATCTTCGAGTCCTGTCACTGTATCGACCTCCGCCCCATCGATCGTCTCGGTGAGCAGTTCGGAGGTCGATGGCTACTATAAGGCCGGCAGCATCATTCCAATCGTTGTCACCTACTCAGGAATAGTCTACGTGACCAATGCCAACGATCTGAGTCTTAGCCTTAATACGACACCGACCTCACGGAACGCGGTTTACAGCTCAGGTTCAGGCAGCTCAAGCTTGGTCTTCAACTATACGGTTCAAGCCGGGGACAACGCGGCAGATTTGAATTATGCGGCGATTGGCTCACTCAGTCTCGGAGCGACGGGAGCTATCAAAACGATCGCTGGCGTTGCAGTTTCGACGGCGCTTCCTCCGACTGGGTCGACGTCATCTCTAGCAGGACTCAAGTCGCTGGTCATCGACGCCAGCTCGCCTGTAAGTCCCTCTGCCGTGGGCTTTTCTGGAGCGACTTCGACGAGTTTGAGTGTTCCAGTGAGCTGGGCTACTAGTACGGATACGAACTTTCGTTACCATAAACTCAAACTCTGCGCTGCGAGCGATTGTATATCGACTTGCTCGGCAGTTAGCACCTCTCTTTCGTCGCCTGCTAATTTAACGGGAGTGCATGGATCAAGTTCCTATGCCTGTGTCCAGGGCGAAGACTTGGCTGGCAATCTCACGCCTTGGGTTTCGTCGGTCAGTCCGATAGCGATCGATACGGCAGTGCCCAGTGTGACTTCGATTTCGAGCTCTAATGCCGATGCTTATTACAAAGCGGGAGCTGTCCTCAGCATCGATGTTTCATTTTCAGAGAATGTCTTTGTGACGAACGGAGCTGATCTCGGTCTTTTGATGGAGACTGGGGTGACGGATCGGACCGCTGTTTATAGTTCTGGGAGTGGAAGCTCGAAGCTCAGTTTTAGCTATACAGTGCAGGCCGGCGATATCAACGATGATCTCAACGTAGCATCAACCTCGGCCTTGAGCCTCGGCGCGGCAGGAACAATTCGCGATGGCGCTGGAAATAATCTCAATCTTACGCTGCCTCTTTTATCGGGCCCAAGCATGCTGGCGGCACAAAAAAATATTGTCGTCGATACTCTCGCGCCTGCAGCTGCCAGTAGCGTTCAATTTGTGGCTGCTAAAAGTTCTTCGCTTAATTTCCAGGTGAACTGGTCAAATAGCTCGGATGCGAATTTTAGACGGCATAATGTCAAGCTCTGCTCGGCAGCCGACTGTGTGACGAGCTGTTTGGGAACTCTCACGCAGGCTCAGTCGCCTGCGACTCTCACGGGGGTGAATGGCTCGGCCTACTACGCCTGCGTGCAAGGCGAAGATCTCGCCGCGAATCTCTCCGCCTGGGCGCCCTCAGCATCGTCCTTGACAGTCGACACGAGTCCACCGGTGGTCAGTGATGTTTCGGGAACCACTGCTGACGGCATCTATAAGGTCGGGTCTGCGCTGACCCTCACCGTTCAATTCTCAAAGCCTGTCTTCGTCTTAGGCAGTGAAAATCTTGGGATCGTCCTAGAAACGGGCGCTACGGACCGAACAGCAACTTACGTAAGCGGGAGTGGTACCAACACCTTGAGCTTTCTATACAACGTCCAGAGCGGTGATACCTCTCCCGATCTTGAAGCGCAGTCGACCGCTGCCCTGAGTGTCGGCGCGGGCTCGATTCGCGATGACTCTGGCAACAATGCAACCCTCACGCTTCCTACTTTGGGAGGTGCCACTTCGATTTCGACCCACAAGGCACTCGTCATCGACACGACCCTGCCGTCGGCCCCTGTCTCGGTTGGATTTTCTGCTGCGACCAGCACCAGCCTCAGCTTCAATATGGGTTGGGCAAATAGCACCGACCTTTACTTCAGTACGCACAATACCAAGATCTGCGCGGCAAACGACTGCGTGAGTTCTTGCATAAGTGTGGGTACCTCCACAGCTTCTCCCAAATCTATGACCGGGGTGAATGGAGGCGTCTACTACGGCTGCGTGCAAGGAGTTGATACGGCTGGTAATTTAAGTGTCTGGATCGCTTCAATTGCCCCGATTGCCGTCGATAATACGGTCCCCACTGTTACCAACGTTTCATCGACAGCTACGGATGGATACTTCAAACAGGGCGCAGTGATTCCGATCACTGTCAGCTTCTCCGAGAATGTTTTCGTGGCAAATGGGGTTGACCTTAGACTTAAACTTGAGACCGGTATACCCGATACCGATGCTCTCTACAGCTCAGGCAGTGGGACGAATACTCTCACCTTCAATTACACAGTTGCAGCTACGGATACCAGCGCCGACCTCGATCTGTTTTCTACAACAGCCCTGAGTCTCGGAGCAACGGGCAGAATCCAAGATGCTGGCACGAACAATTCGAATCTTACTCTGCCCGGCCCAGGTGTGAACTCCCTTGCAGGGCAAAAGGCTCTGGTGATCGATACAACTCTACCGACGGTCCCTTCGGCGGTGACCTTGCCGAATACTTATTCCCTCAGCAGCTCGTTCCCGGTGAGCTTTAGCTCGGGAACAGATCTTAACTTCCGTTACAGCGACGCCAAGCTCTGTAGCGACGCCGGCTGCTCGGTCGGATGCATCAGTGCGAAGACCTCGGCGAGTTCGCCGGTGAGTGTCACAGGTGCCCTGGCGACACCCTACTATGCCTGCATTCAGTCTCGAGATTTGGCCGACAACATCTCCGGCTATATAGCCTCCGCTTCGACCATCACGGTAGAAAATCCTATAGTCTTTGCCGGAGCTGCATCTGCCGACGTTCTTGGCAGCTGGGCTGATGGAACTGGGAAACTCGAACTCACTTTGGGGGGCACCCCCGATTCTCGCATCACGCAATACCAAGTCTTTTATAGTTCTTCAGCGAGCTATAGCTCTTTTTCACTCTCCAGCCCCATTGCTACGATAAATTATGGAGACGCCACCTACGACGCCGTAGCCACGGACAATAAAATCTCAGTTTCCATTCCTGCTGCCTCACTGAAAGATGGTTATTACTACGTCCGCTACTACGATCCGAATGGAAAATATATCGATGCAAACCGAGCGGTCTCGAGCCTCACCTATGTTCTCAAAGGAACGCCGGGCTATGTTCTCGTGCCCAAGAAATTCTCAAGCCTGTCCTACGATTATTTCATCATGCGCTACGAAGCATCGCTGTCCTCGGCAGGTAGTAATGCTGGAGGCGATACGGTAACGACTACGGAATCAAGCCTTGCCGGCTGCTCCTATAAATTTCATGTCAACGGCACGGCTGCTGATGTAAGCTGCGGGACAAAGGTAATAACGAAAGCGGCTGAAAGCGTAGCAGGAATCACGGCACAGGCAAGCATCACCTGGCCGACAGCCTACTTCGCGTGCCGCAATGCGAGCAGCGCCAATGCTAAAGTTCGCATGCCCACTTCCGAGGAATGGCGTCGCGCTTCCAAGTGGATCGGCACGAGCTATGCGGATATGTGGACCAACTATACGAACAACGCAGGCGGCAATTGCAATGTCAATGCAAGCTCAGCTGCCCTTACGGGATCCGCATCACTCTGCAAATCGGCCTTAGGCGTTCAGGATATGGCCGGCAACCTCCGGGAGTGGGTCGACTACCGGATGCTGCAGTACAGCATCAGCGGCAACACAGAATCCCGATTTAGCTACGGTCCTACCATCGGCCGTTCGATCTCCAACGGTATCGATAACATCGTTCAACGCTTTCATACCTTGGATCCTGGCGCCAGTGGTCTTGCTTTGACACTAGGAGCCGATTTTAAAACCCCAAGCTTTGCCGATCAAAAACAATATGGGACCAACGTTCAGACCTGGACCGATCCTGCCACGGCGAGCAGTGACGCGATTGGCTTTCGCTGTCTTGGCTTTCGTGCCGACACGATGCCGACGATGAGCCAGCTGGCCTTGCCCGATGAACCAAAGTTTGTCACAGGCGACCTCGCGACTCCTGGGCTCATACCCGAAAACCTTTATGTAAAAGATAATCGCTGGGAGAGCGTAGCGATCACGATCGATGGTACGACGACAGATGCCGTTGCGGAAGGCCAGGTAAACGTGAGTTGGACGCCTTGGTCCAAGACGACCTGCAATACCTCCGGCACCTGCACGGCCTTTGATGCAGGCCTTGTTTATAAGCTCTATCGTTTTACCGAACCCAATCATCAATCCATCCGCGTTGCCACAGCTTGGGCGCTCGGCAATTCGGGCAGCAATTATGCATCGGACAAACCCCTCGATCCCTTGGCGGTGGATGCGGGCGGCAATCGCGTCTTCACCGGAAGCAGCAGCGATGGCACCTTGATTGCCACGATTTCGAACTGCGTGACGGCCACACCTGGCAACTGCACCTTTGCTGACCTTTCGACGAAGGATGGCGGGAGTCTCGTCGTCGGGAAGATCTATAACTATTTACTCGTTGCCGAGGACGCTGATGGCAATGCGATAGTTCCCTCTGTACAGCGCTATCGATCGCCTTATTTTGCAGGCCCTGCTCTTCCTTCCGCATCGGCCTTTCGCATGGAACCCAGGCTGAGGCGAGCCAGTGTCTTTTTAGTCGATGAGTATTATCAGCAGAACCAAACCCGACCGCAGATTATGGTACATGTGCCGATGGAGAAGTCGGGCCTCGATCATGACTTCTTTGTTCAGAAGTACGAGCCGGCTCTATACAACGGGAGTATTGCGAATAACAGTCCCAACGGAGCCGCAAGTTGGCCAATTCAAGGAACTGCAACAGCGTGGGTCAAAAATGCAGCACATTGTCATGATGTTTTTATACAAACGGGAGCTTTCGATTTCAGTGGCTGTGGGAATGGGACGGCTATCAATGCCACAACGGCAACAGTTCAGTCCAAGCAAGGCACAGCGCCGATAGTGAGTCTCGACCAAGGTGCATCGTGGAAAGCTTGCCGTTATACGACTCTCGCGGACAGCGCTGGCAAAAATTATTCCCTGCATCTCATTCAGGATTCCGAGTGGATTAAAGCTTCCGATTGGGGCGATAGCAATCAGGACGGAACAATCGAAGCAAGCGTGAATCCCTTCACAGGCGGGCAGCTATCCATTACAGCATTGGAGACAGGTGCAGGTGATGCTACAACTACGCGTTGCAATACGGACGGCAATCCCAATGCGGCTTTTCTCTCGAATTCAAGTGGAGCCGGCTCATCATCCAACTGTCGATCTCGCTATGGAGTCGCCGATATGATCGGAAACGTTTGGGAATGGACAGCAGGTCAAGTTCTTAACGCGGTTGGGAAGGACGAGGGCATAGGCGGGCTTTGGCTCGGACGTAATCTTCTGCCAACTGCCGGATCCATTTCTGCCATTGGGAGTAGCTACGATCTCCTCAGAGGCTTTCCAACTTCAGCAGGAGCGGGTGCCTTGGTATCCCCCAATAATGACGTTTATGTCCTCGGAGCAGCTAGTTCAAACACATCGGCGCCTTTTCATGGGGCAGGCTATAATGATAGCGGTGCTGGCAGATGGTATCTTTATACCGATCAGAGTCCTGCATTTACTCAGGGTAATACTGGTTTTCGCTGCGCCTTCTAACCGACGTTAGCGAAAGTCATGGAATATTACCAAAAGTAAGACCCCCCTTCAGATAAAACCGAACCCCCACCTCAAGCCCAACCCAAAAATTCCGAATAGACGAAAGCAAACCATCTGTAGGAATTATGGAAACTATACGGAAACAATTTTTGATTCCTATGTCCTTTAATCGATAAGGAATTTGGTGTGGAAGACAATTTTGAGTTGGTTTTTTCGAGCCAGGAAAAAGCGATTGTCGTGAGCGTCCTGCTCGCTGGAGAATCCGGGGAAAGGCTTGAGGAAGAAATCAGCGAACTTGAGTCCCTCCTGCGAACGCTTGGAGTTCAAGCCGTTGGACGAATCCTACAGAAGAGACAGAAACTTACGCCGAACTGCTACATAGGATCGGGTAAGGTACAAGAGATCAAGGAGCTGGCTCAGGCTAAAGGCGCTAAGCTTATCGTCTTCGATAGCAACCTCAGCGGTCCTCAGGTGCGAAACCTTGAAGAGATGACGGGCATGGTCGTGCTCGATCGCACGGGTGTGATCCTCGAGATTTTCTCGCGTCACGCGCGCACCAATCAGGCGAAGACGCAGGTTGAAATTGCTCGCCTCGAATATCTTCTGCCCCGCATGACTGGAGCTTGGACTCACTTTCAGAGACAAAGAGGTGGGGGTGCCTTGCAGAGGGGTATGGGCGAAAGTCGCACTAGATGCTCTCATCTTTCCTAGGACCTTATTCGCTGTTAAAGCTGATCACGAAGTTGAGGCTTCGCCTTTGGCCATTTTCATCGACTCAATCTTTTGCTGATAGTTCCACGGTAGGAAATCCACAGGCGAGGCCTTAACGTCATTGCTATGTCTTTGGATTGCTATGAGATATTCGAAGCAATTAATCTCGCGCTTGGCGCGAGTTAATGGGTAAACATCTCAAACCCCTTCGCATAAAGGCTTACGCGGCAGCCTTCCCTTGAACCACCGCTGCCACAAGCTCTCGAATCTTTTCACGACCTCCAAACTGCCCCTGAAGGGTTTGGATTTTTCGCCCAAGCACTTGGCTTGGGTTCATTCGAATGACTTTGGATACCGCATTTTTCCGAGCCCTCAAGCCGCCCTCGATTTTCATCATGCTCATCAGAATGTAGGCTGAATAGACCCAATGGACATGCGGCTCAGCGGGAGGAAGTCGCGAAAAATGAAGACCTATCATCTTTTTATCGACCGGGTGTTTAAATGTAAGATCGTCGCCCATCTCGATTCGGATGTAGCGGTCAGAGATGCGCTCGAAGAGGAAGGATATGAATTTTCTGGGGTCTACATGAATCATCGGCACGACGATGACAGTTGGGATATTGATTGAAATCATTCGAAATGCCGGCAAACGAGGAATTTTTTTACCCGGCAGGACGGCAAATCTTTGCCGTCCTGCCGGGTAAAAAAATTCCCTCGCTGTCGCGAGTGAAACTTATTTCTAAAGACTAATTTCTAAGCACTCATCTGATCAAGGCTCAGAGGGCGCAGCGCAGCGAGAGGTCCGTGGTCACGAACAACGGAGTGCTGCTCACGTGCAAGGACCACCGGCCGGCAAAAGATCCATCGTACCAGGTGCCACCCCGGACAGAGCCACGCAACCCACTAGAATAATAGTAATAATCACCGGAATCGTAGACAACTGAGGCTGCCGAGGTGGTCTTCGGCAACCCTCTCAGCAAATCATAATTCCCACTTCCAAGACTGGCGAAGGTCACATTGGTTCCGGTTAAGAATGTCTGTCCGAGCCAGAGCCCATCCATACCGTTGTCCTGGCCAGCGGCAGTACTTATTTGTCCGGCAGTCCAATCCCAGACGTTGCCGATCATGTCGGCCGCCCCATAACGCGAACGGCAATTGGAGGTCGATCCCACTCCAGTTGAGTTTGACGTCATGGCACTCGCAGGATTGTTATCCGTATGACAACGGACGGTTGTCATGTCGCCAGCACCTGATTCCAACGCTGTAATGGATAGCTGCCCGCCTGTGAAGGGATTCACGCTTGCTTCGATTGTTCCGTCCTGATTGGTATCGCCCCAATCGGCGGCTTTGAGCCATTCGGAATCTCCGGCTAGCTGCAGCGAATAGTTTTTACCATCGCTATCGCCGAGAGTTGTATGACGGCAGGCTTTCCAGGAGGCTCCCTGATCGATACTGACGAGGGGGGCAGTCCCTTGCTTGGATTGTACGGTGGCCGTCGAAGCATTGATCACGGTTCCATTGCCGCAGCCTGTGGGATCAAAGGTTCCGGTCTGCAGGAACACGTCCTGGCACAGGGCCGCATTCTTCACCCAGGCTGTAGCCGTGCCTTGCGTTGGCCATGCATTAGCGCCTGCCGGGGAATTGTTCGAAACACTTCCGTCATAAAGTGAAGCCTCATATTTCTGTATGAAAAAGTCGTGATCGAGACCTGATTTATCCATGGGCACATGCACCATGATCTGCGGTCGGGTTTGGTTCTGCTGATAATACTCATCGACTAAAAAAACACTGGCTCGCCTCAGCCTGGGTTCCATGCGAAAGGCCGATGCTGCCGTCGAGGCCGGCCCTGTAAAGTAGGGCGAACGATAACGCTGGACTGAGGGGACTATGGCATTGCCGTTGGCGTCTTCGGCAATGAGGAGATAGTTATAAATTTTGCCGACGACCAGACTCCCGCCGTTTATGGTCGAAAGGTCGGCATAGGTGCAGTTCGCTGGGGTGGCCGCCACGCAGTTACTAATCGTGGCGAGTAGGGCGCCATCGCTTGTACTACTGGTGAAAAGACGACTTCCGCTGATATCGACGGCAAGGGGATCGATCGGTTTATCAGCGAGGTAGTTGCTTCCCAAGTTGCCGAGCGCCCATGGGGTGGCGACCCTAATGGATTGGTGGTTTGGCTCGGTAAAGCGATAGAGCTTGTAGACCAGTCCAAGATCGGACGCAATGCAGGTTCCCGAGGTATTGCAGGTAGTCTTGGACCACGGCTGCCAGGTGACGTTGACACGGCCCTCCGCAACAGCATCGGTCGTGTTGCCACTGATGGTGATAGCAACATTTTCCCATCGGTTATCTTTAACATAAAGGTTTTCAGGTACAAGTCCTGCCGTCGCCAGATCGCCCGCAACAAATTTAGGCTCATCTGGAAGGGCCAGCTGACTCATCGTCGGCATGGTATCGGCCCTAAATCCCAGGCAGCGAAAACCAATCGCGTCGCTGCTCGCCGTCGCCGGATCGGTCCAGGTTTGCACGTTGGTCCCATACTGTTTTTGATCGGCGAAGGTTGGTGATTTAAAGTCAGCCCCAAGGGTCAAAGCCAAACCACCGGCTCCTGGATCCAGCGTATGAAAACGCTGGACGATGTTATCGATACCATTAGGCAAGCTGCGGCCGATGGTTGGTCCATAGCTAAAGCGCGATTCGGTATTGCCGCTGATGCTGTATTGCAGCATGCGGTTATCCACCCATTCCCTTAGATTGCCCGCCATATCCTGCACGCCGAGCGCAGTCTTGCAGAGCGCAGCGGTGCCGGTACTGGCTGCCGACCCGGCGATCACATTGCAGTTACCGCCCGCGTTATTCGTGTAGTTGGTCCACATATCCGCGTAGCTGCTGCCGATCCACTTCGAGGCGCGCCGCCACTCTTCAGCGCTAGGCATGCGGACTTTGGCCGTCGTGTTCGAGGCGTTGCGGCAGGCGTAGTAGGCAGTCGGCCAGGAGATGCTGGCCTGAGGCGTGACGCCGTAAGTGCTTTCAGCAGCTTTAGTGATGACCTTGCTCCCGCAGCTTGGATCAGCGGCCGTGCCATTGACATGAAATTTATAAGAGCAGCCAGTGAGAGAGGCTTCGGTGGTTGTGACGGTATCACCTCCGGCGTTGGTTCCGCTGGAAGAAAGAGACGCTTCAAAGCGCATGATGAAATAATCGTAACTGAGTCCTGAATATCGTTTGGGAATCAAAACATAGCCTGGTTTATCCCTTAGGACATTGACCACAGTCGAGACCATGGCGTTCGGATCGGTGAGGGAACCGGTCGTATCAAAGTATCGAACTACGTAATAGCCATCTTGAAGTAGGTTCGCGGCTACGCTCAATAGCAATTTAGTATCATTTATGGTCGCATCGTAGATAGCGTCACCAGCCGAGATAAACGCGATGGGATTGGCGAAATCAAAAGTGCCAATCGAGCTGGACGTACTGAAATAGACCTTGTAGGTATCGACCGCCGATGGTGTGCCGAGAAAAGTGAGTTCAATCTTGGCCGTTCCATCGGGAAAGCTGCCCAAGACTTCTCCCGACGCAACACCCGTGAAGGTGGGACCTACTTTTACCGCTGTGGACGAGGCAGTCCAGGCTGTCAGATTGCCCGCAAAGTCTTCGCCTTGGATGCAAGCGTAATAAGTGCTTTGATTCATGCCGATCAAATTTACCGGTGAGGTCGTAGAAGTGGTAGATCCCGTACAAGAGGTAATACAGTCAGTCACTGCGCACAATTTTGCATTGTGGTAGCGGAAGTTACTGTCGGTGCTGACCCCATAGCTAGCGGTAACTGTTGTCGTTCTAGTTGGATTGCTTAGGAATGAAATGCTACTTGGAAGAGACGGTATCGTCGTATCGATAACGATCGCTTTTTGCCCCGCGAGTGACTGTGCACCACCTAGAGCGGGGAGAGTTAAAATCGCGTTATTACCGGCCGCGTCTTTGATCGTTCCACCGGCTAAAGCTAATGCCGATGTGGACTGAGCATCGAGGTCGGAGTTCACGTCACCGGCTTGTACGGAATAGGTGAAGTGGAGGGTATTCGAGCCGTTTCCGGAAGTATAGCTGACGATGCGATCCGTGGTTCCTGTCTCGAGCGTAAATGTGGGAATCCCTGTGACCATCACATTTTCCGTGAACTGGACGCTAACATCAACAGACGCACCGACTTTATAGTAGCCATTTGCGGTTGAACTCCCGACGCTCAGGATAGAAGAAGGGGTCGTATCAACTAATATCGGTGATATTGATGACACAAAAGGCGTCTGGTTACCGGCTAGATCTTCTCCTTGCACGCAACCATAATAAACCGTGCCGTTGACACCTGACATCGTTAATGGGGAGCTAATGGATGTGCTTGTGCCTGTGCAGCCGGTAGCGCAATCGCTCGCGAGACAGACCTTGACGTTATGATAACGGAAATTCGCATCTGTGGAAGCACTCCAAGCTAATGAAAAGCTAGCGGATGGAGTTGTTGCACTGCTGAATGCGACCGAGGTCGGAGGCGTAGGCAGCACGGCATCGACGGCGATCGATCTCTTCGCCAGGCTATTCGAGACTGAGGTCGCTGCGAACGTAAGATCCGCATCGACGCTAAGTGCGTCACGGATCGTGCCGTTCGTGAGATCGAAAGGGTTATCGCTGCTTACATTGAGGCCTTTCGTCTCGTCGCCGGGAAGAGTCGTGTAGCCGAATATGAGATTGGTCGTGCCCGAACCGCTTTGATAGACCGCAGCCCGTCCTCCGGGCTTCAGGTTGAGGCCTAGGCCTGGCGTTCCGCTGACGGTTACGATACGGTCGAAATTCACTGAGAATACGAATGTCCCCGCTTTGTAAAGGCCGTCGTTAGAATTGGAATCGATCAAGACGACTTTAGCTTTAGCATAGGCAGGGATAGCCAAGGGATCCGACCAGGGCGAAAGTGTGAGTCGATCCGAAGCATCCGAACAGCGGAATCGACCGACGAGGTTTTGAGTGTCGAATTTCGCCAGTACAGCGTTTGCATTGGTATCCTTGAGACCATCGATCGAAACCCCGGAAACATCGTTTACGCTCGCGAAGAAATCGGCTTTACAGTTCTTTAATCCGAGGGTCGCGGCCATGGTCGCCGTGAGTTGAGCCGAACGTGTTGCGGCAGCGAAGGTCAGGGTCGGTTTCACCCAAACGACATCCGGTTTGGCTTGCGTGACGACGACCTGCGCATCGGCCACGATGCCTGTCGAGTTGATGACAACCGTGTTGCTTTTATTAACGATGGCTTGGACCGAGACTTTTTCGGCGGGAACTTCCGCGGGCAGGACTTCGCGGCTCAAGGCTACGATCCAATAGATCCCGAAGTATCCATCAAACTGAAGGGAGTCTCTTTTGCTGGTATCATCAAAAACCAGCTTGACGGCTGTGCCGTCGACAATTTTAAAACCGGTCATAAGTTGATTTTTGGTCGGATCGAGATATTTGTAGTACACCGCGTAATTTACCGCTGCAAGATTGAGACCGAGACCCACAGGCAGCGGGATATTCAGAGTGATGGGTTTTTGAAGGACTGTGGCCACGCTGGGCCGTATGATAACGCCATTGCCGGCTCCGGTGATCGACACATCGCCGGCTAGGGCCACTTCCTGAGTCAGGGTCGTGCTGGAGAGATCAGCGCCTTGTTCGACGATGATGTCGGCCGAGATCTGCAGCGAGCCCGGAGCGATGGAAATGCTCGTGCCGGATATCGGGCTCGTATCGCTCACTGACATTTTGAGAGCTATTGTTGAAGAGGCGTCGACGGTTGCGATCGACTTGGCGTTCGAAACCTCTTTCGACACGAGTTGTTTGGGGGCAGACCTGTCGTGACTGCCTATTCCTTGGTTCGCTGCCTGGAAACAGGAAGTAAGGGAAAGTGAGATGATTAAAAGCTTCAAGTATTGAGTCATAGCTGTTGTGCCTCGTACCATTCATTATCCATGAATCCCTATCGGCCGAATGACGAATAACTGTGCGTGCTTCCGCATTTCGCTTGCAAGCAATTGATATATATAAATTATTTGTGCTCATGTTGTCTGGATATTGTCTGCAGATAATGACACAACCGATGTAACTAACAAGCGATATCGTCCCGGAGACCATAAACTTTCCTTATCAAATCAATGATTTAAAGATCAGGAGCAGAACGTGACGAAGGGAGGTATCTTTATGTCAAAGAATGAGTCAGTAGCCCTAAGGCTCTTAGAAGATTTCCGAAATGGGATTCTAAGTCGATCTCAGGTAGCTAATCTGTTGCAGTGTAGTGAGAGAGCCATTTCCAGGAGAGTGAAGAAACTTCGTGACCAGGGTATCGAAGACATCAAACATGGCAATTATGGGAATATTCCGGCCAATCGTATCGAACATTCGAAGCGAGATCAAATGTTGGACCTAGCTAAACGCCTATATTATGACTTTAATATGCTTCACTGCTTAGAGAAAATCCATGAAAATCATGGCCTTTGCACCAGCTATATGACGTTTCATAAGTGGTGCCGCGAAGCTGGGATTGCTAAACGAAAGCAGCGCAGAACCAGTAAATCTAGAGTTTATCGGGAAAGAATGGCTTGTGAAGGTTTGCTGCTGCAAATGGACGGTTCTCATCACCGCTGGAATGGAAAGGATGAGTGGTGTTTGATCGCGATGATTGATGATGCCACGAGTGAAATCCCTGCTGCTCGGTTTTTTGAAGGTGAGACGACCCTTGGATGCACGAACGTCCTTCGAGCTGTTATTGAGGCTAAGGGTGTGCCTCAGATGATCTACACCGATCAAGCAGGATGGGCAGGTGGAGGACCCAAACGAAATGGATTTAGCCAGTTTGTTCGAGCCTGCAAAGAGTTAGATATTCGTGTTATAATAACAAGTTCTGCTGAGGCAAAGGGTCGGATAGAACGAGCATGGCGCACGACACAAGATCGCTTAATTCCCGAGCTTCGACTTGCTGGTATCACAAGCATGTTGGACTCAAATCGATACCTAGATCAAGTTTACGTTCCCAAATATTGGCACGTACGAAACACTGTGATAGCAAGAGATTCGACCTCTCAATATCGTCCTCTTCAGCCGCATGAGCGGAGATCACTCGCCGTGTCGCCAGCTTGAATGGTATATAAAAATGTAAGCGTATTCGTACCGCTCCCCGCACTATAGAGAGCATTTCTATCGATCGTCCCCGTCTCAAGAGTCAAACCAAAGTCATTACCGTTCGTCACATAAACGTTGCTCGAGTAGATGACCTGAATTGGAATGACATCTCCGAGCTTAAAAAAGCCATTCGCCGTAGGACTTGTCACCGAACTGACAAGCGGAGCCGATGTCTGAACGGTCACAGCTGCGATCGATGAGACCCAGGCACTCGTATTAGCGGCCAAGTCTTCGGCCTGCACGCAGGCAAAGTAAGACGCTCCGTCGACACCTGATTTTGTAGCCGTAAGCGAAGGACTCAATGCACTCGCCGTGCTACAGGCAAGCGAACAAGCCGAATCCGAACAGACCTTACTCCGATACCCACTCAAATTCGCGTCACTGCCTGCTAGCCAATTCACATCAAAACTGAGCGTCGCACTGATGGGACTGGTGAATGAAACGGCCGAGGGAGGAGCAGGAGCCAGAGTATCAATCTGCAGGTGCTTTTGCTCAGCCAGACTCTTGCCTCTCGGAGCTGCGGGAAGATTGTAGAGGAGGGGCCGACCCCCTTCATCCAAAAGTCCTTTCGAAGAATCCGCTGAAAAAAGACCCACGGCATCAAGCGAAGCTGCATCATGACCACTTCGTACTGTATAGGAAAAGACCAGAGTATCGCTGCTACTGCCGCTTGTATAAGGTACAAGACTCTCAGTCACACCATGCTTAAGTTGAAGGCTCAGATTCGCATTGGGAGCGAGGGAAACCTTGCCAGAAAATTTCACCGCGATCGGAATCACTGTACCGCTCTTATAAACCCCGTCCGCTAGCGAACTCGTCACCGAAACAGCCTTCACCTTCGATACATTCGCAGGAATGGCTACCGACGTGCAGCTCGCCGAGCTTAAACTCCCGTGAACAGCTGCGATGCAGAAATTATAGTCTTCTTGAGCGTTATAAGCATCAATTTTAAGAAAGCTATCCGATGTCGAGACCTTAGCCTGAGACATTCCCGTAATAGTGTAAGAACTCGCGCCAGGGACCTGATCCCAGACAACGCTCATTCCATCCTTCGATGAAATAATCTGCGGATGAGAGGGGGGCAGGCAATTCTGCCTTCACAGCCAAAAGATGACGTTCGGAAAGTTTCCCTCCTTCTCTCGTCACGCGAAAAATATAATAGCTACCGAGCTCCATAGCCTGATCGAAGCTGCATGCCGTTTCATCCTTCACCGTCGCGACTGTGATCCAGACGAGCGAAATCTCATCTTTCTCAAGATCTACCGCCCCAAAAGTAAGCGGGGCTGCTGCCGTCAACGACGCCGACTCAAACACTGATGGAAGCGCCTGAGTCTTCAGATATTCAATTTGGTAAGTGATTCCCGTCCTGGTCGAAGAAGCCGTCCAATTCAGCTCCAGCTTTCCTACATCGCTTAAACTTACGCCTTCAATCCCGCTAAACTTTCGCGAGGCAATCGAGCCATCGCTGAAGACCTCCTGGCTGTTACAGGCCAGAGGCGTTGTGGCAAAAGCTATAAACGCAAAAATCCTGAGCCGTGTTAGGATCTTTCGCCGATACGTACTGATGTCAAGCTCTTCGGCAAGCCCAATCATTCTTTTTCTCCTCATCTGACTCAAGGTTGATCGGCAGGATGAAAGCGGAATCTGAGAGAAGAGGCAGATGACAATTTCAAAACATGCTAATGCATTGATATTTGTATATTATTTATTCAGATCCAGGCTGGATTTGAAAGCGTTTCGATGTCGTCTGTATTTATGAAAAAGAGGGAACTCTTATATTCTGCACCCTCTAGGTAACTTGAAGAATGCAGTTCAAAAAGAATAGGAAAAAACTACCTACAGTAAATTTCTTTCTTTTCAAAAATCATTTATGTCCCATATTACAGGAACTTACAAACCCCATTTCCAGCAAGATCCGCCTTCTGCGGATAAGAATATGAACCGGACGCGACGACGATTGCCACAAACACTCAATTCCAGGCTTTCAGCGTCAATCTTTTCGGTGACGCCCAAGCTGCCAATCCCTATCACTACGGTCACCAACCGGAA
>JACMPP010000069.1 GCA_014377445.1 Oligoflexus sp.
AAGATCACGGGCGTCCCGAGAGCAAAGCTAATCGGGACAGACTTCTGTGATTATTTTACCAATCCTGAGCTGGCTCGGGCCGGGTACAAGCAAGTGTTCGACCTGGGCATGGTAAATGACTACCCGCTGACGGTTCAGCATTTAGACGGCCGTGTAATCGACGTGCTTTATAACGCGTCTGTTTACAAGGACGCTCAAGGCAAAGTGCTCGGTGTCTTCGCTGCCGCTCGTGATGTTACTCATCAAAACCAGATTTCCAATGAGCTCAGGCTAAAAACGCAGATTCTGGAAAACCAAAAAGTGGCTCTCGAATCTCTGAACGTGATTGCTCAATCGGCGAACCATGCAAAGAGTGATTTTCTTGCCAACATGAGCCACGAAATCCGCACTCCATTAGGTGCAATCCTTGGTTACTCGGAACTGATGTCGAATCCGGACCAACCAAAAAACGAGACTCTGAACTGTGCCTATCGCATACAGAGAAAAATTGAAATACTCACCGAATTAATCGATGAGATCCTAGATTTGTCGAAAATTGAGGCCGGAAAACTTGAAGTCGAGCGGATCGAGTTCGAGCTACTGCCCGAACTTCGCGAAACCTTCGTGTTGTTACAAGAACGTGCGCAAGTTAAGGGATTGTCCTTCGAAGTGACGTTTGAAGGTGAGATTCCACAGGTCATTTCAGGATGCCCGCGCCGCGTTCGCCAAGTTCTGCTCAACCTCGTGGGCAACGCCATCAAATTCACCGCAGAGGGCGGCGTTAGAATTGGCGCCAAGGTCATTCCGAGTGTGGGGAGTACAGCGAACCCCTCACTTAGTTTTGTCATCAGGGATAGCGGTTGTGGCCTAGACCTGACACAGCAGCAGCGACTCTTTCAACCTTTTGGTCAAGCGGATAGCTCCGTGACGCGCAAATACGGTGGCTCCGGGCTCGGACTCGTCCTTTCACGCCACCTAGCCGAGGCGCTCGGGGGCGACGTGGCGCTCTTGTCCAGCGAAGTCGGCCACGGCAGTACCTTCACCTTCACTTTAGATCCGGGTCCGCTGACCGGTGTCCCCATGCATGAAGGGCTGCTAAAGGTCGATCTCAAGCCGATCAACGAGACGCCCAAAAATGTATTCGTCGCCAATTCGCGACTTAAGGACCTGCGGATTCTCTTGGTTGACGACGCCCTGGACATTCAGACGTTAATGCGGTGTTTTCTGGAAGCTAGTAGCGCCACCGTAGAAATAGCAAACAACGGCGCAGAAGCTGTCCGTATGGGATTAGAGCATCACTACGACGCTGTACTCATGGACATGCAGATGCCTATTCTTGATGGCAACGAGGCCACCAGACAGCTTCGAGCTGGAGGCTGCACCGTCCCTATCTTGGCGCTTACAGCCAATGCTATGCGCGGCGAACGGGAAGCTTGCATTGCCTCGGGCTGCGATGATTATCTTACCAAACCCGTGCGAGCCAATACTCTTGTCGACGCAATCGAAAAGATTGTTGGGAACTCTGTTCCGGGGTCCGCTTGCGTAGCAACCCAGTCTGAGTTGTGTGACGATCCGTTTGTTGGCCCCCTTGTCAGAGAGTTCATCCTTGCTCTTCCGGCTCGGTTTGCCGCTTTGTGTGATGCTCAGCAACGGCTGGCATGGGCTGAAGTGTCGGGCCTTGCACACCAGCTTGCGGGATCTGCCGGTGCGTACGGATTCCCTGAAATGGGTAGGGTCGCCGCCAAGATCGAGGCTCAAGCAAAAAGCAACGTCGATCTCCCGGCTTTGACGAGGTCGATTGCCATGTTCCGAACTTTATGCGACGGGGCCGTGCGCGGAATTTCGCCCGACCATGCGCCGTCCAGCTAGAGGATGTTCGAAAGCCCTCGGCGTCACCCGATCCTTGAAGTTCCGAACGCGATCGTAAAACGACTTGTAGGTGCTGATCCCATAGGCGCTAAGCAGCTTCTCTCCTTTCGGTATCCCCATCCTTCCGCCCTCGATATGAGCTATATAAGGTTTAGATTTTCCGATTGCAGTGGCTGCTTGCTGCATGGTCATTCCCTTTGATTCCCGAAGCAGCTGTTAGGATTGCATCCCAACAGGTGGCAGAAATAGTGGCGAGAAGAACTATCTTTACTAGAGATTCAAAGACGTTAGTTGGCTGGCTTCAACGTTCAAGCCACATATTTTTAGCATTCGGAATAACTGCTCAATGTTCCACCTTTGAGTGTAACACTCCAAAATTTGGATTGCATCCTGAACAGATTCTACAACATGAGTTGTATAAATTTTCCAGTCAATAATATTTACTTTATCGATTTTATCAGCAGACAATATTTCCTTACCTTCCACTAAAAAAAGCTCCACTTGTTTTGGAGCATTCTTATCTTTGCAGATCTCCGCTCGACCAAGAGTTATCCTTTCATACTTTATTTGCAAGGTTGCTGTTCTTGCTTTTCTTTTCCCCGTGATGGCGGGTAAGTGAATGAGATGTTCGCCACGAACTTTTTGCATTTCTATGTATTCAAACAGCTTTGTGCCGTTTACTAAGTTTCTATTATAGGAAGAGCGTATAATGAGATTGCAGTTTCGATCTGGGATCTGATAAGAGGCTTCATAAATATCGCTTTCTCTATCAGCAATAATTGTCTTATTTATTTTTTCGCCAATATTCGTTTTCGATAAGCTTGCATTTTCAATCCATCTGAAGGATTCTTTTTCTTCAATTGGAATCTTATTTCTATGCTTTTTTTTCTCTTTGTTTGCTTTAGATTTTTCGCCTCCTCAGCCAAATCTATGGGCGAGTTCCGGCTCCGGGAGTCCACCAAGCTTATGATACAAGGCCAGTCTAATGGCTTTGTAGCTCCGATATCCATACGCTTTTCTCGTAGTGACTTTGACCTTGTTGTTAAGCCCCTCAACGACTCCAGAGGAAATCGCAGCTTTAGCCTGAAACCAGTTCAATAACAGCTCACGGTGATTGCGGAGCATCTTGGCAACTTTCTTCATAGGCTCGATTTTCGAGAGCATGGTCCGGGTGCACCACTGATCTAGAAACTTAGCTGCTGAGGCCGGGTATTTGAAATCGCCGGCTCTTCATCGTATCGTAGGTAGGACGACGTTTACCGCAGCCAGAGCAAAAGCCCTTACTGCCTACTCTCGGGAGGACTGAACTAGCAGGACCTTTCGCTCCGCCTCGTCATCCCAGCCGACAGAGTCGTAAACAAAGCCCTTGTGATTTTCGATGGAATTTAAGATAGTTTTGAGTAGCATGCTAGCACCTGTTTGTTGTTTTAGAAGCTTCAGATACTCCTAAAATCTCAGATTTGGTCGCCAGCTGCACCATACAATCCCTAAATCCATTCTATACATGTATCGCACTAAATTAAGCCGCAGGGCTTGTTTTCTTCCGCGCATCTGATCTGCTTAGCCATCTCCTTCGCCTTTTTCGTAGTCCTTGCCGTTGCGGTGATCACGATCATCGCCCTGGGGGCTTTGCCTTTCGACAAGACACTTTTCCAAGCTCTGCATGAAACGATAAGCAGGAGGGCAAGGAGCGGAGGCGATGATCACGATCACCCCAACGGCAAAGCAAAAGGCTAAG
>JACMPP010000070.1 GCA_014377445.1 Oligoflexus sp.
ATTAAATCTAGAAAAAAATGAATTTTTGTCACGACGATTGGTCGTTAGCTGCAAATTAGCACTAGTACCTTTTCAAACGATTCCTTAGCATCGGTCTGACTAAACCGAACAAGGAAAATTATATGAAATACTTATTATGGTTAGCAGTATGCAGCGGTCCAGCATTTGCGCATGTCCCTTATGTGGAGGGACTTGATTTTAAGGAAGGAGAGTCGTTCACCCAAATCGATTCCATTGAGAAATCCTTGGCGATCTATTCTGCTTTCAATTATCCAGGTGACGTCGATGAAATGACATTCACGCTCACTCCCCAAGATCTGGAGAATCAGGATAAGCTCGTGACCGAAGGAAGTCAGCGCGGACGTCGACTTTCTTTTGATAGCATTGTGCCGCGATGTCTTGGTAATCGTGAAGTTCTCCCGAGCATTGCTGTCGTCGGGCCAATTCAAGATCTTCTCATTCAAGACAATACTTCGCTCGAAACCCTACCTTTTCCCGTCAAGCCCGGCGAAGGTACTTTTATCGTAACCAATGACAGCCAAGGTGAAATATTTAAAGAGGAGATCGGGGGGACTTACTACTGGCAACAGAAGCGTTCTGAGATTCTCCTGACGCAGCCCGGTGATTATCACATTTATATATGGAACCGAACTGGAAACGTAGGAGACTATACTTTCGTGATCGGCCGGGATGAAGTTTTTGGTATCCCCGAAATTATTCAGTCAGCTAAGCGTATCGGCTTTATCAGAAGAGGCAAAGAAATTAAAGATGCGCAATGTCGAAAGGAAGCGAAAAAGTCGTCAGTGACGTTCTAAAAATTATATTCAAAAATCAGGCTGTAGGATTTCGATCTCTACAGCCTTCCTTTTAGGCATCTTTCATGCATCGCAGCTGTCAAATCTTCAAAAGCAAGTCGGCTGACCTTGGTCGTTCACTGGAATATTAATGGGCGAGGCTTGACGGATTCGTTTCGATTCCACTGCCGTGATGTTTCGAATGAGCTCTCGGACAGCGTCTTTGAGCCTGAGCCTGCGGTCCTGCAGCTCAGTGGCGCAAGCATTTATAAAACTAACAAACCCTGATGGCATAAGAAAGTCATCTGCATAATGGAAGTCTCCTTGGATTGAATTCATAAGTCTAGCAGGTCCAGGATCGGGTGAAAACCAAAAGACCGTGCTGATCTTGCCTTTAGCCGTAGTGGCACTCGTTTTTCTTGTCGGATAAGATTTTGATTTTGCCACTCTCGAGCTTTTGCAAAATGGATAATGTGCCTGCTGAAATTGGAGCGGCTGTGATATATCTGGGGTTTTCGCGCAAAAGGATGACCATGTTCAAACCCACTAGCCTTCTCCTCTGCTCTTTCCTCAGTGTGCCCGTTTTTGGTGCCAGTTTAACAATCGGTGATCCCTGCAGCACGAAGCCTTGGCTTACGACAAGTGTCGAGAAAGCCGTCGGAACGAGTGTCGGGAAAATTACGATCGATGCTCTCGATGCCAATAGCATTGCTTACCTAGGCACTGATGCGGGAATTTCGTCTATAAAAGATTCGGTGTTAGGCATGAACGCTATGGAAGTTGTCAGCCCCACTGAGCTTCGTGCCTATGGCTGGTGCTATCGCATAAATGGGATTGAACCCAGCCTTTACGCCAATGAGGTTTTTCTAACAAGCGAACTCGATGAGATAGAATGGTTCTTTGGTTTTGCCCATTACAAAGATGGAGAATGGATCAGCATGTGTGAGCCAACCAATCGGCTTAAGCCGCTTTTTATCTGTCCACTCGACAAAATTAGTGACCAGGAGAGTCCTCTCAAGCAAGCTGAAGAGCCACCTACAGCGGCCCTGCCGTCAAACGATTCATGTTCATCACTGTGAGAGAGGAATCATGTCAGTCCTAGATCCGACATTTGATCCCTGAATATCACGTTCTAGTGTTTAGAAGTTAAGTAACTAGAAATGACAGCATACTCACATGGCGAACCGAATGTTGTGGCGAACCCCATCTTCGCTGATGCTTGATCCGGGAATATGGGTATCCAGCAAACGAGCGGCTTCGACCGGTCTCGCGTCTCTCTCCTTCGATTTTTGATGAGGGGCATCGAGCAGGGCTGCATCGAAAACTTTTTTGGCGACAGGGACGAGATCGGGATGCGCGACCCAGGTGCCATCGAAGCCTATGAAAGCTTCCCGCTGCTTGTCTTCGGTGACCTTTGCGCAGCGCGCTGATGCTCTCAACATCACGGCGAGTCACGATCGACCCGAGGTCAATCGCGGCCGTCACTGGGGGACTTTGCCGACTTTTAATGACTTGTTTTTCCTAGACTGACGAGGTTTACTTCAGGCAAAGCTTCGGGCTCTAAGTCCCCCTAAGCAAAAACCCGGATATTCTGGAGTTCTCTATGATTACCAAAGAAGCAAATGTGGTCTGGAGTGGTGATGGCAAAACCGGCCAAGGCACGATCTCAACTCAAAGCAAGGTCTTGACAGCTGCCCCCTACGGTTTTCCCGCGCGTTTCGAAGGCGGCCCGGGTACTAATCCGGAAGAATTGATCGGTGCGGCTCATGCTGGCTGCTTTACCATGGCTTTGGCCTTTGCCCTAGCCGAGGCCGGCTTTAAGGCGACGGAGATGAAGACCAATGCCAAGGTCTCTTTGGACAAGGAAGGCGCAGGCTTTGCTATCAAAGATATTAAGCTGACTCTGTCGGCAAAGATTCCGGAGATTGACGATAAGAAATTCCAAGCGATTGCCTCCGAAGCCAAAAGTGCTTGTCCCGTGTCGAAAGCTCTGAAGGTACCGATTAGCCTAAGCGCGACTCTGCAGCACTGACTCGATTTGCCGGCTGGATTAGGGCCAAACCTCGCTTGCCTACAATCACAGGAAACTCAGGCATGGCTCAAAGATATTGTAGGCTCTGGTCCTCCATCGATGCTGAAAAAGTGAGTTGTCGAAAGACGGCCCATTTTCGGCTCTTGAATCAACCAGCCTCTCTGCGACAAAAAATCTAATTTCCTCTTCCTTTCCGTTTGCCCAATTTTTCATTTTTTCCATTGCTCTCATTCTCTCATGAGAAGCATGGCATCGATTGAGGGATAACTCTTGTGAATGTTCTGTATTGGCTGCGCTCCGACCTCCGCCTGCATGATAATCCCGCGCTCCTTCACTTCGCGTCTGTGGCGACTCACGGCATAATTCTCTGGTGTCCCACGCGCAGTCAGCGGCGGGCGGAGGCTTTTCGTCGCAGCTTTATCTGGGCTTCCGTTGCCTCGGTCGCTCATGATCTTCGTCAGCTCGGTGCGAGTGTGCAAATCGAAGAAAAAGAGATTCGAAGCATTTTGCCTGAACTCCTGCAGATACATAAAATTGGGTGCATTGTCTTCAGCGAAGACAGCGGAACCGAAGAACAAAGCGACGAAGCCTGGATTCGGTCCTTAGGGCTTCCCTGTAAATCTTTTCCATCTGGCACCCTCTTACAGCGAAATGACCTTCCCTTTGCGATCGATGCTCTGCCGGAGGTTTTTACTCACTTTCGCAAGAAGGTGGAAGACAAACTGGTGGTCGCCAAACCCTTAGCTCCGCCTCACACTCTGCCGGGATCTTTGGACGGAAAGCAAGATCCTGGCCTCGATTCCGCAAGCATCATGGCTCATATCACGCATTCGCATCCCAAGATTGAAGCCGGTGAAAAGGCCGGGCTCAAGCGACTCCAAGACTACATTTGGAACCTCGATCGGCTTCGCGTCTACAAGGCGACGCGAGATGGACTTTTGGAGTGGGATGATTCCTCGAAGCTATCGCCTTGGTTATCCGTCGGATCTCTTTCGCCGCGCACGATCTACTCTGAAATCCGGCGCTATGAAGACGAGCGGATAAAGAACGATTCGACTTACTGGCTGTTCTTTGAGCTTTTGTGGCGTGACTATTTTCGCTGGCTGGGATTGAAATGGGGCGCTCGGCTTTTTACCGGTATGAAGACTAGCGTCGCTCGAGATGGGGGAGCTGACGTCTTTGAATCATGGAAAGACGGACGAACGGGACAGGGCTTTATCGATGCTCATATGCACGAGCTGGCTAGGACGGGCTGGATGTCGAATCGCGGGCGGCAGAACGTTGCCAATTACTTGGTCAAAACTCTGGGCGTCGATTGGCGGCTCGGTGCTCGTTATTTTGAGGAACGGCTGATCGATTATGATGCGTATTCCAACTGGGGGAATTGGGCTTATCAGGCGGGGACCGGTCAAGATCCTCGCGATCGACGGTTCAACCCTTCGCATCAAGCGTCGATGTATGATTCCGCCGGTCGCTATCAGCAACGTTGGAATCCTAAAGGAGCTGGCTCATGAGCACGCCTCATCAGATCTGTGAGGTTTGTCATCGACCCAGTCCTGACGTCGTGTGCTCGCGTCGCTGTGGGGGACTTGCCAAACTCAAGCGAAAGTTAGATGGGAGCGAAACGCGCCGGCTCTTACTTGCGGAGGTTCGAGCGCTTGAGAAGGACAGTACGATTTGTCCCGGTCGCCTTTCAAAACGAGTTTTGGATCAGCTTGGTGTCGAGGTAAAGGAAGAGCGCGATGCCCTCAGTATCCTACGAGAGACGCTGTTTCTGTTGCGGCAGGAGGGAGAGATTCGGTTCTTTCAAAAGAACCAGCTGATCCCGAAGGCTAAGGGTGTTATGGAGATTAAAGGGCCGATTCGGGTTAAAGGGAAGTGAGAGCTTGTTGGATAGAATTGTGGGCAGGAGTTTGTTGTTATTAGGGATGACGTAGCTAGTCTTCCCTCAAACCACCGCTGCCACAAGCTCTCGAATCTTTTCACGACCTCCAAACTGCCCCTGAAGGGTTTGGATTTTTCGCCCAAGCACTTGGCTTGGATTCATTCGAGCAAGTATGTGGGTGCCGTGGTCTGAAGACTTAGCCTTGGCGCTAGACTCGCGTCTCGTTCGGCCCCGAACTCAAGGAGCCAAAGGCGCGGGATCACAACCATCCAAAACATTCTTCCCAACATGTTTAAGAGCTCTTTTGGTCCAAGCGGGCCAAATGTTGAAGATCCCAGCCAATGGAAAGGGCTTGCCGTTTAGCTGACCTTTGACATCCTCGACCATCGAGGTGAAAGGTCCGATGGGATGAATTGCCGATGTCCAAAACTCACTTTGATAATTTTGATCGAAGATTCGAGCCGCAGCCGCAAAGGCTGGGGAAAAAGGATCGATGAAGCCGGAAGCCTGTCCAAGACCAGGCACAGAGGTGGAAACGCGTGAAACACCGGCTTGTTCAGCCCAATGGTCTTCGGCAGGCATAGGCAAATATCCGCTCTTATCGGTCCATGCTTCGATGAAACTCATCTCGCCCCGATCGTTGAAAGTAAACTCCTCGTAAATCGGACATTCGACCCGATCATCTTTCGCTGTTTTAGGATCATCACGCCCGTAGAGAAAGACGACGTGACAACGACCGAAGGGTTGCACGGGAAAAGATTCGCAGTCGATCGACTTATAATCGGTTGGTGTCAGGCGGAGGAGTTCATCCACGTTTTTCATCGATTTCTCGCCATAACCCGTGGTCAAAAGCCAGGGTGGCAACTCAAAGCGGATCACTCGTGGCGAGTAGTGGGGGTGAAGAGTATATTTGTCCAAGAGGCGATTGACAGAGTTCCATTCTTTTTTCTCCAATGGCCTTTTATAACTCAAGACCTCTTCGGAAGAATCGGTCGCGATGCGGGCGGACTCGCTCTGATCAGATTTCATCGTTAAGAAGTAACGAATACTGTCGGCGACGTAGCGGGATTTACCCGTTTCTGCTTCGGGGCTGAGGAATTGATCCTTAGGGGATAAGCAGGTGGACAGGGCGTTCAAGCTGTCACAAGCCTCGGGAATGAGCCTGTCCTGAGCTATGCTAGGTGTCGCCCAAAGGCCGCTGACACTCAGTAAGGCCCAAAGATTATTCTGATACGATTTCATGAACTGTCTCCTTATGTATTGATAGCACGAAAGCTCTGCTTTCCTTACGAGCGCTCCTCATAAGGACCGAACTCGCATCCCAAGACCAGTGGGTCGGAACAGGAATGTACATTTGACGCTGTCATAAATCCACCTTTAATTGAGATTATTTTTGAAGAGTGAATAATATCAATGACATAAAAAAAAGCTAAGGCAGAACTCAGCTCAGAACGACTTTTCCTTTAAAAGATTTAACTCAGCTTCCCGTCAACGAAACAAAGCATCCTGGCGATTCACTCCCGTTCCGACCATCGACACTGGGAAGCCGAGAATCTCTTCGACCCCATCGACGTAAGCTTGCGCGTTCTTAGACATATCACTGATCTTCCCCCCGTGCGGCAGCTCCTCGGTCCAACCTTTGAAAGACTTATAGATCGTCTTACATTCGGCAAGAATCTCGTGATCCCAGGGGAAAGCGTCGATGCGGCCCTCGGAGGGATGCTCGTAGGCTATGCCATCGCTTTTTTCACTCCGAATGTGGTCCTGTTCGGCAATAGCCAAACCCGGGTCACTGTCGGCCAAGGCTGATATTTCGTCAATGCGGAAAACCGTTTATCCAAAACATGGTTTCGTTGAACGATGCCCACGTGTGGGCCATTGCTGCAAAGCGTATGGTCTGTACCATCTAATCACTATAAGGGATTGCAGAACGTGAACTTCGAGACCTACTGCGCGAAGGTCTCAAACAAGAATTCCTTCTGAAAGAGGCAAATCACAGCTCGACACTGAACTGAACGAGACACGGCTCTGCTGCTAAGCCCACGCACTATCAAGCTGTCTCGATAGATAGATTTCGAAAGTTAATTTAGAGCGGCGTAAGCAGCTCAACGCATCTCACTAAAATTTCACTACCTTTAGCCGAGTATTGTCATTTATAACCTTATGCTATAATGGTAGCCACAGATGGGGGCCAGCAGTAATGAAATTTATCTCGCAATTTTCTCTTGGACTAGCCTTGATATTCTCCTTCCACACTCAAAAGCTCCTCGCTGACACCGTCTCACTAGACTTGTTTCTCTCTTCTGAAAAATTATTGGGCGGTATTCCATGCGCTGAGGTTAAAAATAATGATGATGCATGGTTCAACAACCGAGTTGGCGTCTATGACAAGCCTGAAAAAGACCTTCTTTCAAAATCAAAAGTTCAGCTCAAGGCAGGTTGTATCACGGGCGGGGGTGATTGTGAATGTTGGGCAATGTTTTTAGAAAAGAGGCAACTGTCCGCAGGAGAAGCTTTTTACAAAGTTAAAGACAATGAAGGTAAGAATCGCTGGATTCTTGGCGCCTCGAAAAATGAAACCAAAATAGCAGATCTATCTATCAAACCTATCGAAAGTGAGCTTGTCTTACGCAAGCCGTCACCAATTTTACTTTCAGCACTTGACTTAAACAAACCGATATCGAAAATCAAAGCTGAAACAGCGCCTGAAAGCATCAAAAAGAAAATGAGCCCTAAAAACACTCAACGATACTTTTTCTATACTGCTGAAGAGACTGTGAAGTTCGATAGACAGGACTTTACCAAATTCAAAATTGAATATGTAGGCTACCCAAAACTTGGGTTGGGCGATTCGGTGGAGGAGCAAAAATTCTTTTTACGCCATGTCTGGATTCAAACTTATGATAAGGAAGGACGGATCAATTTCTGGCTGGTTACCCCACTGGGCAGTTGAGGGTTTTCGGCCAAGGTTCCTCGCGATCGTTGTTTTGCCGAGATCTTCTGCACCGGCCAAGAGAATTGCGAACGAATTTGACGAGGGCTCTCGTATCGAGGTGACCCTCGATCCACTGCTTCATCAAATCCGTTAGCTCGGGAATATCCTCTGACAAATCTACAATGATCGGAAGGTCACGGTTTCCGCCCCTCGTACCACTTTGCAATCAAAGCTCGTTCTTCATCTGTGATGTGCGTGAGGTTGGCGAGTGGCATGACCTTGAGTTGCACAACCTGAATAAAAATCATATTTGCATGCTTATCAATCTCCTTAGCAGTTTCAAGGATGACACCCTTGGGAGCGGGCGCGTCCATAAGCGTTGGGTGCGTGGCATGACAACCGACACAGCGGCTGTTGATGACCACCTGAATCTCTGCGGTGCTGGGCGGAGCGCTATCCTGGGCCTGTGCCTGTGCCTGAGGACTCTTCGGAGCTATCCAGAAGAAAACGCCAAGCATGTTGACAACACCACTCAATGGGAAATACCAGTTGATCTTCTTCTTGTGTTTCAAAAGAAAGAATTGCCGGATCAAGACACCCGACGTCATCATCAACACCAAAACCAGCCAATTCATAGGGTGGTTATACATCATGTTGTAATGGTTGGAGAGCATGGCGAACAGCACGGGCAAAGTAAAATATGTGTTGTGAACGCTTCGTTGCTTTCCCCTTTGCCCATAAATCGGGTTCACCTTTTCACCCGCGCGCATCGAAGCAATCACCTTGCGTTGCCCGGGAATGATCCAGAAAAACACATTGGCCGTCATTAACGTCGCGAGCATCGCTCCCACGATGAGAAAAGCTGCGCGTCCCTGAAAGACATGACAGGCGGCAAAGCTGGCAAGAGTCACCATGATTCCCAAGGCTACGGCAGATAGCCAGACATTGCGGCCGAAAAACCGACAGATCGCCTCATAAACAACGAGGCCAGCCACCAGAAAAGCGAAAGTAAAGAGAATAGCCGTCGATTCCGACATCGCATAGATCTGGGGGTCGATCATATAAGTCTTTGCGTTCAGCAAATAAAGCCCAACAAACAACGCCATTCCCGAAAGCCAGGTCGAATAGGACTCCCAGTAAAACCAATGGAGATTGGTCGGAAGCGCTTTGGGGGCGACCCTATACTTTTGAGGATTATAGAAACCGCCACCATGCACGGCCCAGAGCTCGCCATCGACGCCCTTTTGCAGCAGATCGGGGTCACTGGGTTTTTCCAGACTGTTGTCGAGCCATACAAAATAGAAAGAGGCGCCGATCCAGGCGATAACCGTGATCACATGCAACCAGCGTAGGAGCATGAGCGCCCACTCGTGAACGTAGTATTCCAAGTTAAACTCCTCAACTGCCTCGATAGGTGGAATAGGACCAGGGCGATACCAGCAGCGGTATATGATATTTGGCCGAAGGATCGGTGACAGTGAAACGAAGTGTCACCCGATCAAGAAAGGGCGGATCGGAAACCTGTGCTCCCGATTTTCGGAAATAGGGAGCGACATCAAAAACCAATTCGTAAGCAGTAGCGAGGAACGCAGGACCTTGTAAAAGAGGCTCCTGTGTGCGTCCGTCGGCGTTGGTCACTGTCCGGCAAAGCTCTACCGCCGCTTGGCCTTCGACCGTCCGATAAAGTGTAATGGTCATGGCGGCCGCTGGCTTTCCCAGTGCTGTATCCAGGACGTGGGTTGAAAGTTGGCCCATCGTTTCATCGTCTCCTGTTGCTAAAGCTCCGGCTTTGTTTCAATGCCTTTTCAGGCAGAACGGGTAACGCGCAGCTTAAACAATGCCCCTATCATGGTCAAGGAGGAAGGTCAGAGAGCTTGCTCGGAAGAAATAGGCTATTCGCGGAAGTTTTTATCAATGCTTAGTCGTTCGAATTCATGCAAGATAATAGGGTCGATGTGCGCCTATGTAACGGAGTTATTTCAATCTCGAGGTAGTCAATGGCAGATATTCCTTACTATGAAAAATTTCTGTCACCGCGTTTGAAAGCGCATCTCCTAAAACAGGCGCGCCCCGTGCACGGCATGAAAAACAGCGATTTGCGCGAACTGGGCGAAGGCGGTGGCCTCGAAAATCCTCTGTCCCTGCAATTTCTCTCTGAGATTTACGATGAGATTAAAGAAGACCTGAACACAGTCTTGCAAGCTCGCGACAGCGATCGCCTGTTCATCGATCAGCGCGCCCGTGTACTGGCTGAATTCAATCGCGACCACCGACGGGATTATTCGTCTCCCGATTACCAAACAGTCCTGGGGCTTGAGGATAACTCCGGTCGCACCGTCTTCGGACCCAAGCGAAAGGACTATTTGCAAAAGGGCGGAAAGCCTGTCGCAGCTTTGCCCAAATATCTGCAAGGACCGCACGTCACTCTCTTTGGACCGCCGGATACTCCGAAAATGGCGATCAATGCAGTGAATGCCTTCCATCGCAAGCTGGCCATGGAGCCTGCGATAGTTGGAGAGCTTTTGAAGGATTGCCCCTATCTACCGAAATGGGGCGCCGATGATGAGGATTCAAAAACACCCTTGCGAAGCGATCTCGTGGCCGCTGGCGAAAATTTGAGTCGATGCTTTGATGGAACGCTGACCGCCACCGATGAAGTGAGTGGCAAGCAGTATAAGCTGCAGGACGAATTTCGCTCCCTGCCGATCAAAAGATTTCCGGGGCTGGCCTTGCCCTGCACCTTTCTCTTCCGCGGGGAAGACCCGATCCCGCTCCATCTCTACGACTTTGCCCTGCAAGTGTTTCGCAACTGGCAAAATCCTGAGGCCCTGGTCTTTTATGTGCCCAAGCTTGAGAATGAAGAGGAAGCGCGCTATATCCATCACATGGTCGCTTCCACAGAAGCCAACCTGAAGTGCCGGCATCCCGAATACGCGCTGGGCACGATTCGATTGATGATCGTGCTTGAAAATCCGCGCGCTATTTTCCGGGTCCATGAAATTATAGATGAGCTCTATCCCTATTTCGCCGGCGCCTCCTTGGGCTGGCATGATTATCTTGCATCGACCGCCCGCCTGTTTAAAGAAGACAGCAACTATCGAATCCCCTCGAAGTCCGACCCTCAAATCGTAATTCGTTATATCAAGGCTTCGCATCATCTTCTCGCGGATGTGGTCGGGTCTCGCGGCGGAGTGAAAGTGGGAGGCATGTACGGCGTCCTTCCTTCGAGTTCGGATCTGGCAAGTCCCTCCTTTCAGGTGACTCTCAAAGCCTATATGAAAGATGTCGTGACCCAACTCAAACGGGACTTGACCGGATTTTGGGTGGCACATCCCGATTTTGTTCGGATAGGACTGGCCTTCGTTATGGGCTGGGAGAAGTCTAAAGCCGGAGATTCCAAGCCGCTTTACAGCCTCATCCGCAGCCTTCTCCACAAGGAACATGCCGAGGAGCTGATCGCTTTTGTAGAAGGCACCGATATCGAGGGCCTTGATCCGCAGGACGCCCTCTATCCTCGCGCCCTGATCGTCGCGGACTTGAAGGCCGGACCTGGCACGCGCAATCACCTCGAAGAGGAGGTACGCTACAACATTTTTCAATGCCTCCAGTATCTGGCGGATTGGTTGATGGGGAATGGCTGTGTCGCCCTTCCCGCGAGTCTGGAGGGCATTCCTGTTCGCGTCTTGGATGATCTGGCTACGACGGAGCGCTCGCGTTGGGAAGTCTGGCACGAGATTCATCACGGGCGTTTTGCAATCGACGATTTTCTGAGAGTGGCGTTTGAAGAACTGACCTTCATTCGCAAAGGCCTGTCGAACGAGAAGAAGAATGTTCAGGTAAAGTGGGATGAACAATCGTCCCGATGGTATCCGATCGCCTTCAAACTGATGATTCGTTTTATGACGGATCGAAGTCCGGTTGAATTTGTCAGCGAAATGCTTTTGCCGTTCACCGTCGATTCCCTGCGCGCGGCTCCTGATCCCTGGGAGGCTCTCAAAGCCATCGATCCCCAAATGCTTGCCTGGAATCCATCCATCGAGCGCTTTATGAATTGGTTTGAATGCCTCGGTCATCAGACTTTTGCCAAAGCGATGGCCGAAGACCTCATTCCCGATCTCAACCAAGGGGAAGCTCTGGTTCGGGCCTTCACGGTCTCTGACATCATCACGGCCGCATCCTTCCATGGCGATATCGGCGAAGCGAGAAAGACTCTGGACGCCATGGCCATGAAAGAGCAGGCCGCCGTTTTCGGGGAAGAGGAAAAGCTCAGGACAGAATTACAAAGCTTTGGTGTCGATTACCTCAAGAAATTTGGCATGAAATTCTTAGTGTCGGCTCAGGGTCGGTCGGGCCAAGACCTTCTTCATCTGATGAAACAAAGGATCAACAACACACTCGATCAGGAGCTGGATCAGGCTCGGACGGCGCTTTGGGAGATTGCTCAGAAACGATTTCTCACTCGTATGGAACAAGAGCGAAGTAGCCTATTTCAAAGCATAAAGTCGAAGCACAAGGTTCCATCAGCCATGATCACTCTTTTGACGGCGGAGTCGTCTCAAACTCTTTGCCTGAATGCGGATGAGCACTGCTGGTTTGAAGTCGCCTCTCTGAGCAAGTCTGTGGCATCCGCTTTCGCAGTCGAATATTTTGCGGGCAAAGGTATCGGCATCCATAGTTCTGTGAATCATTTGCTTGGGACGACCAAATCAGACTTTCGTTTGAAAGGTCCTTTTGGAGATGCGGTCACCATTGCTCATCTCATGGGTCACAAAGCTTTGAATCTGCATTATGTGAATGGTGTTCCGGCCAACGAACCCATGCCTCCCATCAGGGACTTTTTAAACGGCAACCCGAAGTATGGCTACGATCCCATCGCTGTTGTGAATAAGCCCGGGGAAGTCTTTCAATACTCAGGGGCTGGGTTCATAGTCCTGGAACATCTCCTTGAAGAACTGGAAGGGGCGTCTCTCAACAGCATGACACGACCTTTCTTAAATGCCCTGGGAATGCAGGACTTCACCTTTCATCAGCCAACGCTTCCCCAGCAGAAATACGCCAAAGGCATTCGTGATGATGGTCAGATCATTCCGGGTGATCGACTCATGTTCCCGGCGTTTGCGGCCGGCGCGATGGGAACAAGTGATGCGATCGGCAAATTTCTCGTTCATTTGGGCAAGGCCTATCATGACCTCGAAGGATCGGGCCCTATTTCCCACGATACGGCGCGCACTCTCCTCTTCGGGACCGATCTTGGCTGTCAGCGTTTCATGGGCTGTAACATGGGACTGGGAATTTTTGTAGCTGATGCAGGCGAGAACCGCTTGGCGATTCATCAAGGAGCCAACGATGGATTCCGTTGCCTTTATCTCTATTGTTTTGCCGGCCCCGATCAGGGGAAAGGTCTTGTCACCCTTTGCAACGGAGAATTTTCAGGAGTTCTCTTTAATGCCGAGGTTGCTCAGGAGGCTTTGAAGCTCCTTCAAATGCAGGGAGTGGACTTTGCACGGTTTGCCGGGAATTTTGATCCAGGTCTTCTGAAGGCCGAAGAAATCGTGAACATTGGTTATCGAAATCTTATATTCCAGACTTTTGAACCAAGGCTGCCCGAAGCCATTCTTCGAAATGGCCATAAAAGTCCCCTGGCCGATTTGAATTTACTAAACGACGCGAGAATTTTCGCAGTCAGCAATCAACTTTTCGGTCGCGCCGAGAATCTCATCAGTCCCTACGAACCGACGTTCGATCCCGGATTGTTCGGCAAGCAGGGCAAAACCATGGATAGCTGGGAAACGGTAAGGCATAATCCCAAGCCTTTTGATGAGATGTCTTTAGAATTGAAGAAGCCGGGCCTCATTCGATATGTTTCTTTATCAACGAAATATCATTTAGGCAATCAAGCGGCCTTTATTCGCCTCGAGGGGCTGAGCGATGGGCAATGGTTTGAGTTGATAGAAAAGACTCCGATGGAAGGCCATAGCTTACGTCTCATCGATCGGGGTGAGGATGAGCACATCTATACGAGCGTGCGCGTGCAGAACTATCCCGACGGTGGTTTCACCCGCCTCGGTCTTTACAGCGATCTTCCAGCCGAGGAGCGAAAGGCTTATAAACCGGCTCCTCAGGCAAAATGCAAAAGCTTCGCAGATCCGATTGCCCAGACGCAAAAACCGATGAGCCTGCCCTTCTCAGCCACGTCCGAAGAAATCGAGAGGAATCGGTCTGTTCTTTATCCAGGCGAGCTGGTGAATATGGCCTCGGCTGCGCTTGGGGCAAAAATCGTGAGTGCATCAAACGAACATTATGGTCCAGCGATTCAGGTGATTTCGCCCTACCGGCCCCTCAATATGTTTGATGGTTTGGAATCGGCCAGGAGTCGAAAGTCCGGCCATCACGAGGAAGTGGTCGTGAGTCTTGCCAAGTCCGCCCGTTTGCAGAAGCTGGTGGTCGATTTCACGTTCTTTGTGAACAACAATCCGTTGGAGCTAGCCATTCAGGGACAAAGCGGAGGCGAGTGGATTGAGCTGGTGCCGCGAACCTGGGTCAAAGGCTTTGCCGGGAGTCAAAAATCCTTTGATGTGAAAGATCATGGCGTGTTTCACGCACTGCGCGTGCAAACCTTTCCGGACGGCGGTTTGAATCGGTTGTTGGCCTTTGGATCCTGGTAAGGATGGATTCCTTCGTAACCAACATCCATATCAAAACGCGCAGTGGTAAATCACTGAAGTCGGTTGTTACGTCCATCGTCGGCCGCACCGATGCTGCCGTTGTTCTTCAAACTTTGGATTGTGACGGCATCGTCCACGACTGAGACCATTGCAAAGGGCGCATGCGCCCTTTCTCCCCCCTATCTCCATCTTCTACGCCAAATAAAGTCTATTCCCTCTCTCAAAAATCCACTTCAGGCCAAATTGAGCCGGTAAAGTCCTCCCCAAATCAGATCCTCCGCTCGATCACCCTTGCGGAGATTGCGTTGCCTTGCGCTTCCCTTTAAAAAGGATGGACTCGATTTACCCATGAAAGGCCAAATAATGGCAAAGCACCAAAAGTCCTTATTCCTAGCCCTCGCTCTATCTCAAGGGATAGTGGCTGCCTGTTCGCATACCCAGCCGGGAGATGCCAAGGCTTCCTCATACAACGCAGTGCCTCGCACTGACTTCAACCGCATCGCGGCAGAACTCGCTCTGCCGCTGTTCTGGGTTGAAGACAAGAATAACAACAGCACGGTGGATCCGGATGAAGTCAACAGCTTCTGGGGCCTCAAGGCGTCCGCGGAGAACAACTGGGTCGATGGCGCTCAATTTTCAAAGACCTTTCAAGCGGCTTACGAAAGCATTGCGGCTCACTACAAGACCCCTCTCGCTCCTGTTAAGGATCCGGTAGAAGCGAAACGCCGCGCGGCCGTCCTCGAAGAATTGCACCAAGGGCGTCAGACAATCGTGCAAACCGATTTTTCCAAATCGTCTGAAGAAGACAAACAAATCGTTCGCCATATTTTCGAAGCCGCTGTTGCAGTAGAACGCATTTTCGCCAAACAAACGGGCGTCGATGCCTTGAAAAAGCAATTGCCAGCCGATGACACCGCCAGCCAGATGTTGTTCTTCCGCAACCAAAGCGCCTGGTGTCATGCGCCCAAGACCGAAAAAAATCCTGACTGCAATGCGATCGCAGGCAATCCCAAACGTATCTCAGGCCTTTACCCTGCGTCTCTGCAGGCGAAGGATCCTAAGTTCTGCGAAACTCTTGCCGCGCGCAAAGACGCCGACAGTTTGCTAAGTCCCTTCGTTGTAGTCAGCGAAAGCAAAGATGGTAACTACGGAGTCCTGCCTTACAACGCGGCCTTTAGTGACGATATGATCGTCGTATCCAACGCCTTGAAAGCAGCGGCTGACGCGATCAAAAGCTCCGATGAGCAGCCTTTCAAGACCTATCTCCTCGCAGCCGCTCAATCCTTCCTCGACAACAACTGGCAACCAGCGGATGAAGCTTGGTCGAAGATGAATACCCAGAACTCGAAATGGTACCTCCGCGTCGGTCCGGATGAAACCTACGGTGATCCCTGTTCGCGCAAAGCCGGGTTTCACGTGAGCTTTGCCTTGATTAACAAGTCGTCACTGGCCTGGCAGAAAAAGCTCGATCCATTGAAAAACGATATGGAAAAAGCCTTCGCTGAAGTCGCCGGCAAACCTTACAAAGCTCATCCTGTTTCGTTTCACCTGCCTGATTTCATCGACGTCGTCCTCAACGCCGGTGACGCCCGTGCCCCTCACGGGGCTACGATCGGCCAAAGTCTTCCTAACTGGGGACCCGTGGCGAATGAAGGCCGCGGCCGCACTGTGGCCATGATCAACTTCTATAAAGATGCGGACAGCAAAGCCGACTCAAAGAAGCTTGCTCAATCGATGTTCTGCCCGGCGACTATGGATCGCTGGATCGATAATGATGATGCCGGCCTGCTCGATACTCTTCTTCACGAAGCGTCGCACAACCTGGGACCGTCCCACGAATATAAAGTCAAAGGCAAAACCGACGATCAAATCTTCGGCGGACCCACAGCGGCCATGCTTGAGGAACTGAAAGCTCAAACCGGATCACTCTTCTTTGCTGAATGGCTTCTTGAAAAAAAGCTTCTCGACAAGGCTCTGGTCGAGCAATCGCACCTTTCCTTTGCCACTTGGGCCTTTGGTCACATCAGCAGTGGAATGTACGATGGGCAGGGCAAAGCCAAGCCCTACAGCCAGCTCGCTGCGATCCAATTGGGCTTTCTGCTCAAGGAAAAAGCGGCAGTCTGGTTGCCAAATGAGTTGGCTGCTAACACACAAGACAAAGGCTGCATGAATATCGATGTGTCTAAATTCGCCAAAGTCGTTCCGAAACTGGCGAAAGTCACAGTCGGACTGAAAGCACGCGGCGATACAAAAGTCGCGGCTCAATTGAAAGCGGATTATATCGACAGCAAAGTATCGAAAGCACTTCAGGCGACGATCGCGGAACGCTGGCTGAGAGCTCCAAAAGCCAGCTTCGTCTACAGTGTGAAGCTCTAATCTATTCTCCCAAGGGGCGCTGCTAGTCATAAGAGCCGATTGGCAGCGCCCCTGCTCATTTTTTATAAGCCCCTGTTAAGCTGAATGAATACGCCAAACCCACCGATTCAGTCAGCCCCAATTTTTATGTTTTTTTTTCTGATGGAATAGTCATGTCAAGTCGCGAGCTTACCCAGCGATGAGTCGAGGGTGGGAGCACCTTAAGCTATGAATGACAATTCGATCGATAGACCGTCTAATCTGGGCCGTCGAAAGACGGCCCAGTTTTAAAGATATTCAAACCAAACCTTTTAGAATTCTGGTCGCCGAAGATAACGCCAGCAATCAAAAAATCGCCATTAAAGTTCTCGAGAGAATGGGACTTCACGTTCACGTCGTCGCGAACGGTCTCGAGGTGCTCAACGCGCTCGATTCCATTCCCTTTGATCTTGTCCTCATGGACTGCCAGATGCCCGAACTCGATGGTTATGAAGCTACACGCCGCATTAGAAGTCACCCGACCCTACCAAGAACCAATATCCCTATCGTTGCCATGACGGCCAATGCCATTACAGGTGATAGGGAGCGCTGCCTCGCGGCAGGTATGAATGACTACATCTCCAAGCCCGTAAAATTCGATGGATTGTATTCTGTCCTGAGCCGCTGGCTCATCAACAAATCAAAAGCGTCCTGAAGCCGATCGAGATTTCGTTCGATTTTCGATTGTTAGTACGATTGCGTGGATCGATAGGGCGATCGATCGCTGGAAGTTTCAAATGTTCTCCGACCATTGGAATTATCGAAACCATTGAATTCATCCAAGCAGAAGAATCTAAGCCTTTGCATTTCCAGGACAATATACGCGCAACAAAAAATGACTCAATAGAATGATGAGAATACGCCGATAGGGGAGAACCTAATGAGGGTTTTCCGATGCCTTTTACGAAAAGTCGAAGATACGACCTAGCACTCACTCTGGCAGCCGCGTTGCTTTCGGCAATGCTTGGGGCCTGCAATTCCTCGCGACCGGAAGCCCCGATGATGAAAAAGGGCTCGGGAAAAGTTTCGGCGGGACCGAAACCCGGAAAGACAGGCAACGACCCTGCCGAAAGCAATACCGTTCGTTCGGCATCACAAAAATTTCGTGGTCTGAGTTCAGTTGAAGTGAAAAACACCGTGCTCGACCTCTATGCCGTTTCCATTGATTCTGTGATGGATGATCATCCGGCAGAGGCAACCGATACGGGCTTTTTCAACAGCATCAGCGCCTTTTCCATGTCGACGCCACTGGCCAAGTGGTATGCGGAGCAAGCCAGCCTCGTGGCAGGAAATCTCGCTCTCACCGCACCGGCTCTCAAAGATCTTCCAAACTGTGCCGCTGGCGACCTCGCCTGTCTCGAAGCCAATATCACCAAAGTCGCCACTCGAACCTATCGTCGCGTGCCCTCTAAAGCCGAGACCGACGCTTTGCTGGCCAGCATCGTGAAGTCAGGTGCCAAGACCTATCTCGAATCGATGAGCATCGCCGTTGAAATCATGTTGCAAAGCTCTCAGTTCGCATATCATGCCGAGGCCGCGAATGTAAGTGGCGTATTAAACGGCTCCTACGCAGTCGCAGCCCGCCTGGCTGCCGTCCTCTGGCAATCGGCGCCGGATACGATACTCCTCGATGCTGCCGCCAAAAGCGGTCTTCTCGACGAGGTAAGTGTGAAGGCCCAGGTCGCACGCATGCTCAGTGATGTCAGAAGCCAAAGAGGCCTCGGACAGTTCGCCAATGAATGGCTGAGGCTCTACACAACGACCCGTCGCGACCTCACCGATGCCGCCGCCGCAGGAGTCACGAAGTCCGTTCTTGCCGGAATGTTCCTTGAAACCGAAAGAACCTTTGCTGCTGCCGCCATGAATCCCAAGGCGGATTTCCTCGAGGAAATTTTTGTCCCGAAGAACACATTCCTCACGGCTGATCTCGCCAAATTCTACGGCATTACCCTGTCGAACGCATCCGCCGAACCCATCTCAACGCTTATAGCCGCAGACAGTCCCAGACGCGGCATCCTCACCCAGGCAAGTTTTATGTTCGCAACCACCAAGCGATCGTCGACCAGCCTGATTACGCGAGGCAATACTGTTTATGAGACCATTCTCTGCAAAGAAGCCGGTGCACCGGGCGCTGACGACCTTGCCGAAGCCGCAAAGGACGCCGCCATTCTCAGAAGCAAACGCGATGAATCCATCTTCCGCATGGGCAAAGCGAAGTGCGGAGCCTGTCATAAAACGTTTGATCCGATCGGCCTTGTATTTGAGCGTTTCGATTTCGTCGGTCGCACCCGAACCGTGGATGAAGCCAAGGACCCTATCGTGACAACGGCAACCTTCAGCCTGGATGGCAAAGCCAGCGAGTATGCCGATGCGCTCACAGTCAGTGCCGCCTTTGCGAAAAGCCCGACCGTGGCCCAATGTATCGCAGAGAGAATGATTGCTTACGCATTCGCCGGCAATCTGGTCGATCCCGAAGAAGTGACATTAGAACGTGTGAGCAAGGCCTTCACGGAATCCGGCAACAGCTTTCAGGCTCTGGTAACTGCGATTGTGCTTACACCCGAATTTTTAGAACCATGAGGACGCCATGACCCGTAAATCATTCAATCGTCGAGCGTTCCTTCGCAGCACAGGCGGCACACTGATCGCATTGCCCTTTGCGCAGTTTGCATCCAATGGCGAAAAGCTCATCGGAGCGCCGGCTGGAGACGCACCCGTTCGGCTTTTCACTCTTTCGTGGGGCACAGGCGCTCCACCAGAGCGCTTCAATTTTGACGATGTACTTAAATCTTTAGCACCTCTGCAAAGGCAGATGGTTCTTATTCAAAACATGTCTCATCCCGGGGTCTCGGAACCACAGAAGCGCGGTATCAACTCCCATGTTGCTGGCGGTTTGGGCGCTTTCACCGGTACTTCGTCCAAAAGTCAGGATGGGTCCAACTCGAATAAGAAAGAAATTCCAACGACCGCCAGCATCGACCAAATCGCTTACGAGGCTTTCAAACCCACAACGAAGCTCCCTCTCATTCAAACCGGATATTCGGGATTTGTGGATCAGGCTGGTTTCGGAGATTTTCTCGACTACCGGTCTTTTGATGCCAAGGGCAAACACCTCGACGAAATTATGAATGACCCTTACAAGCTCTTTACAGCGTTTTTCGGAACAGCGGGGACAGGGGTGCCCGCAAGCGATGCTGCAGCGATCGCAGCCAAGATTCGTCGGCAAAGCGTACTCGACGGCGCAGTGAACCAGATCAAGGAACTGAACTCGGATCGCTACGGACTTTCGGCCGAAAGCCGTGCACAGCTCAATATTCACCTTGAGAAACTCCGCGAACTCGAAATAGCGTCTGCCAACTCGAGCATGGCAACCTGCAAAATTCCAGGTTCCATCACCAAAGAACAAGGCCTGCGTTTTGGCAAGAACACCAACACGCTCAAAGAGATGATGGATTTGATCAGTAGTCTGCTAGTTGTCGGCCTTCAGTGCGATCTCGTTCGCTATGGTAATATCTGCATTGGTGAATCGGCTTTTCACTGTCGTATCGATTCTCTGCTGAACGGTAGCAGTACGGACGGCCACGAAGCGGCGCATACGGCGGCCTTAGTTCCTATTTGGGTGGCTTTCGTGAAATACTATATTGAAACGATCGCCGCGATGATGAGCAAACTTCAGGCCGCAGCCGACACCGATGGCAAGACGCTGCTCGACAACACAATCATCTATGCCGCCACGGAAATGTCCGACCACTCGAAGGGACACAGTTTTGCCGATATGCCGGCGATGATTTTCGGAGGGAAGCCCCATGCCGTCCCCAGTGGTACGATCATTGATGCTAAACAGAGACCGATCGCGGACGCACTCGCAGGCTGCCTCACTGCTGCGGGCGTGCCGACGGATAAGCTGGGTCCATTTGGAACGGGACGACTTTTCTAATACTCATCAATTACGAATTTCAGGGGGATATACAAGAGCAACTCAGGTCAAACCTGCAGTCGAATCCGATAGAGTCAAAAACTAGACGATGTCAGTATATTTGACATATTTATCGCCTCAATTTGATTTTTTATTGAACCGTCTCTAAAGATCTTGAAGGTTTAGGACCTCGCGCAAAACGGCTCAAGTCATGCATTGAGTGATTTGTCCCAACTTATCGCCCGAGGAAACTGCCATGCTGTCGAACAAGTTACTTTTCTCCTTTTTTCTCCTTCTTACAGGGCCCGCCTGCAGCAGCGACCGCAATCTGGAAGACCCGATTCGTACTATCCAAAACGCTCAGGCTATGCGGGACGTAAACGATGCGTCAAAGCCCCGTTTGGTTGAAGAAACAAAGATATCCTATCCGCTCCCTACAGCCTCGAAGACCTTTGAAGTCAGGGATTTTCATGTCGATAAAATGACGGGAAAGGTGGCTTTCCACGCGGAAGTCGTCTACTTCGAATATGACGACGCGACACTCACCAAGGCCGGCCAGCAGCAGCTCGATTCACTTGCCCGATACATGCAGGAACACGTGGAAGCCAACCTCAGTATCGAGGGCCATTGCGATCATCGTGGTTCCGTCGAATACAACCTGGCTCTTGGTCAGCGCCGTTCGGATTCTGTCCGCAAGTACCTCGGCACCATGAAGGTGCCTTATACTCGTCTCGATTCTGTAAGTTTCGGCAAGGAAAAGCCGGCGATGGGAGGTGATACGGAGGAAGCACTGGCGAAGAACCGCCGGGTTGAATTTGCCTTCAAAAGCTATGCTTCAAAGACCTTCACCAAGAACTAAGGTCAATTTAAATCGGGATACAACGGGCGGACTTTAGTCAGAAGAATTCTTTGCAAGCACGATAAAACCATTGCCGTGGTGTGAGGCTTTACAATGAAATCGTCAAAATTGCTTTCCACCAGTGGATTACTTTCGAAATAGTGTGCGAATCCTGTCGTCGCAATCAATGGCGTCTTCGCCAGACGAGCATTCGCATGATTTCGCACCAAAGACGCCATCTCAATTCCGCCCATAAACGGCATCTGAAAGTCTATGAACGCCACGTCATAGGTCTTGCGGCCCATACGAATCAGACCCTCCAGACCGTTCACGACCAAATCCACTTTCATCCCCTGTTTTTCCAACACTCTTTTGATCGAAATGGATTTTAATGATTATTCAACGGTCGGTGACTTGGCCCCGGCAGGCCCATCTCCAATCTTTCCTTTTGCCACTTTCTCGTCGGCAGCGATCACCGTAAAAACCCGGTCGGGCGTGAAGAACTTTTTTATAACAGCATTAATTTCATCAAGCGTCACTTCTTTCACTTTGTTATCCAGAGCTTCATTAAAGCTCCAATCACGGTTCCAAAGAATATCATTCATGAGCAGTTCTTTCAGGTAGGCGTCGTCTGCGAAGGATATCCTGCGATCGGCGAAATACGCTTTCTTCGCATCATCAAGCTCAGTCTGCGTAATGCCCTTCCCAGCGAAGAGCCGCAATTCCTCATCCATCGCCTTTGCGACCTTGTCCGCGTTTTCCGGAGCGCAGGTAGCATTCGTCGAATAAACGGCCTGTTCCAGAGAATTCGTGACGGAAATACCGCCGTAGACGCCGTAGGTCAGACCATCTTTATCACGGATTCTCTTCCACACCCTTGAGGCAGACCCTCCGCCCCACACTTGATTCGCCAGGCGAATGGCAGGGTATTCCGGATCCCGACTGTTGGCGAGGAGACTGTAGCCCGTCGTGACCTGAGCCCCTTTCTTGTCAGGTGTATCGATGCGTGTCATAGACACAACGCTGGGTGCATAGGGGAATGTCATTTTTTTTGCATGAACCTTGCTTTTCCATCCGGCAAAGAGCCTTTGTATCTGTGCTTTCATACCGGCCGCTTCGAAATCGCCGACCACAGTGACAAATACTTTCTCCGCACCGATCCAGTTATTGTAGACGTTCTTGATATCCGCGAGCTTAAGGCGCGTGATAGAAGCCAAGTCTTCATCCATCGTAAAGGTGGCGTGAACGTCTCCTTTTGGATAAGGCATCACCGACAGACCAAAGGCGTAGGCCGAGAGTGTGCCTGGATCAAATTTCGCTTCTTCAAAGCCTTGAATACTGTGCTTATGCAGGAGATCGAATTCTTTCTCGTCAAAGCGGGGTTCGCGAAGAATCTGCCGCAGAAGCTCAAAGGCTTCAGGAAGTTTCTCCCGCTTGGTGCTCATCGAGAACTTTACCACACCCGGATCGCTCGGCGACCATTGGCCTTCACCATAAATGGAGGATTTGCTTAGAATCAGCTCTTCATTCAACCGTTCGTTGTCAAAGGTCTTGGTGCCCTTTACCATCAAGTTGGGTAGGAGTGCGATAGCCTGCCGTTGCCGACTCATCTCGTCGGCCGGTCCTTGCAGAGGAATCTGAATATCGATCGTAACGAGGTTGCCTTTTTTCTTTTTCGGCAGGAGTGCAAACTTTATGCCTTGGTCCATAACAGCAATTTCGGTTCGCTTCTTGAGGTTGTCATAGCTGGTATCAAAGGTTTCACCATCTTCAATTTGAGTCTGGCCTTTGTAGTCTTTGAGCATCTTGGCTATATCGATATCATTTGGTTCCGGCGTGCGGACAGGCTTGGCACTCGGCAGGTAGATACCGAGAGTTCGATTGGAAGGCTTGAACCACTGGGTCGCCTTTTTCATTCCATCCAGAGTGAGCTTGTCCGTCCGTTCTCTCGATTCAAATGCCAGTCGCCAATCCCCGATGGAAACACTCTCACCCAGCATGAAGCCTACAGCTTCCGCATCGGCAAAGGTCCGCTCCTCGCTGATCTTGGCATCCGCTTTGTAAAGGTCGAGCGCTCTTTGGGTAATCTGATCGAGCTTGATCGTTTCCATGGCGGCAATCAGCTTTTGTGCGATTTTCCGTGGATCCTGTCCTTTGGGAATATTTCCGCCGACAAAGAAATAGCCCGGTTCGGCGAGAGTTGCGTTGCCACCCGTGATGGAAGTGAAAAGTCCCTTTTTAACGAATTCCTTGTACAACAGGCCTGACGGTCGGTCGAAAAGAATATACGCCAGAGCACTCAGATCGTTGTCTACTGGATCCGCACCAGAGACCGTATGGTAGAGAATATAGACGGACGATTCATCCCCGCGACGTTCCAGTATAACTTCGTTGGCACCCTCCTGGATGGGCTCTCGGGTGTAAGTCTCCGCCAGGACACGCAGGGGCCTCGGAATCGATCCAAAGTTTTTCTGAATGCGGGCCAGAGCATCCGTTTCGTCAAAGGCACCCGTTACGATTAAAACGGCATTATCCGGCTGATAGTAGTGCTTGTAAAACTTCCTGAGGCTGTCGGCCGAAACCTTTTCAATATCGCTTTTGTTACCGATCGTGGTCCGACCGTAGCCATGCCACTGATAGGCCGCATGAAGCATTTTTTCCATGAGTTTGCCGCTGGGATTGTTCTCGTTGTTCTCAAACTCGTTGCGAACGACCGAGAATTCCTTGGCCAGATCTTCGGCCGCGATTTTGCTATTGATCATTCGATCCGCTTCAAGAGAAAGCGCAAATTCAAGGTTCTCAGGACTCGCGGTCAGGCTTTCGTAATAGTTGGTGCGATCGGAGCTGGTGGTGGCATTGGCCTCTGCCCCTTTATCATGGAGGGCTTTCATGATATCGGGTCGACTCGCTGTCCCTTTGAAGAGCATGTGCTCAAGGAGATGGGCCATTCCGAATTCGCCATAGCCTTCATGCCTCGACCCCACCTTGTAGATGAGATCGATCAGAATCTTGGGCTTGGAGGAATCCCTGTAGAGAAGAATTTGCAAACCATTATCGAGTTTGTATTCTTTCACGCCTTCGATGCTTCGAATCAAAGCAGGAGAATTGCTGCTGGCAGCCAAGGCATTTAAACTTGGAAGGGAGATTGAAAGAGCGAGACTTCCTATTAAGGAGAGAGAACCAAAAACGCGTCGTGACTTCTTCAATCGGGACTCACTCATAATTAGACTCATCCTTTAGCCAAGTGGACCCCTTAGTTTGCCAGCTATTGAGTAAGATTTTCTTAAAAATCTTTCACATTCTCGCAACAAAGCGCATTGACAAGAAGTCCCTTTCTTTGGGCTATCCCTGCCAAAAACTGATTGTCGTCGCATTGGGCTTTGTAGGAGCCATTCGCGAAATCACCACCTGAAGTGGAGAGACGCAGATCCCCCGATTCGATCGATAGAACATGGCAACTGCGATGCACAGCGACGGAACTATCGCGACATAAAAGTCCACTCGTGCCTCAAAAAGGCTTAGTAAAACCGGCGGCGAGATAACCCTCTGGACATTCATATTTCGTAGCTCCTGAGGCCCAGTCATAGCCTATGACAGACGGACTTTCAACGATGGCCACAACCTGAGTCTTCGCCTCGAGTTTGGTTTCATCCTGGAGGCAAAGCTATGAAATTGGATGTCTTTTTTGGACGGGAAAGACGAAAGGCGAAGACCCGGAGTGGAATCACTCGAGCCTTTGGAATTTAGGGATGATGGGGCGTTCCGCCTGGTCCGGATTCCAGCTCCTTGCGAATGATCGAATCAGGATTTACCGCTTTGGTGTTGCGCCGAGCTGCCTGACCAAGAGCCGAATCATTTGCATGACTATCCAACGGAGCGCCTTCAGGCGGCGCCACTTGCTGAGTTGACGCAATGTCGTCCCTGGGCTCGTTCGGCGAAACAATGGACCGTGGACTCGAATGGGGAAGCTCGACTGTGTTCGGATAGGTCGGTTGCGGGGCTGAGTGCGGGTACTTGACTCTGTCCATTTTGGTTTCCTCGGCTGAGATTTCGGCCCGAATGCGGACCCAAATCTCAGACTGCAAGGACCTATCCACACGCGCATTCTGAAGTGTTATCAGGGCAAGCAACAGTCAATAAAATATCTTGACGAACCTGTCTTTTGCGCTTATCCATGCCTAGTAAAGTGCTGTTAATAATACATATTATGGACCATTTATGTATATTTCAGTGGGCGC